>CAYTMD010000008.1:0-35921 GCA_964438685.1 uncultured Acidobacteriota bacterium
ATCCATGAATCGATTCCCCCGGACCGCGGTTGATGTAAAGTTCTCCGCACTCCATGTCGCGAACGGCGCGCAGGATGCGGTTCATATCGTTGGTGAAAAGGTAGGCGGCCAGGCCATAGCGCGAGTCGTTAGCCAGCTTCATTCCTTCATCGAAATCACTGAATTCCATGATCGGAATCACCGGCCCGAAAACTTCCTCCTGCATGATCTTCATATCCTGGCGGACGCCGGTAATCACCGTGGGCTCATACCAATAACCGTTCTTGAAATCATTGCCGCCGGGCCGCTTGCCACCAATCGCCACCTCTGCTCCTGCCTTGCGGGCTTCATCAACGTAGCGCTCAACCTTTTCGAGTTCCGGCCGGTTCACCTTCGGACCCAATTGCACACCCGCGTCAAGCGGATTGCCGATTTTCAACAGCTTCACTTCCTCAATAAAGCGGGAAAGGAATTTGTCGGCGATGCGCTTGTGGACGTAGGTTCGCTCGTTGCAAATGCACACCTGGCCGCAATTGAAGAAGCGGGAGAACACTGCCGTCTTGACTGCCGTTTCCATGTCGGCATCATCCATCACGATAAACGGAGCCTTGCCGCCCATCTCGAGTGAAACCATTTTCACCGTGTCAGCAGCGACACGCATAATTCGTTTGCCAGTTTCCACACTGCCGGTAAAGGTAATCAAGCGGGGGATGGGACTCTTCACCAAAGCTTCTCCCACAACCTCGCCGGCGCCCGTCACCACACTGAGGACTCCATCAGGAACCCCTGCCTCCTGCGCGAGCTTTGCCAATTCGAGTGCCGACAGCGGCGTATCTTCATGTGGCTTAATAACGATGGCGTTGCCCGCGATCAGCGCCGGCGCCGCCTTCCGCAGGGTCAGCGCCGAGGGGTAGTTCCAGGGAATAATCCCCCCCACCACGCCGACGGGCTGGGGCACAATCCAAATTTGTTCGTTGGGTTTGTCCGCGGAGATGATATCGCCTTCGATGCGGCGATCGAACTCGGCATAGTAGTTAAGCCAACTGCGGCCAAAATCGATTTCGCCCAGCGCTTCGGCAAGCGGCTTGCCCTCTTCCTGGGAAGTAATCTCGGCCAAGCGCGCCTTGTTCTTATCAACCAGATCGGCCCAGCGCCGCAAAACATTTCCGCGCTCAACGCCGGTCAACCGGGACCAGGCACGCTGCGCTCCGGCGGCCGCTTTGAGAGCCTGTTGCGCATCGGCTTCAGTGCCTGCCGGAACCGTCGCCAGCACCTGCTCCGTCGCGGGATTCAGCACTTGCATGGATTCAGCGCCATTCACCCATTTTCCGCCGATCAGCATTTGATGGTTCGTCATTGGTTTTCCCCTTCCCGGATATTGCCGCTACAGGTCAAATGGCGGCATAAAGCCGCCACAACGAGCATCGTAGCGCCGACCTTTAGGTCGGCCCCTCCCCCTACCCTGCATTCCCAAAGTTGCTTTGCAGTTCGGTTAGCAAAGGCCCCGTGGCCCCCAACAGCAAATCCACATCCGACCGCATGGTAATGCCGTGGAACCCCTGTTGCACGCGCTCTTTGGCTTCCGCAACGGAAAAGGCGTTGTAGCATGCCAGCTTTTCCAACTTGTTGCACACGTCCACGGAATGCTGAATGCCTTTCCGGTGCTCTTCGTTGTCTTTGAAGTTTTTATGGCCCAAGCCCATGGAGAGGGCAAGGTCCACCTGCCCCATAAAGCAGCCGTCCACTCCATCCACCGCCAGGATCTGCTCGACCGACCTGACGGCATCGATGTGCTCAATTTGGACAAGGAGTTTGGTGTCCCGATTGGCGCGGTCGGTGTAACCTTCGCCATAGTGGTATGCCAGATCTCCGCCCTTGGAGCGGCCACCGAGGGGCGGATACTTTGCGGCGTAGGCCGCGGCTTGCGCCTGTTCTTTGGAGTTTACGACCGGAACCACAATGCCTGCGGCGCCGAGGTCGAGGATCTTCTGAATCTCACTAGGAAGATCGACAGAGACTCGCACATAAGGCTTGGCCCCGTGGGCGCGCAATGTGTGGATGCACTCATAGGCCGTCTCGTAATTCATCGGACCATGTTGCATGTCGAGGACAATCCACTTCCATCCCTGCTGGGCCAGGTAACGTGAAACCGCCGGCAACGGCATCTGCTGAAATAACCCCAGCATGATTGGTGAATTTGCAGAAGCATTATCGCTCATAGCCCCCCTGTGATTTCGATTGCAACGTGGTTCGGAAAGCACCTCCGGCCAGCTCTATTGCGTGTTCATTCCGAAAGCGATGATGAAGATGGCGCAAACGATGAACACCATGCCTTTTACAAAACCTTGAATGGTGGTGCGGCTTGCTCCCTTCCACTCGCCGGCCAGCCACCCGAACAAGTTCGCGAACAAAATCGTTCCGCTGGAGAACAACGCAAACGCCACCGATGCACCCAGTTTTCCCAGATTTTCAGACGCCATGCCATACAGCAGCAGGCCGCTATACCACAACAGGGCCATGGCCGTTGCCATGCCCAAATTCCACATGAAGGCGCCGCTGGTCAGGAAATTGCCGCCCGTATTATTTTGTCTAAGCTTGTAAAGCGAATAGAGAACACCGGGAATGGCGCCGCCGTTAAAGGTGACCACGTAGGCAACGTAAAATGCCAGCATCGGCGCGGCGCCGGTGGCTTTCGCGGCTTCCACCAAGGCCGTGCTTGATTTCCCGCCATAGACGAAAGCCGTGCCCAGCATGCCACAGATCAAGCACATCGTCAGCCCGACTTTAAACGAACCCCCGACGAGTTGCTTCTCTTTTGTGCCAGCGGTTTCCCGCTCTTTGCTGGCCCCGGCCCTTCCGTACATGTAGACGCCGGCAATAATCAGGGCGGTGGCAACCAGCAGCACCAGGCTTGACGAGCTCAAGAGTTTGCTGGGGGCGTAAACAATCATTGGCCCCAGGGTACCGGCAATGATCGCCGTGCAGCTGATCACCGCGCTGCCAATGGCGATTCCCACCATGCCGCAACAGAGTCCGTACATCACCTGGGCCACTCCCCACACCAACCCTGCCAACAATCCCGGCATAAACGCCGAGAAGGACACGGAACGAAAGACGTCAGCAAGATGGGGAACCGCTACCCACGCGGCAATCCAGGGAAACAGGATAGTGGATAGAATTGAAAAGAATAACCACACATTTTCCCATTCCCACTTCCTGATATAGCGCATGGGAAGCAGAAAGATACCGTTCACCAAGCCCGCCAACAGACCCATCAGGATGCCTACTGCAAAACCACCAGCACTAGCCATGGATTCTCCAGTCAGGGCTTCCAGGGACACGTCCCCCCAGTGTCACAGCCCCCTCTGCACACATGAACGGCACGTCTGTTGCAAACTCGTAAATTCCGGTTTCTTAGCAAGCGCGCTACGCGGGTCGTAGGCCCGAATAATGTCGTGCCACGGGCGTCCCGCCCGTGCTCGAGCATGGCCGGGACGGCCATGGCACGCGTTTGGTTGAGACTCCGCCGCGCTGCGCCACACGCCGAAGTTTCTTCGCCGCGTAGATCATCATTTAATTTTGAAAGCCCTTGAAGGGTCGTGGACGCCTGTCACACAGACTCATCCACACTCATATGCTAAAAACACTTTGAAGCATGCTTGATGGCACATGCCAGGCACTGCCGCTATTTACTTTGTTAGCCCTGCGATGAAGACTGTCCCAGTCAGCGCCTCAGCATAACTCTTTTCAGCACGTTGCCAAAGCGGGATTTCAGTGCCGACCCAACATCCCCCCGGAGCGGTGACTTACGCGCAGAGTCACCGCTCATGGGCTTCACCCGCAACCCATCGCAGAGATGCTGACATGTCCGACATCCGATATCTTCGAAAACCTTAGCGTTTTATTCTAATTGCCGCGACCCTGTCAAGAATTTTCTTCAGCAACACATTGTGAGCGTAAGCACCGTGGTCCTAATGGACTGGTGGTTCGGCACCAAGTGAAAAGCAAACCTCCGGAAATCACTACGTGGTTTTCCGCTCGCCCAAGGCGCTTGCTGCCTTCGCCTACTGCCTACCACATTTCAATCGATCACGATCTTGACATCAAATAAATTCAGCGGATATTCTGCTTTGCTATTCCAACGGGCAACGACAATTTCTTTTTGAGAAGGGCTCACTTTAATTACCTTTCAACAGCATGCTTGCCTTGACACAGGAAGGTATGCCGCACGTTCTATTTTGCACGGGGGTGCGAACTAGATGAATCCATTTCAACAAGTCAGCCTCGGCAAATCCAATCTGGTGGTTACTCGTCTTGGTCTTGGCGGAGGACCCCTGGCGGGACTCTTTACCGATGTTCCCGAGGATCAGGCGGTGGCCACTTTGCGCCGGGCGTTGAATGCTGGCGTAAGGCTTTTTGATACCGCCCCGTTGTACGGTTTGGGGAAAAGCGAAACCCGTGTGGGTAAAGCCTTCCAGGGTGTCAACCGCGACTCCTTCGTTTTGGCGACCAAGGTGGGTAGGATGCTGGTGCCGGAAGTACCTGCCAAAGTGGCCGCGACGCAAGGGGAGTACATCAATACTCCTCCGGTGCGCGCCGTTTTTGACTTCAGCCATGACGGCGTGATGCGCTCCCATGAGGCAAGCCTTCGCCGCCTGAATCTCGATCGAGTTGATATCTTGCACATACACGATCCTGATGATCACTACGACGAGGTCATGCGTGGGGCGTATCCGGCGCTGCATAAGCTTCGCGAGCAGGGCGCGATCCGTGCGATCAGCGCCGGGATGAACCAGCCGGAAATGCTGACGCGATTTGCCAAAGATGCGGATTTCGACTGCTTCTTGTTGGCGAGTTGTTACACGCTGCTGGTTCAATCGGCGCTGCACGAGCTCTTTCCTCTCTGTGTTCAGAAGCACATTGGAATCATCCTTGGCGGACCCTATAACAGTGGCATTTTAGCTACAGGAGCACAGCCCGGCGCCAAGTTCGCTTACAAACCTGCGCCTCCAGAAATCATGGAACGCGTCCAGAAAATTGAGGAGGTCTGTCGCGCCCATGGAGTGCCGCTGAAAGCCGCCGCGTTACAGTTTCCTCTCGCGCACCCGGCCGTGATCTCAATCATTCCGGGAAGCCGCTCGGAAGCGGAGCTCGACGAGAATGTTCGCATGTTAAGTTTCCCGATTCCTCCGGCTTTCTGGTCGGATATGCAGGATCGAAAACTTCTGCCCAGGGAGGCTCCGGTGCCGGGTGGCGTTGACGCTTAGAACTTTATCCGCGCCTTTGGAAAATTGTCGCATACCGCTGCATCATGCGATAAGTCTTGTCAGGCTGACATCCCCTTCGGCATAAATCTATCCACCAGAAATTCCGGCTTGCGCTACAATTCCGTGCTCAGGGAAAAACCAGGCGAACAATGGCAGAGCGTCGAATACTTGTGCTGGCGGATGATTTGACCGGAGCCCTCGAGGTTGGGTCCAAATTCGCCGCGGCGGGGGTGAACTCGCAAGTCAAAACCGGCCCAGGCCTTCTGCTTCCCGAACTTCAGAATGCTACGGGTGCCTTCGTGGTGGATACGGAGACCCGACATGCTGCGGCCGCGGAAGCAGCACGGCGAGTGCATGATCTTGCCCAGATTGCGCGCGGTGAAGCGTTCACCTGCATCTACAAGAAAACCGATTCAACCCTGCGCGGAAATATTGGGGCGGAGCTTGCGGCCTTGATTCGTGCCTGTTCAGGTTCTCCGCTTCTCTACGTTCCGGCCTATCCTCAGATGGGGCGAACGGTTAGAAATGGCTCGCTCTACGTGGATGGAGTTTTAGTAGGCGCCACGTCCTTTGCCAGTGATCCTCTGAATCCCGTGATCGAAAGCCACATACCCACAATGTTGGCGGCACAAAGCAACCTGTCTGTCCGGATGACAACGGTGGCGAATATCTCCGATTGCGAACCAGGGGGCATAACAATCTGCGATGGCGAAACCGATGCCGACGTGGAAGCCGCCGCGCGCGCATTCATCAATTCCCCAATGTTTCGACTCGTCGCGGGACCCGCGGGTTTTGCCACCCACCTTGCCCGTCTTGTCGACCTTCATCGCTGCCCGCCGCCCGCGCTGCCCAGCGTTGGAAATGCGCTGATCGTTAATGGGAGCCTGCACAAAGTTTCGCTTCAGCAGGTGGAGCATGCGAAGCGAGAGGCTTTTGGGTCCGTCGATGGCCACGCAATGCCGGCCACTCTGAGCGATGACGCTTGGATGGTCCTGGAACAAGGCGGAACCACAGACAGGGCAACTCTTGATTTCGCGAGATGTCTGGCGCTGTCTGTTTGCCGGCTCCTGGCGCGGTTTCCCGTCGATCTTCTGGTAATATTCGGTGGCGACACGGCGTATGCCATTGTGGAAGCGATTGGCAATCCACCGCTGCATCCATTGGGCGAAGTGATGGAAGGTATTCCCATTTCCAAAATTGAGGCAAAACAAATTGGCCCGCACGTTGGCCATCGGGATCGCGACCTCTACGTGGTAACCAAAGCGGGCGGCTTTGGACCTGAGGATGTTCTTACGACCATTCGGAAGTCGATAGGTAGCGCCGGGCTCTAGCCCGGCACGTGCCACCCTAATCCCTTGGGAGAGGGCGGCCGAGGGCGGATTTAAGAATGTTTCACCCAGAGTCCACGGCGCTCTTTATCGAACGAGTTATCGGATCGCTTAAC
Organism: uncultured Acidobacteriota bacterium; assembly: GCA_964438685.1. GTDB lineage: Bacteria > Acidobacteriota > Terriglobia > UBA7540 > UBA7540 > Bog-366. The sequence continues at coordinate 6,691 of CAYTMD010000008.1, forward strand.
CACTGGGTACACAGCGCGGCAGAGCCGCAACCAGAGGCGTGCCATGGCCATGCTGGCCATGCTCCAGCATGGGCTGGACGCCCGTGGCACTTCCGGAAATTCTTGCCAAGAAACCAGGAGGTTACACACTTGTATTACAGAGAACATCTCCGGATCTCTCTGCGGCCTTTGTGTCTTAGCTCCGTGACCTCTGTGCGAAATTCTTTACCGCCCTTCATTGCTGCAAAACATTCATGAATAATCGGGGCTGGGGAAAAGGTAAAAGCCATGGACAAATTATTTGGAGTCACGATGGGCGACTCAAGCGGGGTCGGACCCGAGATCCTCCTTAAGGCATTTTCAGAGGGCAAAGTGAAGGTCCCCATCGTGGCGTTCGGTGACCTGGCGGCGCTTGAATACTATAACGACCGCCTTGCGTGTGGTGTGTCCCTCCGAAAAATCGCCACACCCGATGAGTACGGGCCGGGCCCGTTGAATGTTATTGATGCCGGGGTCATGTCGCGGCAGGATGTGTCCGCGGGCAAGCTCAACGCGAAGTCCGGACAGGCGGCACGGGAATACGTGGTGGCGGCAGCGCACGCGGCGCTTGCAGGGACAATCGCCGCAATGATCACGCTTCCCATGAACAAGGAAGCCACCCAGCTATCCGATCCGCAATTCACTGGGCACACGGAATTGATTGGTGATGTTTGCGGCGTCCCTGACGTCACCATCATGCTGGTCTCTGACCAACTGGTGGTAACCCATGTCAGCACGCACGTCTCTCTTGCCACCGCCATCGCCCGCGTCAAGAAGGAGCGCATCTGCACCATCATCCGCCTGACCTGCGAGGCCATGCGGCGGCTGAAAGATAATCCCCGCATCGCCGTTGCCGGCTTGAATCCCCACGCCGGCGAGAACGGTTTATTTGGTGATGAGGAGATCAAGGAGATCAGGCCTGCGGTGGAATGGGCGCAGAGCCAGGGGATGCCGGTCGATGGCCCCTTCCCGCCCGACACGCTTTTCTATTTGGCCGTGCGCAAGAAGAAGTTTGACGCGATTGTGTGCATGTATCACGACCAGGGGCACGTGCCGCTAAAGCTCCTGGATTTTGAGGGAGGCATCAACGTCACCCTGGGCCTTCCCATCATTCGAACTTCAGTTGACCACGGGACGGCTTTCGATATCGCCGGCCGCGGAGTAGCCTCCACCGCCAGCTTCATCTACGCCCTCGACTTCGCCGTAAATCTCGCCACGGGTCACGAAAAGCACGCCTAAATAGCCCATAAGACCTGTCATGAGGGGCGACGGAGGAAGGCCGCGGCATGCAATCAGGGGTTAATTTGCAAGGACAGTTTGTCTCAGCGATATCTGGTTTTTTGACATTTCCGTAAGTGGGTTTATTCTCTGCATGTTCTCAGCTCCTGGAGAGAAAAAATCCAGTTTACAACCGTTTGTTTTCATTATGTTGCCAGCTTAGCGTGGAATGTCTCTTTGTGCCTGGGTACGACATGAAGTCAGCCTGCAATTCGCGCCTTGCCAGGGGCAAGAAGAAGTCTGTATGGCTCGGTTCACCTTGCGTTGCGTTCAGGGTTTGTACCATCTTTCCCCAGCCTCGTTAAGTCACTGCGTGGAAGCGCCGGGGCGCTCTGCCGCCGGCCACCACCAGTCCATAACATAGCCTATTATAGCGGCTCCGTCAATAGGAAAATGGAGGCTAGTGTCCAATCCGTCCACGCTGCCCCCGGCTGAATGTAACGCGGCGCGAAGCGCCTTGGATTGCGGCGGCTCGACGCCGGATCCCTAGGCGCTCCGCTGGAATCTACCCACCGGCCGCGCCCCTCCGATGAACTGCCATAAAAAAGCCGGTGAAACGAAATTGCTTGTTCACCAGATTCTTGGGAACGGCAATCCTGCCTGTCAGCGGATCCCCGAAAACATACTCCGTCGGAGTTTCTGCCAGAACGGCAATGAAATGGCCGGCTCCATCCCTTAGGGTAACGCCGGCAATAGCTGGAACTGGAATATGTCCGGGCGTCTCCCGCAAGTTCAGGAATTGAACGTCAATACCACGTCTTTGAAACGCCCGGGCAAGGTACCAATTTTCCGTTCCGCCTGTGGAGGTAAAGCACTCCCTTGCCAACTCCCTTTCTGATGCTTCCTGCCCAAAGGATTTGAGCAGGGAAGCCGCACTGGCAGGTCCACACGTTGAGGGGGTGCTTTGGAGGCAGACATCGCCCGCCCACCGATTCTTGATCTGGCTGAAATCCACGGAGGCAAGTATGGGCTTTATGAACGGGACCATGAGAACGAGGAATAAAACTACTGGCGCTGAAAACCTGCGACAAAGGCTATCGCGTGGGTCATTGGAGTGGAAGACTCCGGCCATAAATCCGAGACCAGAAATAGACAATTCACTATAGTGCAGGGCTCGGAACTCGTAGAACCACACCGCATTGTCAAAGAGGTGAAAGTAGTAAACCACCATGAGGGCGCCTGGGAGCGCGAGAATTGCACTGGCAATTATCGCCAAAGCAGCCCCATGTGGGCGGACGATATTCTTACGCAGTCGAAAACCCAGCAAAAAAAAGGCCCCTGCCAAGCCCAAAGCGGGAACGAAGATGTAGTTGGGATTCATAGCAAGCGCACGGTGATCCGGCTCCGAGCTGGATTATTCTCCAGATTCTTGTAGCTACTACTCAGCAGCCAGCGACTCAACAACCTGGTGTACTCCCGCGGCAGTTTCACGTTGCTCGCTGGTCAGCGCCGGAAGCCGTCCAGCGTATGACTTCAGCGGCATTTGGGTCATCCGCAAGACCATAATCAGACTTGCAATCAGTGTTATCGCGAGTGCAGTGAAGACCAACCATATCTTCCAGTTTCGGTCTGTGGAGTCATTGATCGGATCAAACATTGGGGCCCACTTGCCAATCCAGCCGAATTTCCACATCAGGCTGTTCCGGCCGATGGTATCACTGCGACCTGTCTTGCGTACGACAAAAGGCGCAGAGAACGGGGTAGTTACCCGTGCTGATGAGTTCTTCCGCAGCCCTGTTTAGACCCCGAACTCATCCCAGACTTGCAATTGCGTTTCGCGGGCACCAAGATGTATGATATCGGACATGATATGGGTTGGTTACAGGGCCATATACTGACACAATGCCTTATTTTGCGGGGCTGGCAGTCCGCGTCCGCCCTTGTGCGTGGGTCAATATGTACGATCGCTTTTGCCTGAACACGGCAACCATCAAGAACGCGCCACTCGATTTACAGATCGAGTTGGCGCGGGAGGCGGGCTTTCGCCAGATTGGCCTTTGGCTGAAAGATGTGGAAGCGGCGATGCAGCAGGGCAAGTCTTTGGATGAAATCAAAAAGCACTTGGACTCTGCCGGCCTGCGGGTGGCGGAGTTTTGTTTCCTCAAAGGCTGGCAGGATGCCGGTAGCGCCCAACTCCAGGAAGTTCTCAAGCAAACTCATCACATTTGCGAGGTTTCGCGCGGCCTGGGGTGCGAGATTGTTGTGACCATCCCGGCGGGCGAGCCGGGATGGCTTAATGGCGCTCCGGAGCGGTTCCGCCAAGTGTGCCAAGTGGCGGCCGAGTATGGCGTTCGGATCGCCCTGGAGTTTCCGGGAATCGCGCCTGAAGTCAAAGACCTCCGCAGTGCGCGGGATCTGGTTTCCGCCGCTGCTTGCCCCAATGGAGGCCTGGTCATTGACACCTTCCACTTCTTTCTCGGCGGGTCGAGGATTGAAGATTTTCAGAATGTCGCTCCGGAGGAGATCTTCCTGGTGCATGTCTCCGACGCCATGAATTTGCCCATGGAAAAGTTGCGCACACCTCACGACAATCGCACCTTTCCCGGCGATGGCATCATCGACCTCGCCCCAATTTTCAAACAACTTGACCGTTTGCGTTACAAGGGAGCGATTTCGCTGGAAATATGGAATGGCGAACTCCAGCAGGCGAATCCTGCGGAGGTGGTGAGGAAAGGCTGGGAGTCGTTGCAGAAAATGGGGAGCGCTTTTCCAAATAACCGAACGCTGGTTGCGGAGGGTTGAGGATATGGAGGGGTATTTTCAGCGTCTAAGCCGGGAAACGCCGACACGACTTTGGATCAACAATCCCACGCTGGAAGAGGCTGATCTGGCGATTGCCGCAGGGGCGATCAGTTGCACCACCAACCCCACCTATTCCGCTCGCGTCATCAAGATGGAACCCGACCGGGCGATGGCAGCCATCCGGCAAGTGATCCGGGAAAGCCCCGACAATCGCCACGCCGCCGATCGGGCTCAGCAGGCCATCGTCAAGACGATCATGGAGAAATTTCTGGACCTCTATGACCGCGCCCCTGGCCGGCAGGGCTTGGTATCCATTCAAGGTGATCCTCACGCCGACGATGACGCCGGCCACATCGTGGATGAAGCGATGCGGTTTCGCGAAATCTCCAGGAATTTCATCACCAAGATTCCCTGCACGGCGGCGGGTTTGAAAGCGTTCGAGAAGCTGATCCCTGAGAACATGCCGATTATCGCCACGGAAGTGTTCGCCATGGCTCAGGCCATCGAGGTTTGCGAACTATATCAGCGGATTTCGCAGAGATGCGGGAAGCATCCGCCCTTCTACGTCACCCACATTTCCGGGATCTTTGACGAGTGCCTGGCGAAGACGGCAGAGCGCGAAGGGATTCAGGTCTCCGCCCAGGGACTTGCCCAGGCCGGGTGCATCCTGGCAAGAAAACAGTACGCCCTGATGCGCAAACGCGGGTATGACATCACCCTGATGGGCGGCGGCGCCCGCGGCACTCATCACTTTACAGAGATGGTGGGCGGAACGGCGCACGTGACCATCAACTGGAGCACGGCCGATGAGATCATCAAGGCGAATCCTGCCATCACCTCGCGCATTGATGCCCACGACCCGCAGGCGTTGATCGACGAGCTGTGCGACAAGCTCCCGGACTTCCGCAAGGCCTATTGTGACGACGGACTGAGCGTGGAAGAATTCGCCGATTTTGCGCCCCTCCGGTATTTCCGCAATATGTTTGTCCATGGGTGGGACACGCTTTTGGAGACGGTTCGGAAAGAGCGGTCGAAGGTCATGGCAACCGCATGATTGAAGAATGGGCCACGCTTTCGGCAACCCTATGCGAGCCTCCAGGTGTCGTGAATAATAATGCGGACTAAGTGCAATGCTGTTTACTTAAGCTGCCTGATGCCAATTGGACCTCTCAACCCCACAACCTGCAAAACGCGGGGCCCCCTTCGCCTTGCGGTTCCCCCTCTCCTCCAAAAAGACGAGAGACGAGGTAATTTGAATCTACTTCCCTCGCCCCTTTGGGGGAGAGGGTGGCCCGCAACCGACGTTTTCATCAGTCGGGGCGGGACGGGTGAGGGGGTCCAAAACTATGGGGATTACAGAGACGCTGCCGAAACTTCTGGCTTTTCAGTTATGCCCTTTAACTTGGTTTTGCAACTCTGACCAGTGGTTTCTAGCTTGCTACGAACCCCCTCACCCCCACAACAAGCAGAACGTGGGGCCCCCTCCGCCTTGCGGTCCCCCCTCTCCCCCAAGGGGGCGAGGGAAAAAGAATCGTTAGTTTTGGTATTGAATTTACAGTTGGGCGGAAATGGGTTTGCAAATTTGGACAGCCGTGTTGCTAGGACGCCCCGTCGGGACTGGATTCAGGCATCACAAATGGTACATTAGGCGGCCTGGCAGGCTGATGAAAAGGGTGCAGCGGCGGGTTTATGCCGTCATCGTATTTCGAAATATGCGGTAAATGGCGGGGTAAACCCGCCGCTACGTCACGCCCAACGATTTCTCGTCAGCCTACTTGAGCTCAATCACGGGGAGGTTTGCATGAGCGGCGCGGATTTTTCACGGCGAGGTTTCCTGAAAAGCGCTGTGGCGGGAGCAACGGCGAGTGCGGCGGGACTTCCGGCTGCAGCTCAAACCCATGGCGCAGAAGACCGCACGTGCGGGGCCGAGTGGCAGAAACCGCCCCAGCAAACCGGTAATGGCCTGAACCTGATTGTGATCGTGGCCGACACTTTTCGCGCTGACAACCTGGCGTGCTATGGCCCGAAATGGCTGGAGCACCTGGAGACTCCGAACCTCGACCGGTTTGCCCAACGTGCCACAGTCTTCGCCGATGCCTACGCCGAGCTGATGCCGACCATCGCGATCCGCCGCACCCTTTACACGGGACGCCGCGGCATACCTGCCTATTTTTTCCCTCAACACGAGAATGTTCAGATTCCCGGGTGGCACCCGCTCTACCATGAAGACGTCACGCTGAGTGAGACGCTGCTGGAAGCGGGCTACATCAACGCGCTGATCAGCAGCGTGTACCACCAGTTCAAGCCCGGCCGAAACTTTCATCGCGGATTTCAAACGTGGGAATGGATTCGCGGCCTTGAGTTTGACTTCTACGGCACCTCGCCTCACCGTCTGCTGGATGTCAGCGATCTTACATCCGACGACTTTCTTGCCAAGTATCCCAGCCTTCGGGATCATCTGAGCCAATACAAAGCCAACAAGAACCGGTGGCAGCAGCAGGGCGAGTCGGTCAGCCAGATCACGGCGCAGGCCGCCACCCGCTGGCTAAACCAGAACTACGCGGAAAAGCCCTTTTATCTCCAAGTGGAGTTTTTCGATCCCCATGAACCCTGGGATCCGCCGCGGCGGTTTTTGGAAAAGCACATGCCCAATGCCCACGGCCCAAGTTTCATTGAACCTTCCTACGACACCATCCTGCTCTCTGACGACATCAAAAACCGGATGCGCGCCAACTACGCGGGTGCGGTGAGCTGTGTGGATCATTGGGTGGGGTCGATCCTGGAAGCGATTGAGCAATTTGGATTGCTGGAAAATTCCGTAGTGGTCTTTATGGGCGATCATGGCGCGATGTTGGGCGAGCACGAGCAATTCCTGAAAGGGCCGGACAAGCTACGCGGCCAGGTGACGCACGTTCCGATGCTCGTGCACGTGCCGGGAAACCCCTATGCCGGGAAGAAGGCGGGGGGATTCATACAAATTCCGGATGTCATGCCCACGGTGCTCGGCCGATTGGGACTAAAGCCGCCTTCGCGGGTAACGGGCAGCGACTTCTGGCCGCTCGCCACGGGAACCGGCACTTCCACCCATGAATATGTTGTGCAAACCTACGGCTGGGTGGGAGCGATAAGGAACGCGGAGTGGAGCTACAGTGAAATCTGGAAGCCGGAAGCGAAACAGGACAAGTATCGCAAGTCTCCCGGCGCCGCTTCCATGCCTTACCAGCCGCAGCTTTACAATCTTCAAAACGATCCAAAGGAATTAGCGGATGTTGCCGAAAAATATCCCGATGTGGCGCGGCAAATGTCGGCCAGGATGAAGGAGTACATCGCCTCCGGCGAGGGCGTGACCACTGGCAGTTTTGGGCCTAAGCCCAGCCTGGATCTCAAGGAAGGGCTCTATTCCAAGTAAGAATTTTTCACCCTGGTGGGGGACCAGGGGAACAGACTGCAGATTCCCCTCTTTGCCCTGCTCACAAATTGCGATATGCTGCGGCCACCTCTGGCATTGGGATGGTTCAATGAACAAGGATAACAACCCCGGCTCCGTTGCTGCCGCTTGTCTGCCGGGCCTCTTACCGATTTCGAATTCGCGCCGCTGGGGAATTATCGGCTTGTTGTTCGTGGCCTCGTTCATTAACTACCTCGACCGCGCCACCATCTCTGTTGCTTTGCCGTATCTTTCGCTCGACCTGCATCTTGGCCCTGAGATGAAGGGGTTGGTGCTCTCGTCCTTCTTCTGGTCATACGCCCTGATGCAAATACCGGTGGGCTGGGGCGTGGACCGCCTGAACCTCCGATGGCTGTATGCGGCTCACTTTGCGCTCTGGTCACTTGCGTGCGGATTTACCGGCCTCGCCGGCACCTTGGGCGTTCTGCTTTTCATGCGCTGCCTTCTTGGCATCGGTGAGTCCATTTACCTTCCCGGTGGAACCAAAATTGTCGGTGTGCTCTTCGCTTCCTCCGACCGGGGATTTCCCTCCGGTCTCTTCGATAGCGGCACGCGCGCGGGACTTGCCGTGGGCGCGCCACTTATTGCCATGCTCATCCTGTATTATGGGTGGCGCCGGATGTTCGTGTTCGTGGGCTTCACGGCAGTTGTGTGGGTGGTGCCCTGGCTGCTTGTCGCTCCCCGAAATCTGCAAGGCGTGCGCAGCGATCCGTCGTCCCCGCTCTCAGCTCCGCGACTCCCCGCCCGCCGATTCCACTTTAACCGGAACCTGGTCGGCATCTGCCTGGGCTTCTTTTGCTTCGATTACTATTGGTACCTGCTGGTCACCTGGCTGCCGGACTATCTTGTGACTGTCCGCCATCTTACGGTGTTGAAAGCCGGAGTTTACGCCGCGTTGCCCTATTGCGTTTTTGGGATCTGTCAACCGCTCGGGGGGTGGATCACCGACTGGCTGATTCGCCGCGGTTACAACGAGACCCGGACTCGCAAGACCATGCTCACCATCGCCTTCCTGACCGGACTCCTGCTGATCCCTGTCGCCCGCGCTCAAACTGCCACATCGGTACTCTTCTTTCTGATGGGGGCATCGTTCGTAGGATTGGGCACGGGAAACCTGTTCGCCATCCTTCAGTGCTGCGCGCCGCCTCATGAAATGGGGGTCTGGACCGGCATCGAGAATTTTGTGGGGAATGTGGGCGGCATCCTCGCGCCCCTGGCCACGGGTTTCCTGATTTACCACACCGGAAGCTACTTTCCGGGCTTTGCCCTTGCCGCCATCGTCCTGGTCGCGGGACTTCTTGCGTATTGGTTCATCGTCGGTGAGCTGAAGCCCGATACGCGATAATCGTCCTGAATTCCTGTGAGGTCAAAGGATTCATTCCCCGGCACATTTGATTCTCAGGGGCCGTTCGTAGCGCTGACCTTGAGGTCAGCACTTGCCGACCTCAAGGCCGGCGCTACACTCTCAATTCCCCCGCAATTCGGGCTTGGCATATGCTATAACCCCGGCAGCACAATATGGAGGATTCATAATGAAGACTGACTTTTACCGGCCACGGCAATTACTACTGGCGCTGGTTATTGCCTGTGCGGCAGGAATTGCCAAGGATAGTGTTCCTGCCGTCAGTTTCAATTACGCCTTTGCTCCACCGCACCGCATCACCGTGGCCCTGCCGGACAGCAGCAACAAGACCCTGCTCGACGCCCTGCCGGGAAAGTTGCAAATGTCCTGGACGTACGAGAATCTGATTTACTATTCCTTTCAGTCTTTTCTTACCCCTCCCACAAAATGGAAAGTCAATATCGAGCCGCAGATTGACGGTCATCCATTTGCGCAAAGTAAATGGGAGAGATCCCGCGGCTATCTGCCCGTTTTGAGAAACACTTATCACGATGCGGCTGGCAACCTGACTCTCGAAATTGCGGGTGGAGCTACGGCGGCCGTCGGGAAAATTACGCTGACAAATTCCAGTACTCACAACGAAACCATGACCCTGCGCTGCGAAGTGCCGGGGAACTGGATCGGCTATAACCCCGCCTGGGTGGATCACCAGGCCCCCGCCGACCACTTGCTGGCCGGTTGGCAAGCGCCCGCGGACCAGGTTGTAATCCTGGGAATCGGTGCCGACGAATACCCGCTGGCGGCAGCCGCGGTTCTGACCATGAAATGGGATCTCAAGCCGGGCGAAACGCGCGTGGCCTGGCTAATTCGGCCCTACAAGAATGAAGAGGACGACGTTGCGGCATTACGGACAAAGGACTGGGGTAGCGAATTCGATAGTGCGGAGAAGGAATGGTTTGACCTGCTTGACCGCGCCAGCCGCGTGATCATTCCGGATCGGGAGGTGCGTAACGCATTTTACGCGTGCCTGGCCGATCTCTTTATCATGCGTGAGCCCATTGCCAAGGGTTACATCGGTACGATCCCGGGCACACAGGTCTACCGCTCTGCTCCCAACGCCTTTGAGTCGGCGATTGTGGCGGTGGCTCTGGACCAGGTGGGGCTCCACGACCTGGCGGAACTTGGTTACCGAGTCGATCTGGACATTCAGGAACCGGACGGCAATTGGACTGAGCCGAAGTATTGGGCGCACCTTATGTGGGGTACCTCCGGCTTCAAAGCCTGGGTGGTGATGGAACACTACTGGCTCAGTGGAGATACGGCTTCCCTGGAAAAGCGTTATCCCCAAATGCTGGCGAGCTCCCGCTGGCAGGAAAAGCAGCGCGCCCGCACCCGCATTCTGGACCCGGGTGGGCAGCGTCCGCTTACCTACGGCCTGATGCCGCGTGGCATGGGTGACGGGGGCCTGATGGATGGCGACGACATGTACGGCGTCTTCTATACGCATAATATCTGGGCACTCTATGAAGACAAGCTGGCTCTGGAAGCAGCCCGCATCTTGAACCGGACGGAAGACGCTACGGAGTTGCAGCAGATTTACGAGCGCGGGAAGAAGGATTTGTTGGTGGCGCTCGACCGCGGAGCCATCACCGAGAGCGATGGCACGCGATGGATTTCCGCCGTTCCGGGGAAAGTCACCGGAAGCCGCTGGGGCGTGCTGAACGCGTTATTCCCCACGGAATTGCTACCTCCCTCCGATAAGCTGATCGATGGGACCCTGAAATACATTGAACGAAACATGAGCCCGGGAGGAATTCCCGTACACACGGGGTGGATGAAAGACGGCATGTGGGTGGCCATTGCCCTCGACAACTTGGCGGAGGCACATTTGGCGCGCGATGAAGGCGACGCCGCCATCAAGTTGCTTTATGCCACGCTGAACCACGGCACTCCCCTCTATACGTGGTGCGAGGAGCGCGGGCAGGAACCGAACACGACCAAGACCAGCGGCGACCGCCAGCACTTGTGGACTCCCGTGGCCGTGGTGCGTTTTCTCCGCGACGCCTTGGTGATGGAGGAAGACGACCATCTGCATCTTGCCCGGGGCATTGAGCGCAGTTGGCTGGGGTCGGGCAAGGAAGTGGGGATTCAAAACGCCTCAACCCACTTTGGCACGCTGACGTACCGGTTTTCGCTGGACCCGTCGAAAACCAAATTGACCGGAGTGATTGATTTCCCCACGAGCAAAGTCCCTTACAATGCAACGCTGCATTGCCGATTGCCCGAGGGGCTGAAAGTGGTCAGCGTTAACAAAGATTCAGATGCGATGGTTGCACGCGATGGCAGCACCCTGGAATGGAGCCATCCTCAAGGTACAGTGCATTTTGAAGCGCAGGTTCGGTGAGGAAATCGAGGCGCGCTACCAGACGGTCATCGTGCGTGTTCTCGCGGACCCGCCCACGCTGCCAATTCAGCGAGAAGCGGCGTACCCCCAAGTTCGTTCTGCCATTGTCGGCAGAGGTGGGCGACGCTTGCCCTCAATGCAGGGAGCGGATTTGCGCCGGGGGTCATTGCCGCCACTTCGCCCCTCAGCCATTCCAGAAGTTCATCCAGGTTCTTGAAGCGGCCTTGCGCCAGCGCTTCGCGAAGCTGTGGAACGGTTTTGTTCTCAAATTCCTGTTTGCGTCCGATGTCGATGATGTCGGGCAGCAGCAACCCGGGCTCTCCCAAATGCAAATCGAGGCGGGCCAGCAATTCCTGATAAACCGCGCGCGCCATAACATCGACTTGCTCCGTCAAATCGTGCATCAGTTCAATTCCCCGCAGTTTTGGCAGGTCGCCTTCTGGTACGAGCTGACAATAGAATTTCAACTTCGGCTCAGTGCCGGATGGGCGAACCGTTACGATGAAGCCGTCCAGGAAAAATTGCAGGACGTTGCGCGAGAGTTGATCCGTGCTGCCCTGCAACTTGCCAAACAAGATCTCATTCCAGTAATCCACCACTTTGCGCACGGGGCGGCCGCCCAGAGTTTCCGGCAACGCAGCTCGCAGGGATGCCACAATGCGGTCGCGCTGGATTCCCCCCTCGGCTCCGGTCATCACCAGGGAGCGGCCCGTGTCCGCGTAGCCGCCGAGCTTTTCCAGTATTTCGATGTAGTAGTCCAGCAGGTTCCGTCCCTCCCGCCGCACTTTTTGGTGGAGGGCGGCGAGGAACATGCATGCCGGCGCAGAGTCCTTGTCGCGAATTGCGGGGGTAAGCATCAGCCCATGTGCTTCTTCCGTGGCGAGGACCAGCGATTCCGGTCCGGTGCAGGCGTTTCCCCACCGTCCGCGCTGCCCAAGGACTTTGAGCACATTCGCCATGTACTTGAACCCCACTAGCAGGTCATCAATGATCCATGAACTGCCTGCCTTTGCCGCAATCTGGCCCAGGATTTTCGTGGTCACCAACGTTTCCATCACCAGGCCGCGGCGCTGCGGACCGTCGGGATCGAGCATCAGGCAATAGCAAATCAGAGTGGCAATCTTGTTGCCGTCGAAGTGGTACCACGAACCATCGGCGAGACGCGCCTCCAAGCCCACGCGGTCAGCATCCGGATCGCTCGATAGCACAACGTCCGAACCTACGGACTCCGCATAGCGAGTGGCGGGCACGGTGGCTTCCGATACTTCCGGATTGGGAGCCTTGAAGGGAATGGGAGCGAAAGTTCCATCTGGACCTTGGTCGGGCGGCGACAAAATTGGGAATCCCAACCTCTTCATTACCGCGCCAGCCGATCGCAGCCCGCACCCACATAAGGGAGTGTAGACAATGGGAATTTCGGGCCGCGGCGAAAAAACATTGCCATACAAGCGCACGTATTCATCAACATACTCGTCGTGCAAGCCCGCGGGTATGGGGCGAATCAGCCCACGGCCAAGGGCATCAGCAAACGGAATGCGATGCACATCGGTGACTCGGTCCATGGCGTCTGCCAGGTGCTGGTCATGCGGCGCGATGGGCTGTCCGCCGAATTCGTCGTAGACCTTGATTCCATTGTCGTCGGGAGGATTGTGCGACGCGGAAATATTGACCCCGCCTGCTGCGTCAAGTCTGCGGATGATGAATGACAGTTCGGGAGTGCTCAGCAGCGACTGGTCGGCTTCCGGTTCCGCGAGGTACGCCGCCACTCCATTGCCGGCGTAGATTTCACAGGCCAATTGGGCGATTGACCGTGAGGATGTTCCCAGCAGCGGGTGGCGGCTTCCGAGAAAGCGATACGTGCCAGCGATATCATTGAATACCCGTACGTCATTCGCCACGATGGCGGAAAGCTGCTTGCCCGGGAAGGCCTTCAACAGATAATTGCAATGACCCTGCACCGTCATGGCCGCGGTGGTGTGGTTGAATCGATTCGACCCATAGCCAACGCGCCCGCGCCGCCCGCCCGTGCCAAAGGGAAGCACCTGCCAAAAAGCGTCGAACAGCAGCGGCACGTGCTGTTCTTCCAGATGCTTGGCTAAGATGTCGGGAAAAGCCATTGGAACGACGCCTTCAAGCCAAGCCTGCAATCGGTCGGCTGCGGCTTTCCCCCGCGCACCGTACTTGTCCGTTAACAGGGTCGAGATTCTCGTCAGGGTTTTGAAATCGGCCATAGGTTCGTCTCGGTTCGTATTTCTAAGTCCGCACCGGCGGAGCTTCATGGCAATAGCTTGTCAAGGTCGCGATAACCGCTCAGAACCCTAACGACCACAATGCCGGTGCGCTTCGGGCGATAGAAAATGAGGTAATCGCCAACCGGAAAGCTGCGGAGGCTGTGACCAAGTTCCTCTCGCGAACGTCCCAGAACGGGAGAGGCCGACAGCAATTTGCAAATGGTTTCAATTTGATCGAGGAATTTGTCCGCCGCGGCGGGACTATCATTGGCAACATAGAGCCAGATGTCGAGGAGGTCGCGCTGAGCTTGGGAAGAACGCTCGATTTTAGCCAACGTCTTTGCGCCTGCGGGCAGCGAGCTGTTTTCGGCCCTCGGCTTTGATCTTCTGAACGTCCAAGGGCGCTACCTGACCCTTTTCAATCTGATCCAACCCAACTTGGATATCCCCACGAAGTCGCCGCAACTGCAAAGCACGCTGGGTGTCTCGATCTTCAATCAGCCGCAGCCCTTCACGGACGACTTCGCTGGCCGTCTGGTATCTGCCGGTGCGGACCTTTTTCTCTATGAATCCCTGAAGTTGCCGACTGAGAGAAACATTCATGAGCCTATTTTACGCCGATGTCTAAAAATAGCAAGATTTGGTAGTGTCCTGATTTGGGTCGGAGCGCCGTGCTTCCGCCTGGCATAGGCCCTCCTGAAGGACGGTGCTACGTTCAAATCAGGACACCGACATGAGGCCCGTCCGAAAAAACTTCTGACATTCTCGCTTTTGGACTAGACTGTCGCCATCTTTAAGCTGAGGAGACCATGATATGCCGGGAACAATCGAAGTTGTGATTGGCCCCATGCGCAGCAACAAAACGGCGGAGTTGATTCGGCGTGTCGCTATGCGTGAGGAGTATGCGCACCAGACCGTCGTCCTTTTCAAACCCAAGGATGATACCAAGAGCGCGCAAGGAGTGGTACAAAGCCGCAACCAGCTCAGCCATCGGCAGATGGATGCTGTGGAATTCGATTCCTCCAATCCGTGGGAGTTGTTCGCCTTTATTGCCGAACGCGAGAGGGTGGTCGGCAAGCCCGTCAATTGCGTTGCCATTGATGAGGGCCAATTCGTGCAGGAGTTATTCGACTGCGCGCGCGCGCTTCTGGACCGGGGCTATGACGTGATTGCCGCGGGGCTGGACCTGGATTTCCGCGGCCATCCCTTTGGCGATATGCTGGCGCTTTTGTGGCTGGTGAATGCTTACGGCGGAAACGTTACGTGGTGCATCGCCTATTGCGAATGCGGGGCGCGAGCGTTCTTCTCGCAGCGGCTGATCAACGGCCAACCCGCTTCCTACGAGAGCCCAACTTTGATGGCCGGCGATTCCTACCGGCCGCGTTGCGCAAGACACTTTGTTCTTCCGGGACGGCCCAAACGGGCGAACATGCCGGTTGATGAAGAACCGGCGTAAAGCCGGGATACGGGGTTAGGGATTCGGGGTTCGGGACGACGGATCCGGGCTGCCCACGTGTCCCGTTCACCTTGTCCCTATTGTATCCCGTGTCCCGATTCTGGAGGAATCATGGCGAAGCAATCCAAGATTGCGGTAGTGGGAAGCGCCAACGTTGACCTGATCACCTTCAACGAAACGTTTCCCCGGCCAGGCGAGACGATTTTCGGAAAGAAATTCGACATGGGCTTTGGCGGGAAAGGAGCCAACCAGGCCGTGGCCGCCCGCCGATGTGGCGCTTCCGTCAGCATGGTTGCCAAGGTCGGAAGCGATTTGTTTGGCCCCGCCACGGTCACAAACTTTGAGTCCCTGGGCATTGATGCCAGCCACGTCCGGATTGCGGAAGGAATTTCCACCGGTGTCGCTCCCATCTTTGTGGACCCGAGTGGCCAGAACCGCATCATTGTGATCAAGGGTGCGAATGAGACGCTCTCTCCCGCGGATGTGGATGCTGCCGCGCCCGTTCTCAGCCAGGCGGACACCATCCTGTTGCAATTTGAAATCCCATTGGCCACTGTCTATCACACCATTCATTTCGCCAAGTCGCATGGCATTCGCTGCATCGTGAATCCCGCTCCCGCCCTGCCTCTGGATTTCAAAGAAGTCGCCACGGCAGATTACTTCGTTCCCAACGAGAGCGAGGCGGAAGCCATCACGGGCATCCCCGTTCACACTATCGACGACGCAAAGAAGTGCGCGGATTATTTGCTCGCGCAGGGGCTCTCGCGCGTCGTGATTACCTTGGGTGAACGCGGCTCCCTTCTTGCGACATCGGTAGGTGCGGAATTGATTCCCGCCTTCAAGGTTGCCCCCATTGACAGCACTGGCGCCGGTGATGCCTTCATTGGCAGCTTTGCTGTGTTCCTGGCGGAAGGGTTGACGGACATGGAAGCGCTGACGAGGGCCAGCCTTTACGCCGCGCTTTCAACGACGAGGGTGGGAACGCAGAAGTCATTTCCCAGTCGGGAAGAGTTCGACAAGGAATGGCGAAATCGGGGAATTCTGAATTATGAATTCTGAATTCTAAAAGGTCTCTTTGTAATCCTGTGCTTCAGTGGCCATCCTGCTTTTGGAGACCTTCAAAACTCCATGTTTCTTTTCAGAATTCATAATTCAGAATTCAGAATTTATCCTTCACTTAATCAGCCGCCGCCGGCAATCCTCCAGAATATCTTTGGTCTTTGAAGCACCCACTCGCGAGGCCCCCAACGCGCGGAAGGCAAGAAGCTGGTCAAGATCGCGAATGCCTCCTGCCGCCTTCACCTGAACATGTGCGGGGGAGTGGGCGCGCATCAATTTCACATCGTCGAGCGTGGCTCCAGACGTGCCGAAGCCGGTGGAGGTCTTCACCCAATCGGCGCCGGCTTCCGCGCTGATCTCGCACAAGCGAATTTTGTGGGCGTCCTTCAGGTAACAATTTTCAAAAATCACCTTCACCTTTTTGTTCCGCGCGTGTGCCGCGTCGATCACGGCCTTCAGGTCCTGGCGCACGTAATCCCAATCACCGCTCAAGACCTTGCTGATGTTTGTGACCATGTCCAATTCCTGGCAGCCGTCGTCCATGGCGCGTACCGCTTCCGCCACTTTGATGGCCGTGGTGTGGCCGCCGTGCGGAAAGCCGATGGTGGTGCTGGCCTCCACTGTGCTCCCTTGCAAAATCTCCGCGCACCGTTTGAGGTAATAGGGCATGATGCAGACGCTGGCGCAGTTGTATTCCAGAGCCACGCGGCAACCGTATTCCAGGTCTTGGTCGGTCAGGGAGGGCGTCAGCAAGGAATGGTCAATCATTTTTGCAATATCTTCGTACTTGTAATCCATAATGTGCTCCGTCCTACGGCGGCATTTTCTTCCCGATATTGCGCGGGAATACCCGCTTTCAATTTCCACTCGAATTAAGATTGTATGCCCAGCCGGCCCACGGGCTCAAGCGGCGAAAATCGAAATTCGAAACTCGAAACTCGGTCGGGACCGGCGGGGTTGCGGAGAATCGCGAGAGATGGCAGCGGGGAAAGCCTGAGAGGGGTTTACAAATAGTTGTATACTCCCATTCTCCTCTGGGCTAAAAAGGGATGTCACGGGTAAGGTGCGGGTAGACAAATCCGAGTCAAGCATGGAAACACCTGAGCTAATCCGGAGAAAGCGCGACGGCTTGGCCCTGACCAGGGCGGAGATATTCGACTTCATCGAGCGCTACACGCGCGGCGAAATCCCCGACTATCAAACCTCGGCCCTGCTGATGGCGATCTATTTTCGCGGCATGGACCGGCGTGAGACGGCGGACCTGACGGAGGCGATGCTGCGATCGGGCCGGGTGCTCGACTTCTCTGCGTTGCCCCAGGCAAAGGTCGACAAGCATTCCACGGGCGGCGTGGGTGATAAGACCTCTTTGATCATCGCCCCGGCGGCAGCCGCGTGTGGGGTCCTGGTGCCCATGATCTCCGGACGCGGCTTGGGGCACACGGGCGGGACTTTGGACAAGCTGGAGGCAATCCTCGGCTTCAACCCTCGTTTGTCATTCCAGGAGTTCCACCGGGTGCTTGAGGTTTGCGGACTCGCCTTTGGCGCGGCGACGGAGGAATTCGCTCCCGCGGACCGAAAGCTTTATGCCCTCCGCGACGTTACTGCCACGGTCGAATCCATCCCCCTGATCACCGGCTCCATCATGAGCAAGAAACTGGCGGAAGGTATTGACGGCCTGGTGCTGGACGTTAAAACCGGTACAGGGGCATTCATGCAAAAGTTGGAGAATGCCCGCGCCCTGGCAACCAGCCTGGTGAATACCGGCGCGGCGCACGGCAAGCGCGTTCATGCTTTGATCACCGACATGAGCCAGCCATTGGGAAATGCCGTGGGCAACGCCCTGGAGGTGATCGAGTCGGTGGAAACGCTGAAAGGCCGCGGCCCGCGCGATTTGGTGGAGCTCTGCCGCGAACTGACCGCCCACATGCTGGTGTTGGGAAAAGTAACGGATTCTCTGGACGATGCGCGCGCGCGGTATGATTCCGCCATCGCCAGCGGCGCGGCCATGGAAAGGTTTGCGCGGGTCGTGGCGGAGCAGGGAGGCAATCCGCGCGCCCTGGAGGATTACTCGCTCTTACCCCAAGCCCAGTTTGAGGATTCCATTGTGGCGCCCGAAGACGGGTATATTGCCGGACTGGAAGCGCGAGTGATGGGTGTGGCATCAATGATCCTGGGTGCAGGGCGTGAACGGTCGGACGCCACCATCGATCCCGCGGTGGGCCTGGTTTTCGAAAAGAAGGTAGGAGACGCGGTGTGTGCCGGCGAGCGGGTTTGTGTGCTTTATTCCAATGACCGCTCACGTGTGCCCGTAGCGCTCGACATGATCCGCAAGGCAATTGTCATTTCCCCGGATCCAGTTTCTTCCCCACCGTTGGTTTTGGAGCGGATATTGCACGCTGAGAGCGCGGTGACTCCGGCTGAGTGAGTTGTAGAGTTCCAGCAAATTTACCGATTTAGCGATTGAGTGATTTGGCGATTTCCGTGATTGCCGAATCGAAAAATGCCGGTGAAATGGAGGACTGTGTGATGGAGTGCGCTGGTGATTCTTAAGCTTACCCGATCACCAAATCACTAAATCACCAAATCGCAAATGTCTATGACCCGGTTTATTCCGATACTCGGCATGGTGGTGATCCTGGGGGTGGCCGCCCTGTTTTCCAAAAACCGCAAAGCCATTCCCTGGCGCACGGTGGGCATTGGCCTGGGGTTACAAATCCTCGTGGCGTTATTCGTTCTGCGAACAGGGTTGGGCTATCGGTTAATGTCGAAGGTCTCGGCCGCATTCGTGAGCGTCCTGAATTGTTCCTTTGCCGGCTCGGAGTTCGTGTTCGGCGATATGGGGAAATATCAAGGAAAATTCGGGTTTGTCTTTGCTTTTCAAGCCCTGCCCATGATTATCTTTGTGGCTGCGCTGTTTGCCATCCTCTACTATGTGCGCATTCTTCCCACCCTGGTCCTGTTGACCGGCAAGGCGATGATGAAATTGCTGGGGACGAGTGGAGCCGAATCACTGGAAGTGGCCGCCAGCATTCTGATGGGACAGACGGAAGCGCCGCTGGTGATCCGGCCGTACCTGAAAGATCTGACGGAATCTGAGTTAATGACCATCATGACGGCGGGCATGGCACATATCGCCGGTTCGGTATTTGGCGCGTATGTTCTGTTCGGGGCGGAGGCGCGCCACCTGTTGACCGCCGTGGTGATGACCGCTCCCGGGACCATTGTGCTCGCCAAGATGCTGGTTCCGGAAACCGGCATTCCCAAAACTTCAGGCAATGTCAAACTCACCGAGGAAGATAAGCCCATCAACCTCTTGGATGCCGCGTCTCGCGGGGTAATAGACGGCCTGCATTTGGCGTTGAATGTCGCCGCCATGCTGATCGCGTTTGTCGCGCTGATTTACCTGATTAACCTGGGCTTGGGCGTTGTCCACACCAGCTTTCAAACCCTGCTCGGCTATCCCTTGGCGCCGGTGGCGTGGCTGCTGGGTGTTCCCTGGAAGGACGCCACGGCGGTCGGGAACCTGATGGGAACCAAGGTCGTGGTGAATGAGTTCGTGGCGTTTTCCATGCTCGGTCCGCTCAAGGGCCACATCGCCGAGCGCTCGTTCACCATTGCCACTTTCGCTCTTTGCGGGTTTGCGAACTTCTCTTCCATCGGGATTCAAATCGGCGGCATCGGGGCCCTGGCTCCTACTCGGAAGCAAGACTTGGCACGGCTGGGATTCCGGGCACTGCTCGCGGGCACTTTGGCCAATTACCTGGCGGCGGCAATCGCCGGGCTGCTGCTGACTTAGTGATTTTGGATTTTAGATTTTGGATTTTGGATTAAGGTCACGTGCATTTATTGAGCGTAGCCCCCTTTTCCTTGATAGTGGAGCCATTGTGGATTTGGGGCGTATAGCTTTGGACCAAAGATACAGAGGGCGCACCTATTCACGAATCCAAAATCCAAAATCTAAAATCCAAAATGGAGTAACCCATGGCTCGTCGCACATCACCTGAAACTCTCCTTTCGGAACATAGTTACGAACAGGCGGAGCAGGCCGCAAAGTACATTCGCTCTCACGGGATTGCTCCACGGGCTGCCATCACTCTCGGTTCCGGATTGGATGACGTTGTGGGCCGGCTGAACGTGCAAGCTAAAATTCCCTACAAACTCATCCCCCATTTCCCTGGGACGACCGTGCAGGGGCACGGCGGCACTCTTCACCTGGGAACCTGGAAGAACGTTCCCGTAGCCATTCTTGAAGGCCGCGTCCACTGTTACGAAGGCCATGCGCCGTCCGCCGTGGTGTTCCCCGTCCGCGCTTTAGCGTTGGCGGGGGTTGAGACTTTTGTTTTGACCTGCGCCGCCGGCGGAATTGCCGCGAAATCAAAGCCCGGCGGCTTCATGGTTTTCTCCGACCACCTGCACATGCAGGGTGTGAACCCTCTCGTAGGGGTTCACGACCCGCGGTGGGGTGCGCAATTTGTGGACTTGACGGACGCTTACGATCCGCGCTTGCGCCGCATAGCGCGGAAAGCGGCCGGCAAGTTGCGCGTGCCATGCTTCGAAGGTGTGTACGCTTCGTTGCTCGGGCCCACGTATGAGACGCCGGCGGAAATTCGGGCCTTGAAGGGCATGGGGGCGGATGCGGTGGGAATGTCCACCGTACCGGAAGTTATGGCGGCCCGTCAGTTGCAATGCCGCGTGCTGGCCGTTGCCACAATTTCCAATCGCGCCGCGGGACTGGCGGGAAAACCCTTGTCGCACCAAGAGGTGCTCGCGGCAGGCCGGGGTGCCTCGCGCAACCTCGCGGACCTTCTCGATGCGGTGTTGCCGCAATTGACCGAAAGGAGCTAAGATCTGTCGAATGTTTTCAGTGCTCAGTTCTCAGCGGTCAGTTGAAAGCCCGGCGCCACGGGTCAAAAGTGAAGACCGTGCGATCTCTGGCTTTCGACCTCAGCTTTCCCCCTCTGATGACTGATGACTGACAACTGACGACTTCTTTTCAACCATGAATTCTGAAGAACTTATCGCCCGCGCCGTGGAAGTGCGGGAAAACGCCTGCGCGAATTACTCCCATTACAAAGTGGGGGCGGCATTGCTGACGCCGGGCGGCAAGGTCTACACGGGGTGCAACGTTGAGAATGCCACTTATGGACTGACGGTTTGTGCCGAGCGCGTGGCACTGTGGAAAGCCCTCTCCGAAGGCGAAAGGAATTTTACCCAAATCGCCATCGTGACTTCCGGCGAGTCCCCCGCTTCACCTTGCGGGGCATGCCGCCAACTTCTTTGGGAATACTGCGGCGACATTGAAGTTATTCTTGCCAACCTGCAAGGTCTTCGAAAAACCCTTAACCTCTCTGAAATCTTTCCGCGCCCGTTTGATCAGAGTTTTCTCTGAGCTATGAAGTTCCGCCCTTCCAGACCCGGCATGAGAAATCGCACTTAAGTCCCAATAACTGGAGGCAGATTCTCCGGGTAACGTATCCTGGCGTAGCCCGGTTTAATGGCGGTGTAGATGATGCGGATGCGCTCTGCGTAGGGGAGGAAGGAGCTTTTCATGGCATTGATCGTAATCTTTTCGAAATCATCCAGACCCAGGCCAAACGTCTCCATGGCCACCCGGAATTCGTTGCTCATGCTGGTGCGGCTCATCAGCCGATTGTCAGTGTTGAGGGTGACCCGGAACTGCTGCTGATAAAACACCTTGAACGGGTGTTCGGCAACCGAGGGAATGGCGCCGGTGTGAACGTTGCTGGAAAGGCAGATTTCCAAGGGAATGCGCTTGTCCAGGACGTACTGTGCCAGTCCGCCAAGCTTCACTCCCTTGCCGTCCGCCACCACGATGTCGTCAATCAGCCGCGTGCCGTGACCGATGCGGTGCGCCCCGCAATATTGAATGGCCTGCCATATGGATTCCTTTCCGTAGCCCTCACCGGCGTGGACGGTGATGTTGAAATTCTGGCGCTGGATGTAGTGGAAGGCGTCGACATGTTTCTTGGGGGGATAGCCGCCCTCCTCACCCGCCAGATCGAATCCCACCACGCCGCGGTCGCGGAAATCCACGGCAAGTTCAGCCATCTCCAGGGAGACTTTCATATTGCGCATGGCGCAGATTATCAATCCGGTCGGAATTTTGAAGTCTCTTCGTCCCCGTTCCAACCCTTTGAGCACGGCAGAGACGACTTCAATGTTGGTCAACCCCTTCTTGGTGTGGAAGATGGGGGCAAACCGCGTCTCAACGTAGACCACGCCATCATTCTTCAAGTCCTCCACCTGTTCGTACGCGACACGCTCCAGGGCCTCAGCCGACTGGGTCACGGCGATGGTGTGGGCAAAGCCCTCCAGGTAGCCGGCCAAGTCGCCGCGATAGGCGCCCTGATAGAACCAGTCCGCCAGCGCCGCGGGATCAGCCGTGGGCAACTTGGTGTATTTTGCGTCCTTGGCCAGTTCAATGATGGTCTGCGGACGCATGGAGCCGTCCAGATGCTCGTGTAACAAGACTTTGGGAAGAGCCTGAATTGTTGAGTTGTCCAGAAACATAGGTGGTTACCTCCCCAGCCCTTGGGGGCAAGAAGCATTATATGTAATTGCACCGGTGATGAGGTGGAATTAATACCGCAAAGTAACTGACACTCCCATTGGCATTGGCTTCCAATGTAATCCGCGGTAACCTAAGCGTTCGAATGACGGGGATCTCAACATGGAATTCGTAACCGGGCTCAAATGCGTTTTCTGCGGCGCGACGTATTCCACACGCATCCCTTACACGTGTCCGGCGTGTGGAATCACCGGCATTCTGGACGTTCAATATGACTACCAGGCCATTGCCAAACGCCTGAATCGCCGGACCCTGGCCAAGCGTAAGGAATTCTCCCATTGGCGATACCGTGAGTTGTTGCCCATCCGCAAGGACGCCGTGCTGCCGAGCCTTCCGGTGGGGTGGACGCCGGTTGTGCGGACAGATTCCCTGGCGCGTCACATGGGCTTGAAGACTTTGTACCTCAAAGATGACGGGCGCAATCCCACCGGGTCGTTGAAGGATCGCGCGAGCGCCGTGGGTGTGGTCAAAGCACGCGAGAAGCGGCAGAAGATTATCGCGTGCGCCAGCACTGGCAACGCGGCGTCCTCGCTGGCCGGCATGGCGGCGTCGCTGGGCCTGCGAAGCGTGATCTTTGTGCCTGAGCGCGCACCCGAACCCAAAGTCACGCAGTTGTTGATCTTCGGCGCCACCGTCCTGCGCGTGCGCGGCAGCTACGAGGACGCCTTCCAGTTGAGTCAGAGTTCGTGCGAGCGCTGGGGCTGGTACAACCGCAATAGCGCAATCAATCCTTATCTTGTCGAGGGCAAGAAGACCGTGGGGCTGGAAATCTGTGAACAGCTTGATTGGCAGGTTCCCGACTGGGTGGCGGTTTCCGTGGGCGATGGCTGCACGATCGCCGGCGTGTGGAAGGCCTTCCACGAGATGAAGACGCTGGGGCTTATCGAACGCACTCCCAGAATGCTGGGCGTGCAGGCGGCGGGCGCTGCGCCGGTGACGACAGCCTTTAGCACTGGCGAACCACTGAAACCCGTCGAACCTCACACGATTGCCGATAGCATTGCAGTGGGCGTGCCGCGCAACTGGAAAAAGGCGGTGCTGGCCGTTCAAGCGTCCGGCGGTACCATGATCAACGTGGAGGACGAAGAGATTCTGGAAGCCATGCGCTGCACCGGCCGCTTGACCGGCATCTTCGCCGAGCCTGCAGCGGCCACGGCTATTGCGGGAGTTCGCCGCGCGGTGGAAGAGGGAATCGTCGGACGCAAGCAGAGCGTTCTCGCGGTGGTTACCGGCAATGGGCTGAAGGACATTCGTAGTGCCCAATCTGCCGTCACGAAACCCTACGATATTGCGCCGGATGGGGCCGGGCTGGAAGAGATTTTGAAGGAACGGGAATTGGTTCCGTAACGGGCGTGTCGCGCCTTAGCCCCGTCAGGGGCGTCAGATTGTGGCCCACGGCGAAAGCCGTGGGAAGAAGCACAAGTTGGGGAAAAAAGCCCCGTAAGGGGCGACAGAGATACGCGACGCCGGTGGAGATTTCTGCCGCCCCTGCCGGGGCTAATCGATCTCTTTCGTTATCTGAATCCCACGGCTTTCGCCATGGGCCACATTCTATCGGCCCTGCCGGGCCTGCGTGCTTACGGACTGAAGTTACTATGACCAAGCTCGAACACGCTAAATCATCCCTGCTCATTCGTGACATCCACACGGTGATCACAATGGATGCACACGACACCGTTCTGCGCGGCGGATTCATTTACGCCGAGGGCGGAGAGATTAAGCAGATGGGAACGCAGCCACCCGCACGGCTCCGCGCCGACCACACCATCAGTGCTCGATACGCGGTAGCGCTGCCGGGATTGATCAATACCCACCACCATCTCTGCCAAACGCTGACGCGCGCGTGCGCCGCTGCCGCCGACATGGAACTTTTCGACTGGCTCCGCACGCTGTATCCCATGTGGGCGCGCCTGGATGAGGAATCCATGTACGTGGCCGCGCTGGTGGGCATGGCGGAACTGCTGCTCTCCGGCTGCACGACGACCACCGACCACCATTACCTTTTCCCTCGCGGGCAAACCAAACTGATCGATGCGGAAATTGCCGCCGCCCGCAAAATCGGCATGCGCTTTCATCCTACGCGTGGAAGCATGAGTGTGGGCCAAAGCAAGGGAGGCCTGCCGCCGGATTCCGTAGTGCAGAGCGAAGAGGAAATTCTGGAGGACTGCGAGCGGGTGATTCGCAAGTATCACGATCCCGCGCCGGGGTCCATGCTACGAATTGGGTTGGCGCCCTGCTCGCCGTTCTCCGTTTCGGAAGAGCTGATGCGCCAAACCGCAGCAATGGCGGAGCGTCACCACGTGCGGATGCACACCCACCTGGCTGAGACCCGGGACGAGCAGGACTATTGCCTGAAGCACTTCGGCAAGCGCCCCCTGGATTTTATGGCGGACGTGGGTTGGCTGGGTGATACCACCTGGGTTGCGCACGGAGTTCATTTCAATGCCCGTGAGGTCAAGCGCCTGGGCCGTGCCCATGTGGGAGTGGCGCATTGCCCCAGTTCCAATATGCGGCTGGGTTCCGGCATCGCTCCGGCTCTCGCCCTGCGCCGTGCGGGCGCGCCGGTGGGCTTGGGTGTCGACGGTAGCGCTTCCAACGATAGTTCTCACATGCTGGCGGAGGCGCGCCAGGCATTACTGCTCAATCGCCTGGCTCACGGCGCCGCGGCGCTGAAGGCACGCGACGCATTGCGCATGGCTACTGTGGGAGGCGCCGCGTGTCTCGGCCGCGATGACATTGGCAGTCTCACCGTGGGCAAGCGCGCGGACATTGTGCTGTTTGATCTTCGCGACGTGGGTTACAGCGGAGCGGAAGACGTAGCGGCGGCGCTGGTGCTCTGCGCTCCCACGCGCGTGGAGACCCTGGTTGTGGAAGGTCGGGTGGTGGTGGAGAACCACGAACTCAAGACCTTGGCCTTGGAACCCGTCCTCGCCCGCCACAGACATTGTGCCGCCAAAATGGTTGGAAGCCCAAAACTACTTTGATATACTCCGGCGCATAAGTGCTAGTGACCAGTGACGAGTGACGAAGAGCAAGTGACGAGTGACAAGTGACAAGTGACGAGCAAGATCAAAGGCACCAGGTTTCTTGCCTGTCGCTCGCTACTTGTCACTTCTCGCGGCGCTTCTGGCTTGTCACTCGTCACTCATCACTTGTCACTGCTTTTAACCACCATGTTTGACCACATTGAATGCTACTACCGGCCCACGACCCTGCGCGAGGCGCTTTTACTTCTTCGCAAGGTGGGAAAGCGCGGGAGGATTGTGGCAGGCGCGACGGACCTTGTTTTGCAGGCCGACCGGTCAACCCGTTTTCTCATCGACATTACTCATCTGGGCCTCGACTATGTGCGGGGAAGCAGCCGGGGATGTGTGATCGGCGCCACCACGACCATGGACGCGCTGGAACACTCGCCGATAACTCGCACGCTCGCCGGCGGGATTCTGGCCAAGGCTGCCTCCACCTGCGGCTCCATTCAAAACCGCAACATGGCGACAGTGGGAGGCAACCTGGCGAACGCCTCACCCGCCGCGGATACTGCCGCTGTCCTCCTGCTGCTCGACGCCAAGGTTGTTTTGGCCAGTTCGCGCAGCAAGCGCAAAATCGCACTGGCGGATTTTTATTCCGGCCCTCACCAGACAGTTTTGAATAGCTCGTTGCTGGTGGAGATTGCAATCCCCGCGCTCTCCGGAGGCGGGCGGGTGGGGTGGTCATTTCAAAAGCTCGGGCGCACGGAGACGGACATTTCCCTGGTAAACGCGGCGGCGGGAATGCAGGCCGACGCCCGGGGCCGCATCAAATGGGCGCGCCTTGCTCTGGGCGCGGTTGGGCCCACTCCCCTGCGAGCACGGAATGCCGAAGCCTTGCTCGTGGGGAACACTCTCAGTGAAGACCTGCTGATGCACGCGGGTGAGGCGGTAATGAAAGAGGTCAGCCCCATCAGCGACAGCCGCGCCTCCGCCGAGTACCGCCGCGAGATGAGCGGAGTGCTGGCGAGGCGCGCTCTGCGCGAGTGCGCCGCGCAAGCGGGGTGCAAGTTATGAGGACTGGAACGTGAGGTTAACCGGATTAAAGCCCGGGTTACCGTTCCTGTGATTCGTGCTGGGGTATCGACTGCGAATCCCCGCAGGGGATTTATTAAGCAGCGGGGGCAACGCCCCCGGAAAGCGCGCCCCCATGATAGGTTGACCCTGAAAGGGTCACATTGGGGGAATAAAAGGTAATTGCGCACACGCACAACGAGCGCTATTTGCGGTCGCGGTTCTATGCGACCCCTTCAGGGTCGGGCCGATTGGCAGGCTTTCCGGGGGCGTTGCCCCCGGCTATTGAATTGAACCCCTCCGGGGCGGCAACCCGATGAACACCATGCAAATCTGCCTCAAGGTGAACGGCGAATTGAAGCAGTGGACCATCGCCCCCGGCGACCTGCTGCTGGATGTCCTGCGCCGCGAAGGTTTCTTCGGCGTCAAGCGCGGCTGCGAGACGGGCGAGTGTGGCGCTTGCACGGTCCTGGTGAACGGCAAGCCCATAAATTCCTGCTTGATGTTCGCCGCGCAGACGGAGGGGTGCGACGTCCTGACCATTGAAGGCGTTGAACAGCATGGAAAACTGGATCCGCTTCAGGAAGCTTTCCTGGAACACGGTGCCGTGCAGTGCGGGTATTGCACCCCCGGAATGATTTTGAGCGCCAAAGCATTACTCGCGGAGTACCCCGATCCTACGGAAGCGCAAGTGCGCGAAGCATTGGCCGGAAACTTCTGCCGCTGCACGGGATACCTCAAGCCGGTGGAAGCGGTGCTGGCTGCGGCACGGGTTTACCGCGAAAAAGGCCGAAAGACGAAACTCGAAATTCGAAAATCGAAAATCGCAAAATAATCATCGAGTTTCGAATTTCGATTTTCCAGTTTCGCTCTCGACACTGAAACCCATGAGTACCAAACACTCCATCGTCGGGAAAAATCTTCAAAAGGTGGACGGGTTCAAGCTCGTCACCGGCCGCCCGGCATTCACTGACGATATTCACATCCCCGGATTGCTCTACGGCAAGATCCTTCCCAGCCCGCACGCTCACGCCCGCATCAAGCGGATTGATACCAGCAAGGCCAAAGCACTTCCAGGCGTCCACACCGTTCTGACCTATAAAGACGTTCCGCGCGTGCCCCACACCACCGCCGGTCAAAGCTGGCCGGAGCCCTCTCCATACGACACTTATCTGCTCGACTCGAAGATGCGCTTTGTGGGTGACCGCGTGGCAGCCGTGGCGGCGGAGAGCCGCGCCATTGCGGAAGAGGCGATGCGGCTCATTGAAGTGGAATACGAAGTTCTGCCTGCCATCCTCGAAATCGAGCAGGCCATGGTGGAAGGCGCTCCGGTAATTCACGACGAGCCGGATTCCAAGGGTATTCACGACGCACAGCACAACCTTGCCGGATATATTTTGAAGGAAATCGGAGATGTGGAAGAGGGATTCCGCGAGTCCGACCTGGTGATCGGGCGCGAATTCCGCACCCAGCGGCAGCAGCATTGCCCCCTCGAACCGCACATCACCATCAGTTGGCTGGATTCGGACGACCGGCTGGTGATCCGCACCAGCACGCAGGTTCCCTATCACACCCGCCGCCAGGTGGCGATGATTCTTCAGATCCCCGTGCAGCGCGTGCATGTGGTCAAACCCCGCATTGGGGGCGGGTTTGGCGGCAAGCAGGAAATGCTGCTGGAAGATATCTGCGGAGCGCTTGCCCTGGCCACGCGCCGGCCGGTAAAAATCGAATACACGCGCGAAGAAGAGTTTTACATGGCGCGGAGCAGGCATCCGCAAATTCTAAATATCAAGATGGGTGTAAAGCGCGATGGGACGTTGATGGCCAATAAGATGACCGTCCTCGCCACCACCGGCGCTTACGGCAGCCACGCCAATACCGTTCAGGGAAATACCGGCAGCAAAGTTCTGCCGATTTATCGCACTGCCAATATGCGGTTTGAGTGCCACGTGGTCTACACCAACACTCCTGTCGCCGGCGCGTTCCGCGGGTATGGATGTCCCCAGGGTTACTTCGCCCAGGAATCCGTGATGGACGAGATTGCGTACACGCTCGGAATGGATCCCGTTGAGTTGCGCAAGAAAAACATGATCCGGCTCGGCGATATTGACGAACTCTCCGCGCAACTCGGCGAGGGGCGCAAGGGCCTGCCCCGTCATATCAGGAGTTGCGGCCTGCCGGAATGCCTGGAGCGCGGCGCCGCGGCGCTCGACTGGGCGCGGAAACGTGAGGAATATGCTGTAGCGTCGATCTCCGATCGACGGTCCGGCGGTCAGAGACCACCGCTACAAGCTCCCGGACACTTGCGGCGTGGCGTGGGTGTAGCCTGTTCGATGCAAGGCAGCGGCATTGCCGGCGTGGATTGGGCCGCGGCCCTGCTGAAGCTCAATGAAGACGGCTCCTTCAATCTGCAATTCGGCGCCGCCGACCTGGGGACAGGAGCGGACACCGTTCTGGCGCAAATTGCGGCGGAAACCTTGGGCGTCACCCTGGACAAGATGATTGTCTGCTCCGGCGATACCGACTTCACGCCCTTTGACGTCGGCGCTTACGCTTCCAGCACCACGATTATTTCCGGCGGCGCGGTGAAGAAAGCGTCGGAGAAGGTGCGCGACCACCTGCTG
>CAYTMD010000009.1:0-1538 GCA_964438685.1 uncultured Acidobacteriota bacterium
GTGGAAACGGAGCGACGACCTCGCCGCCACCGCGCCTCTCCTCGACTCTACCCAGACCGTGTGCCGTTTTCGCTACCTGCCAGCGATGATTTGGCTCTCTTCGAAGGGACTTATTGTCATCTCACGGTCCCGTTTTCCATAGATCTTGTAAGTAGACTTATTTTCAGTATTTTATCAGCTTTTGCTTATAAAATCTCCCTCTTCCGGGCCTTCGTTTTCAAAATGTTCTCAGCTTTGGGAAGGGGAAGGCTTGGCGTGCCGGATGGACACGATGTCGCAAGCAAATCTTGGGGGGAATTGGGGTGGGAAAACTGCATCATAAGGTACCTTCTTGCTTCGCGCCGCGGTAGTGAGCACCTGCCGGTAACGTGAGCAAGCGCTCCTGCCCAATCCTCATGGCTTTAGGATAGCCTATGTTTCTGCCGTTGTCAAGAGAGAAATGCCAGGGGCCCCCGCCGCTGGACACCCCTCACCAGACGTTGGATTCTTGTGAGAAATCCGGGCTAGGATCCATGAGGTTGTAGGGGGCGCATGGCCATGCGCCCCCACTTCCAAGATAGAAGACACCCATTGATTCATTGCAAAACACTACGCGGGACGCCGCACTAGCCTGGATTATTCATGAATGTTCTGGAACGATGGCGGCAGGGAAGCGTTTCACGCAGAGGTCACGGAGTTAAAGCACAGAGAACACGGAGACATCTCGGGAATTTCTCTGTGCACTCTGTGATTCCATCGATCGATAATGGCAGCACGTACAAACTCCGCGAACTCTGTGTGAAACATCTTGAATTTGCTCTCCCTCCTGCCATTTCACGAATAATCCGGGCTAATGCCCCAGCGAATCCGCACCATCCGTCAGCCATTCCAAAGAGAACCGCGCAAAGGTCACCTTTTGCGCTGACCCGTGGTCTGCCCGTTCGTACAAGCATCCAATTTGCATGTCGTGAAGCACCGTCAAACAGGAGTAGCTCGACGACTCAGGGTTTAGCAATTTGGCCACAGGCCACGTCTTCCCCTCGTCGTAGCTGAGCCGCACGGTCATCCTGATGCGCTTGTCCTGGGTTGCCGGATTGGAGAACAGCAGACGATTTTTGCTGAACACCGGTGACAGTGTGTAGCGAATCAAGCTCGCCTCGCACACGGGCTCTATTAGAGTGGGATCGCTGGTCACGGGTGACCAAGTCAAGCCGGCGTCCTTGCTGAAAGAAATGCCGCGATGGCCTTTATCACGGTAATTTCTGCTATTCAGCATCAGCGTGCCATCAGCAAGTTCCACCATTTGATCTTCATCCGTCCTGTTGTCGGTGGAGCCGCCCAGCCGCCAGGTTTTTCCATGGTCGTCGCTGTAAATGATGTGGTCCGTATTGACCTTTCCCGTAATGTGATTGCAGGGGATCATCAGGCGCCCATTGCGCAACTGGATTCCCACGCCCGGACCGGGCATGATGCGGTTCCATCCCCGTTGATTCACCTGCTTGGTGATGTTGGCGGGGCCGGCCCAGGTGGCGCCCTCATCATTGCTGTGCATAATCCAC
>CAYTMD010000009.1:1548-35362 GCA_964438685.1 uncultured Acidobacteriota bacterium
CCACCGAGATCTACGCTCTTTCCCTACACGACGCTCTTCCGATCCACACATCGCTGATTCGGCCCGTGGCGCTGGCCACATCCTCATTACTCTTGTAGCGCTTTGTCGACGTCCGGATGAACAGCAGCCACACGGTTCCAGTGTCGCGATCCACCACCGCGGTGGGATTATTCAGCGCATTGGTCCCATCCCGTTTCACCACCTGCATGGGGGTCCAAGTGTTGCCGTTATCCAAACTCCGGCGCATCAATATTTCATTGTGGCCATGGTCGGAAAAGCTGTCTTTACGGCCCTCCACAAACGCCAGCAGTGTACCTTTGTTCGTGGTAATAAGTGCGGGGATGCGGTAAGCGTGAAAATCACCCTCGTGAGCAATAAACAGATCCGTCTGCACAGGCTCGGGGATCGCCGGGCCTGACGGCCCCCCCTTGCGGCCCGAGCTACGGCTGGGGAGCAAAAATAATCCCGCCAGAATGACAAATGGAATGATGTAGAGCCGGGATAGTGATCGAATTGGATTCAAGATGTTTTACCTCGTCTTGGAATTGGCGTCATCAAAGAGAATCAGCGTATACCCGCCATATGCTGAGTTACGATCTTTCGCCCGCTTTGCGGGCTCGCACTGCGACACAATGTCATAACTAAAGACTTATTACTTGACCATGCAGTTCGCGGGGAGGATCATGTTCGTGGAAGTGGGCACTTATTAAGCCTGCTTCGGAGGACATGATGCAGGTAACGCGCCTCCTCTCCTTCTTCGCCAGCGCAACCTCGCATTTGCAGGGTCACTCAATCGCCCGCTCCATCAGGCAATCCGTGGAAGGGAAATCCAACCCGCCGGAACGGGGTCGGGGAATTCCTATTCCCACCGCTGGTTTGTTCTGTATTCTAACCTGCGCATTCGCGCTCGGCCAGGTGGCAGGTCCCGTCCCTGCGCCTCCGGTGAACCTGCGGCCGGTGCCTACTTCCCGTCTCTACTACGATTTCCTGATGTTCGTGACCCGCATTGACCACAAGGCGGACCAGCGCGAGGAGCAAAACATCGACTCCGAAGTGATGCGCAACCATCAGCAGACAATGCTCGGCTTCACCGATCAGGAGTTCGCCCCCATCCGCGCCACGGCGCATCGGCTGGAAGCGGAACTGAAGGAGATTGACGATCAGGACAAAGCCGCAATCCATGGGGACCGCGAGGCGCATCCTCTCCAGCCGGAAACCTACGCAGCCGTGAAGGACCTGAAAGAAGAACACGGAGCGGCGTTCGAAAAAGAAGTCTCCCAACTCAAGCACGACCTTGGCGCCAGCGCTGCCAATCGGTTGGATATTTACCTTCAAACGCATATCAACCCCAAATCAACAACGCACCTTCCCCAACCTCCCCGCGCGTCCGACGAGGATGTGGAGAAGGAGTCGCTGGCAAGGTACGATACGTTCCTGCTGCACGTGTACTGGAACGACCAGACGGCTGACTCTATCGAACGGAAAGGCGGGAACGGCTCACAATTTCGTAACGCTTATCAAAACGCGCTTGGCTTCAATGACCACGAGTTCGCGCTGATTCGCGCCACCGCGCAGCGGGTGCGGCAATCGAGCGTAGACACGTTTCTTGACCAGGGGTCGATTCTACGAGCTGACCCCGCCACGCGGGCTCGACGACCGGAAATGGATGTCTTGCGCCAAAGGCGTGAGGACACGATTGTAAGGGAAGTCGCCGGTCTCCAGCGTGTCCTCGGCCCCGAACTCAGCGCCAGGCTGGATGATTATGTTCATAGGAATTTCCAATTTAGAGGCGGCTCCAGCGATGGGTCCGATCGCCCCAGCGTGATCCGCCTCCAGCACTCGCCCGTCAGGCAGGAGAATTAGGTGCAGACATGAACCGAATAAGACTCAGTACAAAAACATTGGCGAATATGAGCACCGCTTTGGTGAAAGGGTTATTCGTTGCTGGCTTCACTGGCGTGTTGCTCTGTATCCTTGCTGGTGCATTCGCGCTTGGACAAGTGGGCGGCTCCCAGCAAGTCTCCGTGGCGATGCCGACGCCCATGTCTGCCACCGACAAGTATTACCATTTCCTAGTGGCCGTGAACCATGACGACCGCATGGCGGATCTTAACCTGAAGTACGGCAAGAACTCCGAGTGGCTGCGGCATGTCGCTCAGAACGAACTCGGGTTTACCGACAAGGAATTCGCTCCCATTCGCGCCGCAGCACAGCGACTGGAGGCCGAACTGGGGGAGACTCATGGCAGGACTCGGGCCATTGACGGTTCGCGCGAAGCGCGACCGATGCTCTCCTCCGAACTGAAAACCTTAATGCAACAACGCGACACTATGTTGGCGAGCGAAGTTGCCGATCTCCAGCGCGCTCTCGGTCCCCAGGCCGCCGGTAAATTAAATTCGTATGTTCAAAATCATGTCCATGGTTCCCTTCCCCACGTTGCGGCTGCCGCGGGCCCGCAAAACGACAGCTTGGGAAATTATGGCCTGTTCCTGGTAATGTTAAACCACAACGTTCGCGCCTCCGCCGAGAAACAGACGGCAGAAACAGACAGGAACGGCCTGCCCCTCATTAATTATCAGAGATCGCTCGACTTTACTGACAGCGAACTCGCGCTCGTTTGCCTTACAGCGCAGCGGGTGGCGGCGAAGAATGATGAGCTTATCGCTACCGCGAGAGCAACGGTTAAGGCGCGCTCCGCCATTCCTCCCTCACCCGAGCTGATCGCTTTAAACCAGGAGCGTGCAGCCATCGTCAAGAAAGAAGTCGCCGACCTTCAGCGCACTCTCGGTCCCGGACCTGCGGCCAGGCTGGATGCGTACCTTCACGCCAGTGGCAGTCCGAATGAAGCCTCCACATACCTTGATTCTGATGCCACGCGGGTGTTTGACATCTCGACCCCGGCCAAGCGACGGCCCGGCGAAAAGATTTCACCGGATTACCGCATCGATTCCCTCCGGATTGATTGGATGAGCATGCTGGGCGCGTTGCTGGCAATGGGCCGGCAGTTACATATTCCCCTGGGCATACGGTATCTGGACAACCAAGCTGTACAGAATCCCGTCAGGGTTCATTGGCCCCGCCAGATGGGGAAAAATCCGCCCCACGTCATGGTTCCAGATCTAGGCAGGACCTTGGATGCCGTTTTGGCTGTTGACGCAGGCTATACCTGGGAAATCAGGGGACATCGCTCAGAAATCATAGGTGGTATTCCTGAAGATGGCAGCGACGTGGTGAAAATCCCTTACGGCAGCCCCATAGAAATTGATACTGGCTCCGCCTTATTGGACTGCAAAGACCTTCTCAACTTCCGCCTCGACCACTTCGTAATCCCCAGATGCACCCTGGAGGAGGCCAACCACCGCTTGCAGACGGCCCTGGCGCTGGCTCTGGACCCTGCAACAGCCCACAACGTGGTGGGTGATTGCCAAGCGGGGGCCGGGAAGAGATTAGTAGGTCCGCTGAAGCTGCGGCGCCGCACGGTGGCAGAGGTGCTGGACGAGCTTGTCGCCGAACAAGGCAATGTCGCCTGGGTGGTGCAGGTTCCTCCCGAGGCTCTCGACCAACTTGCTCCCGAAGGCCTGTGGAGGTTCATCGATTACGACGACCCGGCATTTGACCAGGCGATTGCAGCGGTGAAGAAGAATTTCTTCCGGTACCCGCCTTCTTCGCCTCAGACCTCCTCCGGCACCACGAATGGCGCGCGGTAACCTCGGTCGCCGTCGCGCAACAACCGGTTAGCTTCGTCGTCACCGATGACCTGTTCGGTTTCGGGGTCGAAATTCAACGTTCTTCCCAACCGGTAGGAAGCGTTGGCGAGGTGCATCAGCGTGCACGAGATGTGGCCTTCCTCGATGGGCGCGTGCAGGTCTTCTTTCTTGCGGCTGCGCACACAGTCGATAAAATTGGCGAAGTGGTGGCCCTCTTCCGGCCCTCTACTGGGGCCAGGGGTCTGAGCTTTCTCCAGCCAGGTTCGGTAGGGATTCCCGCTATCTTCATTTCCAATAGCAAGGTAGCCCTTGGAGCCATATAAGATGTCGCCGTAGGTGTTGTGGTCGCCCGCGTCGCCCCCCATCTCCACGCTGCCGATGCCCGCTTCGCGGTTGGTGATCCAATGGCGAACCTCAAACTCAATCATCTTCCGCTTGCCGCCGGGCATGTCGTACTGGAACGCGCAATTCAAAGTGTTGGGCGTCTCCTGGTCGTCGTCGAACATGAAATGCCCGCCGATGGCGGAAACCTTGTTGGGGAACTTCACGCCCAAGCCCCAACGCGCGATGTCCAACTGGTGGACACCCTGATTGCCCACATCGCCATTTCCGTAATCCCAAAACCAGTGCCATTTGTAGTGGAAGCGATTTTCCGTAAACGGCCGCACCGGCGCGGGGCCGGTCCACAAATCGTAATGAACGCCGGCGGGCACGGGCGCGGTGGGAGCATGCCCAATGGTGTCGCGCCATTTGAAGCAAAGACCGCGGGCCAAGTAGACGTCGCCAATCAACCCATCGTGAATTTGTTGAATCGCCTCACGGGCGGAGGGCGCTGAACGGCTCTGAGTGCCGTGCTGCACAATGCGATTGTATTTTTGCCCCGCGCGCACCAACTGGCGGCCTTCCCACCAATTGTGCGAGCACGGCTTTTCCACATAAACATCCTTGCCGGCCTGGCACGCCCAAATGCCGATCAGCGAATGCCAGTGGTTG
Source organism: uncultured Acidobacteriota bacterium (assembly GCA_964438685.1). Lineage (GTDB taxonomy): Bacteria > Acidobacteriota > Terriglobia > UBA7540 > UBA7540 > Bog-366. The sequence continues at coordinate 6,249 of CAYTMD010000009.1, forward strand.
GGCGTGGCGATGGAGATGGCGTCAATCGATTTGTCGTCCAACAGCTTGCGCACGTCCGGGTAATACAGGCTGGGCTTCGGGACGTTCATCTTCTCCAAATCCACCAGTCGCATTCTCCAGATGTTTTCGTCCACATCGCATAGGGCGGCAATCTCAACATTAGGAGTCTGTGCGGCAAATTTGAGGTGATCAAGCCCCCGGCCCTTGACTCCACAAACGGCCACACGCACGCGGTCGTTGGCGCCCAGCACGCCGCGCGGGGAAGAGATGGCCAGGCCACCACTCACTGCCGCCAGGCTCAACGCACCCTTAACCCCGGTTCCAAGAAACTCTCTTCGATTCAGTTCCGGCCGTTTATTCATAAGCCCTCCTGTTCCGCGTTAACGTTCCGCCATCTTACACCCGAAATCCCGTTTTCAGCGGTGCTGCGCAAGAAAAGGATTGCACCACAGAGAGCACAGAGGTCACGGAGAACAGATGGAGAAGAACATGGGCTTTAAAGCATAGGAGCCCGAACCCTGCTCAGCCCGGTAGAAGTGCTTTTCTCTGCGCTCTCTGTGCCCTCTGTGGTGCATCTGTCCGCTTTCCGGTACTATCACCCATCATTGGAAAAAATCAGGTCAGTAGTATAAAAAGGTTGTAGGGCAAACGGTCTGCACGCTGGATTATAGTAAGGGGTAGGGGCTGCGGGCCTTTTCATTTTTGCCTTTTGATTTATGCCTTTTGACTTGCTCTTGCAGGGTCGGCGCGGTTAACCACATGCAAAACAGCCCATCACACTTGTCGAAAACCGCCAGGTGGCTTTTGGTCCTGGGCCTGTTCCTGGTCGCCAACAGCGCCTATCTGGCCGCATTCGGCGATCCCTCGCTGTTATATGTTGCCAACGCCTTGCTCCATCCTTTCGCAGGTATCGTCGCCGCAGTGCTCCTTGTCATTTTCATCAAGCGCCATCGCGAACTTGTCGCGGGAGCGGCGGGCAGCATCGGCGCATTGATGCTCGCGCTGGCCACGATTTTCGGCATTTACCTGCTGTTCGTCGGAATGTCGCGCCCGCACAGCATGGCGCTTTACGCACACGTGGCGGCATCAATCACGGGATTATTCCTGTTGTTAGTGATTCTGCACGCTCGAGCGCGCAGCGCCGGTACCGGGGTGGCGATAGGGGCGGCATGGCGCTGGACCCTTGGCATCGTGACCTGTGCCGTGGCGTTCTACGCTGCCGTGATGATCTACCAGCGCGCCTTCCCCAATAAGCAGTACATCATCCGCAACCCTTCCACCGCACCTCTGAGTATGGATGACGAAGGCGGAGGCATGGGCAGCCTGACCTTCCCCAGCTCCACGCAAACGGCAGACGGACAAACCATCCGGGCGGAATTCTTTTTGAGTTCAGAATCCTGCAAGCCCTGCCACACCGATATCTACAACCAATGGCAGAGTTCCATGCACCACATGGCGTCGTTCAACAATCAGTGGTATAGAAAGGCCATTGAATACATGCAGGACACCAACGGCGTCAAGCCCTCGCTTTGGTGCGGCGGCTGCCATGATCATGCGCTGGTCTTTACCGGCATGATGCAGAAGCATCCCATCCGCGAAATCGAACAGACGCCGGAGGGGCAGGCCGGGCTGGGTTGCATGTCATGCCACGCCATTGTGCATGTGAAAAGCACCATGGGTCAGGGCGACTACGTGCTTGAGTATCCGTTCCTTGACCGCCTGGCCTCCAGCAAGAATCCGTATTTGCAAGCGCTCGCCAACTTCACCATCAAGCTGAATCCCAAGCCCCACCGCAACCTGTTTTTGAAGCCGTTTCACAAAGACCCCCAGCAGATTCCGGGATTCTGCTCCTCGTGTCACAAGGTTCACCTGGACGTTCCCGTCAACAATTACCGCTGGCTGCGAGGGTTCAACGATTATGACAACTGGCAGGCCAGCGGCGTCTCCGGCCAGGGAGCGCGTTCGTTTTACTATCCGCCGAAGTCGCAGCAATGCGCCGACTGCCATATGCCAATGATTGCCTCAAAGGATTTTGGCAACATTCACGGCTTCGTCCACTCGCATCGTTTTGCCGCCGCCAACACCGCGGTGCCCACTTCCTATGGCGACCATGAGCAAGTAGCCGCCGTGGAGAATTTCCTGAAAGGCACGGTCACCGTCGATATCTTCGCTCTGGCGGATGAGCCCGCGGAAAGCAGCGATCAGGTTCATACAGCAAGTGGCCGGGGAGAAGCCCCGCAACTTTCCAGCACTTTCGCAGTAGGTGAAGAATCTTCCGCAGGATTGACGGGCGCCGGAGGAAGCGCGCTGCCGGTTGCCCCGCTGATGGCGCCGCTGGGACGCGTGCAAGCCCATGTGCGCCGAGGTGACACGGTGCGCGCTGAGGTGGTGGTGCGCACGCGCAAACTCGGCCACTTCTTTCCCGGCGGCACCGTGGATGCATTCGATTGCTGGGTGGAATTGGAGGCACGCGATAATCGCGGCCACGTGATTTTCTGGAGCGGCGAGGCTGCGGACAATGGCCACGGCCCCGTGGAACCGGGCGCGCATTTCTATCGATCGTTACAACTGGACGCGCACGGCAATCCCATCAACAAACGCAACGCCTGGTCCACTCGCGCCACCATGTACGCGCGGCTGATTCCTCCCGGCGCGGCGGACACGGTCCATTACCGGCTCAAGATTCCTGGGGATTGCGGCGACCAGATTACGCTGACCGCCAAGCTGAACTATCGCAAGTTTTCCTGGTGGAATACCCAGTGGGCATTCGCCGGCGCGCGCGATCCCGCTGATCCTCATCCCGATGTCGCCAAGGATCACGACGACGGCCACTGGGTTTTTCAAGGAAGTCTTGCCAATGTTTCCGCCATGCCGAAGCAGATTCCCGACGTGCCAACCGTGGTCATGGGAGAAAGTCAGGTAACACTGGCCGTGGTCCCGCATGGCACGCCGCCGTTTGCGGAAACCCTGGCTCTTGACCCCAAAGACCGCGAGCGTTGGAACGACTATGGCATTGGCCTGCTGTTGCAGGGCGATTTGAAGGGCGCAGAGCGGGCATTCGAGTATGTGTCGAAGCTCGATCCCCAATATGCGGATGGATGGGTGAACATCGCACGCGCCCGGATTCAGGAAGGCAATATTGATGCGGCAAAACCGGTGCTGGAAAGAGCTCTCGCCTTAAATCCTGACCTGGCAAGCGCCCACTATTTTCGCGGCCTCGCGTTCAAGGCTGATGGGCAATATCCCGAGGCGTTTGATGAGTTTGCCAAAGCCGCCGCAAGGTATCCCCGCGACCGCGTGGTACGCAACCAGATGGGCCGCATGCTGTTCTTGCAGCGCAAGTATCGCGATGCCGTGGCCGAACTGCAGAAGACGCTGGCCGTCGATCCGGAAGACCTGGAAGCGCATTATAATCTGATGCTCTGCTATCGCGGCCTGAATGATGACGCACAGGCAACGCGGGAGGAGAAACTTTACCTGCGCTTTAAGGCGGATGAAGCCTCGCGCGCTATCACCGGGCCATATAAACTTGGGCATCCCGATGACAATAACGAGTCGCAACCGGTACACGAGCACACGTCGGTGATCGGTAGACGGTAGACGGTAGACGGAGGGTGGTAGGCATTTATTTACCGCAGAGGCGCGGAGACGCAGAGGTATGAAAGCGAAAAGCTCTTTCTCTGCGTCTCCGCACCTCTGCGGTGAATAGAATTGCGAGTCTTCGAACGTTCGCGCTACCCTTCACATTCCCGCGGCCTTCCGGTAGCGCGCCAAGTGCTCTTGCAGTTCCTTGTTATTGGGTTCCAGCTCCAGGGCTTTCTTCTGGATCTCCACGGCTTGCTGATAATCCCCGTTCAGGTAGTGAGCTTCCGCCAGGGTGTCAATCGACTCGCCCTCTTTCCAGTCCGTAAGCTTCACGGCGAGGGTGGCGTGTTCCAACGCGGCCTTGGGGTCGCGGAATTTCGGGTCATCGCAGGTGGCATAGAGCCACGCCAGGTTGTTGTGGGCCTCGGCAAAGTCAGGAGCCAGGCGCAGAGCTTGCTGGTAATCGTCGATGGCGTCGCGATAAAGCCTCTGCTTGGTACAGAGATCCGCCAAGAGTGAGTAATTGGCAGCAAGCAGTTTTCGCCCCTGGTCGGTTTTGGGATTTTTCCCGATTACACCTTCAAAAATCTTTTGCGCCTCGGTGGGATCACCCTTTAGCTGGTAAGCCATCCCGAGTTCAAGCCGGGGTTGGTTGTCATCTCCCTCCGTCAAGCGAATTGCTTCCTGGAGCTGTTGGATGGCCAGGTCGAATTTCCCGCGCCGCAGGTAATACGTGCCCATCTCCTCGTGGGGTAGCTCCTGGCGGGGAGCCAAGCGGAGCGCTTGTTGGAAACGGTCGTATTCCTGGTCGTACCTTTGGACAGATCCAAATCGCTCACCTTCTGCCAGAAGTTGATCCATGGCCTGAACGGTTTTGTAATACCTTGCGGTTGCGGCCATGGCGAGAATTACCACGGCCAGCGGAAGCACCACCATGGCCTGCGAAGGCGGTTCGGCTATTTCGCCGTACGGGTGGTCGTGCCGGGGCGGCGGAAGGATGAAAGCCAGCAGCGCGCCGCTGGCGAGTCCTCCCAGGTGGCCCCAGTTGTCAATGCCATGCACCGAAAGGCCCCAGGCGAAATTGAGAAGAATGAATGGAATCATCCCCCGCCCGAAAGCACGGCCCCAACGCCGGGGAATCACATCCTTGTGAATGTAACCGGTCACCAGCATCGCACCGGCAATCCCGAAAATGGCCCCGGAAGCTCCCACCGAGGTGTTTTTCGAAATCGTCATGGAAAGGAACGCACAGCCAATGCCGGATGCCACATAAATGGTGGCGTAGCGGGCATAGCCATACACGCGCTCCAGGATCGGTCCCAGGAAAACGAGCGCATAACTGTTCCCCAGGATGTGAAGCCACCCCCCATGCAGGAACATGGGCATGACCAGACGCCAATATTCCCCCCGCCGCAAATAAGGGCCGTAAGCAGCTCCGAGGTTCAGGAGAACATGGATGTTGTCTGAACCGCCGGCATAGATTTCCAACGCGAAGAAGATAAAGTTGAGGGCAAGAAGAATAATCGTGGCGACGGGCCAGAAGCGGCGAGGGGCAACGTCGTAAAGTTGCGGGCCTGGGGTTATAGGTATCGGTTGGTCAGCCATGAATCAAAGTCGAATATAAGAAATGTGCCCGTAAAGTTGCGCCTGGGGAGATTATACCACCCGGGCCGACGTCGTAAATTTGGTGGCAGACGTCGGCAGGGCTTGGTTAAATTCTGCTGGGTTTGAGTGGGGCCTTTCACCCCGGAAGGATGCGAGTCACACCAACTCAACCCGCTTTGGCCAGTTGGTATCCGCCGCACTCGCGCACGGTTTCATACATGGCCAACACATTCTCTACCGGAACGCCCGCCTGCACATTGTGGATGGAGTTGAAGACGAATCCACCACCCTTGCCGAAGATCTTCACGCGCGAACGCACCTCATTGCGAACATCTTCGACCGAGCCAAAAGGCAACGTCTTCTGGGTATCTACGCCGCCGCCCCAGAAAGTCACCTGGTCCCCAAACTCCCGCTTCAGTTCCTCCGGCGCCATGCACGACGCGGAGCATTGCACAGGATTGAGGATGTCAAAGCCCGCCGCAATGAACTCGGGAAGCAAGGTGCGGACCGATCCGCACGAGTGGATGAAGGTCTTCCAAGTGGTGTTCTTGTGCACCCAGTCGTTCACAGCTTTATTGAAGGGCTGATAGAGGTCGCGATAAGTTTTGGGAGAGATAAAGGGACCGTTCTGATGGCCGAAATCGGTTCCCGAAACCATGACTACGTTGACGCGCTCGCCAACGACGTTGTGAACCTTCTCAAGATTCTTGATTCCGATTTCACACTGGTACTCGAAAATCTTATAGACAAAGTCGCGGCGCGTCATGGTGCTGACGTACCACTCCTCAACGCCACGGATGCCCTTGGGGTGCTTCAGCCACGGGCCCGGGACCAGCGCAATGTCGCCAAAAGCCGTCCCTCCGAAGTTCCCCAGCACCGCTTTGTCGGTTTCAGTCCAGAGTCTTTCCGACTCGCGCCCCAGGTACGCCAAGTCCTGGTCAGAAATAAGAGAGAACTCTTCGATGTTATCTTCGAGCTTCAAATGGTCGTCGTCCAACGGAAGCTGGCGCGGGATCGAGTCAAAATAGTAACCGCCTTTGGGCATGCGGCCACTGGGTGGCACGGATTTGTCCCCCTCGGGATAAATCAGAATGTCGCCATTCTCATCCGGGTCAGTGTTGAAGCCTGCCGCGACGAGCACCGGCGTTCCGCCAAAGGTCGTCCAGGGCTTCCATCCTTCATTCTTGAATCCGAACATCGTGGAAGATTTTGCCAGACCGACTACGTCAATGCCCAAGGCGTCCATCAGGTCGGGATTGATTTCCCCCAACATCTGGTAGGGTTCCACCACCTTGACCGGAGTCCCGGGCGCATCCAGGCCGAGCGCCTGGCGAAGTTTGTAAACCGTATCGACCTGCATCCCCGAAACGGGGCTGCCGCCCAAGTCCACCGGCACGCGGTCAGATTCCTTATGGTTCAAAGCAAGATTGACGCGTTGGCGTGATGTCATATGAAGAGCCTCCAGTGACAAGTGACGAGTGACAAGTGACAAGCAACCGTTCAAGCATCCAACTGACGAGCGCACCGTTCTTGGCTCGTCACTCGTCACTTGTCACTCGTCACTGCCTTTGAACTACGCTGCGCTATCCAGGCGTAGCGGGTATTTGCCGTACTCGCGTGCGGTTCGGTACATGGCCAGGACGTTCTCCACCGGCACGAGTGCCTGGACGTTGTGAACGGCGTTAAAGACGAAGCCGCCCCCGGGACCAAAGGCTCGGATGCGTTCGCGAACTTCCGAGCGCACCTCCTGGCAAGAGCCGAAGGGAAGCGTGCTTTGCGTGTCCACGCCTCCTCCCCAGAAAGTGATTCGGGAACCGAATTTCTTCTTCAGGTCGAAAGGATTCATGTGGGCGGCAGAGCACTGGACGGGGTTAAGGACGTCAAAGCCCGCCGCGATAAAATCATCCAGCAGAGCCCAAACGGAGCCACAACAGTGGATGAACGTCTTCCAGGATGTATTGTGGTGCACCCAATCGTTGACCTGTTTGTGGAAGGGCAGAAAGAGATTGCGGTAAGTCTGGGGAGCAACAAACGGCCCATTCTGTGCGCCGAAGTCCGTGCCCGTCAGGTAAGCGACCATCGCCCGGTTGCCGACCACCGAATAGATTTTTTGCAGATTCACCATGTTGATTTCGGTCTGGCGCTCGAAAATCTTGTAGATGTGTTCGCGGCGCGTACTCAGGCTGATGTACCACTCCTCGATATCGCGAATTCCCTTTGGACACTTCAGCCCCGGTCCTGGAATACGTGAGATGTTTCCGAGCGAAAGCGCTCCCAGATTCAGCACCAGCGCCTTATCTGTTTGCGTGTAGAGCTCCTCAGCGCTGCGGCGATAATGCTCCATCTCCTGATCGGAAATGACGCTGAATTCCTCCAGATTATCTTCAACCCGCAGGTCCTCGTCGTTAAAGGGCTTCTGTCGGACGATGACATCGAAGTAGAATCCGCCTTGGGGCATGCGGCCAGACGCCGGTGCGGAGCGATCTCCTTGAGGGTAAGTCAGCAAATCTCCGTTGGATTCAGGTTGGGTATTGAACCCGCCCGGCACCAACACCGGTGAACCGCCAAAGGTTTTCCACTCTTTCCATCCATCCAGCGGGAAGCCGAATGCCGTCCCGGTACCGCTTATGAGGGCGGTATCAATGGCCAGGGCGCTGAGAAGATCAGGTTTGATCTCGCCAAGCATCTGAAAAGGCTCAATGATTTTGACAGGCGTACCCGGCGAATCCAAATCGAGTGCCTGGCGCAACCGGTAAACGGTGTCAACATGCATTCCCGTTACCGTGGTTGCGCCCAAGTCAAGGGGCACGCAGTCTGGTTCCTTATGCTCCAAAGCGAGGCGAACTCGCTCACGTGAGCTGAGCATGGTTAAATTCCTGCCTTCGCGTCGCAGCCCCAAGGGCCGCGACGCGCTGTAGCGTTCGTGGGGTGGCGTACCGTTTAGGCAGCCGCAAGTTGCCGCGCCAACTCCACGGCAGCGGGAGCATCTTTGCCGTAGCCATCGGCGCCAATTGAGTGAGCCCAGGCATCAGTGACGGGCGCTCCCCCTACCATTATCTTTACCTTGTCGCGCAGGCCGGCGGCAGACAATGCTTCCACCACGGACTTCATATTCACCATGGTCGTGGTCAGCAGTGCCGAAAGCGCCACAAGACCAGCCTGGTTCGTGCGGACCGCATCAACAATTTTCTCCGCGGTAACGTCGACGCCCAGGTCAATAATCTTAAAGCCTGCGCTTTCCAGCATCATGGCCACAATGTTTTTGCCGATGTCATGCAGGTCGCCTTTTACGGTGCCGCACACAACAGTTCCGGCGGAAGCCATGGCATCCGCGCCCACCAACAACGGCCGCAGGATGTCACTGGAGGCACGTGCCGCGCGGGCTGCGATCAGCACTTCGGGAATGAAGAATTCGCATTCCCGCATACGGCGTCCTACTTCGTCCATGGCGGGGATGATTGCCTTGGGGAAAAATTCGCCGGGGCGAATGCCTTCCTTCAGCATCTTGTCCGTCAGCTCTTTGGCGACAGGAGCTTTTCCATCAATGATTGCCTGTTGAAGTTCTTCGAATCGTGTCATACGAGTCTCCCTTTTACTTTAGGCGTAGGTACCTTATGGAAATACCATTTCCTCCACAAAGGTTTCTTGAAAACTTTGATCGGCGTTGAGGGCCACGTGCTCGGTTCGCTGGCGAAGGCTGGCATAGGAGCCATCTTCCTCCTCCGGGCGAAAGAGTGCCAGCTTCGCTCCCAAGAGTGCGGTGTTCCCCGCCGCCTCAACCTTCTCCAGGGGGAAACTGATCAGGCCAATGCGCTGTGCACTGGCGCGGTTAATATAGTTCCCAAAGGCCCCGGCAAGATAGAGTTTTTTTAGGTCCCCCGCGGAAGCGCCAAACCGGTCGAGCAACATTCGAATGCCGGCGGCGATGGCGCCCTTGGCAAGTTGCAGTTCGCGGATGTCACTTTGCGTCAGCACCACGGGCGCGGCCAGTGTCCATGCGCCCAGGCTGTCGGCGAAACGTCCAGAGGACTGAATTGTTCCCAATTCGAGGCCCGCCGCGACCGCATCCACCAGTCCGCTCCCACACAAACCCTGGGGCGGGACGTTGCCCAACACGCGGCAGTTGACCGTATGGTCCTCCACGATCACTTCAGAGATGGCGCCCGTCGCCGCGCGCATGCCCATGGAAATCCGCGCTCCCTCAAAAGCCGGCCCCGCGGCCGTGGAGGCACACAACAAGCGCTGACGGTTGCCAATCACGATCTCTCCATTGGTGCCCAAATCCACCAATCCGTTCAGGTCGTTCCGTTCGCCAAGGTTCGTAGCCAGAATGCCAGCCAGAATGTCGCTGCCCACAAACCCGCCCAGGCAAGGCAGAAAACGCACGTGCGCATCGCCGGTGAGTTTCCACCCAAGATCCTGACCGCGGAATGACTGCAGACCGAGGTTCTCCGACTCAAATGGGTATCGCGAGAGCGGCTCAACATCCAGCCCACAGAAGAGATGATGCATCACGGTGTTGCCCACTACCACAACATCCGTGATTTTCCCTTCCGGAATTTGGGCGGCGAATATTAATTGTTCAATCAAGCTTCCGATCTGCTGGCGGATCAGATCGCGGAGTTGTTTCTCTCCATCCTTCGGCACGCCAAACTGCACGCGGCTCATGACGTCAGCCCCAAAGCGCGCCTGCGAGTTCAGAGCCGTGCGCACCGCCAGCACCCGGCCGGTGGTGAGGTCAAGCAACTGCGTGACCAGCGTGGTGGTTCCCAGATCCACCGCCACGCCCAGGCCGGTGCGCGGCTGAAAAACGAATGGAGTATCATCCACCAGAATTGCAGCATCCCACTGGCGCAACTCGATGACCAGATCATCCTCAAGCGTACACTGGCAGGCGAGGCGCCAGCCCTGGGCAAGCTCCTCCGCGCTCAAGCGCTCGCGCTGGGCATCATTAATGGGTACATGACCTTCCAACACGTGTACGCGGCACCCGCGGCAGCGACCATGCCCACCGCAGGGAAATTCCACCCCCTGGGCAAACAGCAAGTCGCGCAAGGCGGTTCCCTCGGGAGCGGTCAGTTCCGTCTGCACAGGTCTTAGAATTACGCGATGTGTGGTCTTTTCGGGCATCCTTTTGTAGTTAGAAGCTGGAATGGTTCCTTCTAACTCCTGGCTCCTGGCTCCTGGCTCCTAACCTTGCCCCCGCATGGTTCTGCCGTGCGTAGCGTACCATGGCGTTGACATTCGCCGCGGGCGTATCACGTGGCACTTCGCATCCCGCTCCAACAATATAACGTGACCCCGCCTGGCGATGACATTCCCCCACCGCCGAGTAGACTGACTGTGGCGTGCCATTACGCAAGTCCCGCACCGGATCGAGACTGCCTAACAGCACCTGCGCCGGTCCCATTTTCTCCCGCGCTTCCGCCATTGGCGCCATGGAATCAATATCCACATGGTCGCAACCCAGCCGGCCCATGTCGTGCAGAATTCGCCGCGTGTTGCCGCAAATGTGCAGTCGAGCGCGGGCTCCGAGCGCATGCAAGCCGTCCACCATCTTCTTTTCGTAAGGCCAAACAAAATCCTGGTAGAGCTTCGGCCCCACCAACGACGCTGCGGGATCGCCTATGCCAATCACGTCCGCACCGGCTTCCACCTGCGCCCGGGCAAATCGCATCCCCACCTCGAACACGAAATCAAAAAGGTCGCGCACAAAAACCGGATCGTCGTAAAAATCGGTCATGAGGGCGTTGATCCCGCGTAAATCCGCCGACGCCCCGCACGGACCTTCCATCCAGCCTTCCACAATTCTCTCGCGGCCCACACGCTGCTTCAGTAGAGCGATACCTTTGACGCGATCGTGCATGCGTCCGCCGCCCAACGGGTCAGGGACTTTCAGTCGAGCCAACGCCTTTTTGTCAGCCAGGAGAGCCTGCGCCTCGACAATGGAAGCCGGATGGTTGTCAAAGTATTCCACCGTGGCCCCACAGTCGGGTGCCTCTCTAGTTTCGGCAATGGCCGATACATGATCGAAATCAAATTCCTCCGCGGTGCGAATCTGCGCTTCCGCCATGATGTGGTAATCGGTGGTGTAGGCGAAGTACTTAGCACCAATTTGATCGGCTGCGAACATCATGGTGATGGGCATTACCGGCAAAGAGTCCACCGGCCGACCCTCCAACATGGCGAAAACTCGTTCGCGGCTATTCATAACAACTCTGCCATCTTATTCAGGACAGGGGCAAATCCCCTTTTTGCACGGATAGAACCACGGCGCGTCTGGATTGGCTTCTGCGTTCCCGGCTGAGCCCCATTCAGGCTAGCGCATGCGATTTACGTTTATGAAAACACGCGACTTGTCGAAAGTCTGCGGTTGTGGGAGTACGCCGGATGGAGCCTTTCCGCATCGACTGCGAGGTGCCCGCCCTTCCAGCCTTTTGAGGGAATCGGCTCAATGAGCTAAGAAATCACGGTCCATCCCCTCCCCAACAAACAAGGGAGCAATTCTCATGCCACCGCGTGTTCCCGGGCATAATGCAGCATGGCGCGGAGGTTTTCCGGCGGAGTGTCGCGCACGACTTCACACCCAGCACTCACGATGAACCGGTTACCGGCCTGGCAGTGGCATTCGGCCACGGCGGCGTAAACCTCGTCAGGCATACCGTTGCGCAGCACGCGCACGGGGTCGATGTTGCCCAAAAGCACCTGCCGCGGCCCCATGGCCGCCCGCCCCTCGGCCATCGGAGCCATGAAATCCAGATCGATGATATCGCAACCGAGTTGGCCCATTAATCCAAGAATCGGCCGGGTATTGCCGCAAATGTGTAAGCGGGTTCGAGCCCCGATGGAGCGCAGGCCGTCCATCATGCGTTTTTCGTAAGGCCACACAAACTCTTCGTAAAACCTTGGGCCCACGAGTGAGGCCGCCGCGTCGCCGACGCCAATCAACTCCGCGCCGCTCGCCACCTGCGCCCGGGCGAAGCTAAGTTCAAGGTCCAGGACAAATTCAAACAGGTCAGTGACGAACTTTGGGTCGTCGAAGAAGTCCACCATCAGGTTGTTGATGCCGCGCAGGTCGGCAGCCTGGGCAATAGGACCTTCAATCCAACCCTCAATCAGCTTTTCCTGGCCCAACCGCTGCCGGTGGAGCGCCAGCGCCCGCAAGCGGTTGCCCATGCGAGGACTGGTGTAAGGGTCCGGAACTTTCAGTCCTGTCAATATGGACTTGTCAGTCAGGAGAGCGTTCGCTTCATCGAGGGCGGGTGGCTGGTCGGGGAAGAACTTGACGGGCGCGCCGCAGTCCGCCGCCTCCCCCGCCGGGTCGGACATGGAGTTGACGTAATCGAAATCGAATTCGGCGGCGGTGCGGGTCTGACCTTCCACCAGCACCTGGTAATCCGTGGCGTAATCGCGATACCTCGCGCCAATACGATCGCACGCAAACATCATAGTGATGGGCATGAAAGGCAAGCTGTCCACGGGCTTGCCATCAAGCAGTGCGAGAATGCGTTGGCGTCCAGTCATAGCATTAGATCCCCATAGAAGTGACAAGTGACGAGTGACAAGTGACGAGCAAGCGGGAAAAGCCAGTGACAAGTGACAAGTGACGCGTGACGAGCAAACGGGAAAAGCCAGTGACAAGTGACGCGTGACGAGCAAGCGGGAAAAGGCAGTGACAAGTGCCATGTGACGAGTAACAAGCAAGCAGGGAAAACCAGTGTCGAGCGGCAAGCAGGCCGCAAACGTAGGCTCCTTACGTGCCAGATAACCTCCAAGTTTCGCGGTAATACGCAAGTCCATATATGGCTTATTGCTCGTCACTTGTCACTGGTCACTCGTCACTTCTTTTCAACGCCCTTGCAGCTTTCGTCGTAGCGCGTTCAGCATGCGCCGTAGTTCTTGTGCCAACTCCGCCGACTCTCTTATAAGGTCACTCGTACAGAAACCCAGCTCGACACTCAGCAGGAGCTGCGTATTCAGTTCTGCAACTGAGCCTTCAGCAATTGAGATGAATTGCACAAACTCACCGGTTGAGTGTCTTGCTTGACCTTCGGCGATGTTTGACGGGACGGAAATGGCTGCTCTTCGCATTTGAGAAACCAAGCCAAACCTTTCGTCGCGCGGAAAAGCCCGGGTTATCAGGTAAACCATCTTTACCAGCGCCATACCCTTTTGCCAGACCAGCAAATCTTCATAACCTTCCGGTTTCTCGTTGGTGGGAGGCGTTATCTTTTCTTGCTTGCCTGTCACTTGTCACCGTCCTTGACTGCTTGCTCGTCACTCATCACTTGCTACTCGTCACTAGTTTTTAACCGCTTGCTCGTCACTTGTCACTTGTCACTCGTCACTGCTTTTCCGCTTGCTTGTCACTCGTCACTGCTTTCAGTATCCGCCAAACTCGTGCGCGGCGCTTACCAGCGCTCGGATGTTCTCCGGCGGCGTGGTTGGCGGGATGGCGCAGCCCGAGTTCAGCATGAAGCGGCCTCCCGGCTTCCAGGTTGCGATGAGTTTGCGAGTGGCTTCGCGAACCTGCTCCACCGTGCCTTGGGCAATGACGCTGCTGGGGTCGAGGTTTCCACAAAGCACGTGGCCTTTCCCCGCGGTTAGCTTGGCTTTCACGGCGTCGGTTTTATAGTCGAGATCGAATCCGCAGGGCCCGTATTCCGCCAACTGGTCGAGGATTTTGCTGGTGTCGCCACAGATGTGAATCACCACGAAAATGCCGTCGGCATTAAGGTCATTCACCAGGCGTGCCTCGTAGGGACGCGCGAAGCGTTCGAACATCCGGGGCGAAGTAACGTCCGGGCCTGCCAAACTATCGCCGAGCGAGGTAAGGTGCGCTCCCGCCTTGGCCAGCGCTCGATGCACGGCCAGATGGCTTTGATAGCAAACCTCCATAAGCTGGGCGATGCGGGGGTTGTCAGGCTGCTCGACGAGTTCCATCAGGAAATCTTCAATGCCTCGCACCAGGCAAGCGAGGCCAAAAGCGGCTTGATCAGCGTTGCCCCGAATGGCAATTTCGCTGCCCACCTGTTTCGACAACAGGCGGACGGACTCAAGCAGAGCGGGAACGCGGCCATCCGTATCCGGGTTAACTACCTTCAAGCGGTCAACTTCATCAAGGCTGTGGATGGCAGGCTCCACGATGCGGCCGGGTTCATTGGGAGCGCATTCTGAGCGGGCTCCGAGGGCTTCCGCCAGCATCGTGGTATCAGTATCCACCACAATGCAGTCGTGCCCATACTTCTCCAACGCGTGGAGATGCGCGCGGGCAATGGCTTCCGGATTCACCCGGTAGTCTTCCATGCGCACGCCTGCCTCCCGCGTGGCCAGCATGAAATTGTGCAGGCACACGGGAACACGGTCGGGGATTCCCCCCGCCATTACCGTACGAACACGCTCAAGAGAATTCATTGAATAAAAGCCTCCAAGGAGCAGTGACGAGTGCTGAGGAACCAGTGACAAGTGACGAGTGACAAGTGACGAGCGAGCAAAAGGCGAAATTGGAAACTAGAAACTGGAAACTCGAAACCCGCAGTGATCTTCGATTTGTTTCGATCATCAATCGAAAATCGGCAATTCCGCTCGTCACTCGCCACTTGTCACTCGTCACTGCCTTCCCGCTTGCTTGTCACTCGTCACTTTTCACTGCCTTTATCACTCCGTCATCGTAGCTTGCTGCGATGCGGTGGCCGGGCGGGACCACCAGGAATTCCTTTGGGTCCCACTGGCCATTTACGAAGCGCTGAATCAGCCCAATGTCACCGGCAATTTTTTCAAATTTCCATCCGTGCTTGGCGGCCTCTTCGCGCGCGCGCTGTTCAAAGGTGCCATCGCATTCAATGCCCATTTCGATGAAGGTCGTCTGGCCATAATGCCGCGCCAGATTCTTGCCAAACTCTTCCCACAGGTATTTCGCATTTTCCTCGCCGTATTTAGCCACCATCTCTTCGTAGCTCTGCGTTAGTCCCAACTTATTGCCCAGCGCGAGTTGTCCCAATGATCCGTCCGCCTTGCCGCGCTCAAGCCAACCTGTGGTCTCGAAATAGACGCCGGGGTTGTTGTTGAAATAGTCCATGTAACGTGCGGCGCTACCCATAAAGACGGTGATGCAGTCATGCCCGCGTGGGATCACTAAGGGAATCGACTTGGTGGTCAGGCCCACCGTGCCGTTGTTGCAAAGCCCGTAGCCCATCAGCAAGGCGTTGTATTCGCGCTCCTCCACCTTGTCGATGGCGGCCTGCAAGCGCGCCTGCATTTGCGCGCACTCGATGTCGTGCAGACCCTTGGGGAGAAAGTCGAAGTCAATGGTGTGGGGCGAGCGCGCCACACAGGCGCAAAACTCGCGGAAGAAGATTTCGCAACTAATAAGTTTAAAACGCATAGGTTTTCTATGACCATTTCACCGCAGAGGCGCGGAGCGGGGAAGGTGCTAGGTGTCAGGTGCCAGGTGCCAGTAAAACCCTATCACCTACTCTGCGTTTCCGCACCACGGCGGTATATATTCGCTGCCTTCTGGCCTGCGACTACTTCCGCAACCCTTGGGTTTTGACCCCCTCACCCGTCTCCGTCGGCTGACGGACTGATGAAAACGCCGGTTGCGGGCCACCCTCTCCCCCAAAGGGGCGAGGGAAGTAAATTTAAATTACCTCTCCCCTCGCCCCTTTGGGGGAGAGGGGCCGGGGGTGAGGGGGTTGCAAGGTCCGCCCACTTACGTGTGAGTTGGTCCAAGTCACAGACTTTTCAACCCGGCTCTCGCCGGTGGCTGGACTGCCTTCCGCTTTCCGCCTTCTGCTTTTCGCCTACTGCTTGGTGTCTAGTGCTTTTCTTAGTGCGCGGATAAATTCCGGACTGGTCCCGCAGCAGCCGCCCAGGAAATTCGCCCCTG
The DNA here is from genome assembly GCA_964438685.1 of uncultured Acidobacteriota bacterium. Classification (GTDB taxonomy): domain Bacteria; phylum Acidobacteriota; class Terriglobia; order UBA7540; family UBA7540; genus Bog-366. Next base: position 22,327 of record CAYTMD010000009.1, read on the forward strand.
CGGCGAGCAAGGCCGGTGCGTGCCGGGTAAAGGCCTCCGGCGCGGTTTGGTAATGCGCTTCACCCTCCACCAGTTCCGGCAGCCCCGCGTTGGGCTTCATCCAAATGGGCAGCGTGGTGGAATTGTGCAGCCGCTGGCACAGGGCGGCATAGCTTTCAATACCTTGCCCGCAGTTGGCGCCAATCACGTCGGCGCCCGCGGCAGTAAGTTCCGTGGCGGCCGCCTCCGGCGTGGTTCCCATCATGGTGCGGTCCAGATTCTTGCCGGAATCAAATGCCATGGAGACAATCACCGGCAATCCCGTGGGACGCGCCGCCCGGACACAGACTACGGCTTCCGCCAATTCACTCATGGTTTCAAAGATCAGCGCATCTGCGCCGGCTTCCGCCAGGGCTTGGGATTGCTCGGTGTAAGCCGCAATCAGTTCGTCTTCGCTGACCTCTCCCATCATCAACAACTTGCCGCTCGGCCCCATGGAGGCAAAAACGCGGGCTCGGCCGGCGGCAGCCCGGCGGGAGATTTCCACTCCGCGCAAATTGATTTCCCGCACATGCTCGGCCAGTCCGTGGCGCTCCATGGCCAGGCGGTTGGCGCGAAACGTGTTGGTCAGGATCACCTGGCTACCCGCCTCCACGTAAGCGCGCGCGACTTCTTCCACGCGGTCCGGGTGCGTCAGGTTCCAATGGTCGGGACATTCGCCGGCTTCCAAACCACGCGCCTGGAATTCCGTTCCCCAGGCGCCGTCAGTGAGGACCGGACCTTGTGAAATGAGCTGTTGGATCGTTGTGTGCATAGATTCCACCATATTGTTGAAGTGACGAGCAAGCAAGAGCCGAAATTCGAAAATCGAAGCTCGAAAATCGCGGCGAGTTTCGAATTTCCAGTTTCGAGTTTCGAGTTTCGTCCTTCGCGTGCTTGTCACTCGTCACTTGTCACTCGTCACTGCTCTTACGCTGCTTTGCGTTCCACTATCGCCGGGCGGTCCAGAGTCGCAGGGGAGAGTTCTCCTTTGAAACAGTAGGAATACGCCACGCCCACAAATACCATGCCCCCCACGATGTTGCCCAACGTCACCGGCAGCAGGTTCCAGACCAGGAATTGCGGCCAGGTCACGCCCGCGCCCAGCAGGATTCCCGCCGGAACGAAATACATATTCGCCACGCTGTGCTCAAATCCGCAGGCCACAAACGCCATGATCGGGAACCACATCCCCAGTATCTTGCCCGTGGTATTTTCCGCAGATAATCCAAGTAAAATCGCCAGGTTGACCAGGATGTTGCACGCAATGGCTTTGGCGAAAGCCGCGCCAATTCCCGCTCCCCCCGCGGCAATGTAAGGTAGCACCTTTGCCTGGGCAATGGCCACGGCACTCTGGCCGAAGACGCTCAATTCCGCCGTTCCATATTTGCGGAACGGTCCCCAGAACATCAGGTAAGCCCAGAACAGTGAACCCGCGAAATTTCCGGCATAAACCCACAGCCACGCCCGGCCGACCTTATTCCAAGTTGTCTTCCCCTGAAAAACCGCCACAGGGATCGTCATGGTATCGCTGGTAAAGAGAGACATGCCGGTTAGCACGATGGCGATCAGGCCCACTGGAAAGACGGCCCCTGAAATCATGGCCTTGAACCCGGGCCCTAACGGAGCTTCCAAACCGGTGGAACAGATGGTGGCGAAAGTGGCTCCGACAGCGATGAACATACCGCCCATGAAGCCCCGCACGAATATATTGGGAACGCTTAGGCCAGCCTTATACTTGCCCACATCTCCGGCCTGGGAGACGATTTCTGAGGGTTTAATTGCCATAGTGAATCAGTACCCTTATGAAGTGACAAGTGACGAGCAAACAAAAGACGAAACTCGAAAATAGAAAATCGAAACTCGCGCCGATTTTCGAGTTTCCAGTTTCGAGTTTCGTCTTTCCCCTACTCGCCACTCGTCACTTGTCACTCGTCACTGCTCTTACGCCGCTGCCGGTATCTCCAGCTTGCCTTCGCGGAAAGCGCGCAGGTAGTTGGCGCAATATTCGTCGCGGCCTAATAAGGCTTCGGCGGCACGGATGCTGGCCATCAACTGCGGATCACACGGATCCACGATGCCGGCGTCCAGGCCGCGTGCCATCAACAGGACGGCGAAAGTTTCATTGAGGAGTTTTCGCAGGGGAAGCCCGAATGACACGTTGCTGACACCGGCGCTGGCATGCACGCCAGGGTAGCGCGCGGTGATCTGTCCGACGGCCTCCAGCAGACCTTTGCCGTGCTCGGGACCGGTGCTGACCGGCAAAACGCAGCCGTCCACATAAATGTCATCGAGTACATAGCCATTCGCAGTCAGCAGATCCACCAGTTGGCTGGCGTGCGAAACGCGCTCTTCCGCAGTATTGGGCGGACCCGATTCGCCCAAACAGAGAGCGATGATCTTGGGATGGAATTCCTTCAACACCGGCATCAACGCGGCGATGCGCGCCGGTTCGTTGGTGATGGAGTTGATCATGGCGCGTTGCTTGCACAGCGGCAGCGCGCGGCGCAGGGCTTCCGGGTCGGCGCTGTCGAGGCACAAGGGCACGGCAACAGTTTCCTGCACAATGTTCACCAGCCAGGGCAGGACTTCCATCTCCTGTCCGGGTAGGCCGCCATTGACGTCAAGCATGTCGGCGCCGGCTTTCACCTGCCGGAGGGCGATTTCCTTGAAGAACTCAACGTCGCGGGCCGCAGCCGCGGCCCCCACCTTCTTACGAGTACAATTGATTAGTTCACCGATGATAAGCATAAACTTTGATCTCCTCCCTAAATTTGAAAGTAGGCAGAAGGCAGTAAGCGGAAGGCAGAAAGCCCAACGCCGCTGCCGACACCTTCCTGCTTACTGCCCCCGACTTGTTGCCGTCCGTCTGGGAAGGCACAAGGCAGAAAGCAGTATGCAGAAGGCAGGGCTGCGCCTTTATTCGAGAGACGATCCTCAACCTCAGTCGCCAAGTTCGAACCCGTTCCCGTACTACTACTCTTCCGGCGATCCTCGGCGAGCCTTTTCCGCAGAACGGGATACTCATGATTGTCTCCCGTTCAACAGATTCTCGCTGCGATAATTGCTGTAGAGCATCTCTGCCATCTGCCTTCTGCTTTCCGCCTACTGCCTACCGCCTACTATCTTCAGCCTGCCGCCGTCTGCCTGGGAAGATGGTACGAATCTCTCAGGGTGTTCGATCATTGCGTGTAGCATCCTACCGATCTCCTCATACCGTGTCACCAGATCATTATGGTGTTCGGTTGACAGGTAGCCACAGTCCCGTGCGAAGTCTAACCAGACCTGAGTTTCGGTTGCCTCTGCATCCGAATCGGCCAATTTACTCACAAACATGTTTGGGTACTGTCGCTTCCTAAATCCTTCTGCGATATTCGCAGCAACACTTCTCGATGAACGACGAATTTGGCTGGTCAGCGAGAATCGTTCATCTTTGGGGAAGTTTTTGGATTCGTTAAAGATCTGCATTGCCAAGCCGTAAGCGTGCTGAAAGACCTTCAGGTCCCGGTGGCCGCGGAGTGTCCGTTGGTACGTTCCGATCGAGATCATTGGCAAGAACCCCTAATCACAGTGCCCCCCCCAGGAAAGCAGTAGGCAGAAGGCAGTGGGTGGAAGGCAGGCATGTTTTGGCTCGCAGTTTCTTGAATAAGCATTACCTATGACTCGGTCGAGTTTTGCCGCTCGATATTCTTAACCAAGTCCACTATTTTTTGGATGTCTTCATTATTTCTGAGGTGCCCGGCCCATCCTCGGAGGTCCTCCGGAGCGTTCTGCCATTCGTATCGCTCGTGGCCGGGAGGCAGGTGGCTCAAAACAGTGTCCTCATCGATACCTAGACATGCTGCCAGTCGCTTCGAGTAGATTACATAGACGAGCCCATTTTCAGCGCTGCTTTCGCCCCCTGGCTCAAGTAAGAACACGACCTTATTACGCCGCCCATCTGGAAGGTTTGCCATAAACCTACATACGGTCTTTCCCCATCTGGGCCGAAGATATTGCGAAATGCTCTCGAGAGCTTGCTTGAACAGTTCCCCAACACCTGCCTCCCTTGCCACTTCAGCCATTTCCTCGGGGTTCAGAACGGTTCGCTTGGTGCCGCTTCGTTTTATATTCTGCTCCACCTCATGTGGGGCGACTGTGAATGTCCGAATGAGAAACTCGTGCCCGTCCTGCGCTTGAAAGAACTGGAAACGGACGGCATTGATATCCACACCGTAGGTCTCTGACAGATAGCGAATGATACGTTCGGTGCTGTCGTCAATTTCTGACGCAACGACCAGCATGGCGTGGTGCTCGTTGATGACCTCTGGAAGCTCGACACCAAACTTGGACTGGAAAACGTCTTCCAAGGGTTCTTTCAGATGCCGCATGGCAATTTCCTCAATGCCATCTGCTCTTAGGTCCTTTACCCATGAAGCGTAGTCAAGCGCCTGTGCCGTGACCTCGCGCGGTGTCATATCGCGCTTGAGTTCCACGATGACCAGACTTCCGGAACGATCGATGCAGAGTAGGTCAATAAAATTCCCCGATGCAGTCTCAACTTGCTCGCCAATGATGAGCAGATCCGGGGACAAGAGCGAGACGTCGTTTAGAATCCACTTTTCAATCCGCGCTTCCCGGTCAAGCGACGACCGCTTAATTTCCGTTAGGGCGTCCGCCTTGTCAACCTGCCATATCCGAACTTCCTCGGCCATCAAATCCCTCTCACAGCCAGCACCAATCCTCGACCCACTCGCCTTCTGCTTTCTGCCTTCCGCCAACTGCTTTCTGCCTACTGCTTACTGCTTTCCGCCTTCTGGCTTTCGCCCGCCCCCAGCTCGAGCCGCTTTTCGAGGTTATCAATCCCCACAAACCGATTGGCCAGGGCGTTGGTGCCGTCGAGTGCCCAGTCGCGCGGCGGGATCAGCTTGTGGGCGAATTTTTTGGGATCGTCTCCCACGGCCCGCGCACCCTGGTAAATCACGTTCCAGATGCATTGTTGTTCGGGGCGAGCCTCGCACGTGCCGTCGATTCGCGAGCCGCCGCACGGACCGTTGCGCAGTTCCTTGTAACACCAGCGCATGGAGCAGCCGGCGTAATCCAGATGGTCTTGCAGGCAATCCCCGCAGTTTTTGCATCCCAGCGTAGCCTGCCGATAGAGGCTGGATGGCCCCAACATCCGGTACCACAAGCCATGCCGCCAGGAATTTGGTTTGCCATTGGGCTTCAGGTGCGAGCCGAAAAAGCGGGCGCCCAGGGAGCCGTCGGCGATAAAGTGCCGATGCACCTTCTGGGATAGCCATTGCGAAAACGTGGCGTGCGGCTTGTGGCTATCGAGCTGGTACTTGCCGTCGACATTGCTTAACCCGTTCTTGTCCCGGGGCAGCAGGTAGAACTCCTGGTCGATGGGAAGAATCAGTTCGTCCATGCGGTTGCGCCAATCGCCGCCAATCACGGCAGCACGCTCGCCAATTGTCATGAAATCCCGGTGCGAGAGGTTGAATCCGCCGATGTGCGCTCCGGCAAAGCCCAGCTCATGTACCGCCGCCACCATCAGCGCGGCGCGCTCCAGGCGTTCGGGCTTCTTTTCTTTCTCCAGACGCTTAATGAGTTCGTCGGGAATGACGCAGCCCGCCACTTCCCCCGCCTGCATCATCTGTGCAATTTTCGCCGTGGGGACATAAACGTTGGCGAGCACTGGGATGTGTCCCAAACCTTCGCGCTCCATGTACTGCTTCAGCTCGTAAAGCTTGCGGAGGTTGTATCCCAACTGGGTGATGACGTACTGCGCACCCGCGGCGATCTTGAGTTGCAGTTTGTAAAGCTGCATCATCTGGTCGGATTCGTGGACCTTGTAGGGATTCACCACGGCGCCGGCGAAGAAATCGAATGGCGTGCTGTTAACGGTGCGCGGACCGAGTTTGTACTCAATCCCCTTGCGCATGGCTTGGAGCAGCCAGACAATCAGCACCGAGTCGAGATCGTAAACGGGTTTCGCCCTGCCGGCAAAGCCCTCTTTCTGTGCGTCGCCGGTCAACGCCAGGATGTTTTCCACCCCCATGCGCGCCAGGGCATGCAGGCGGCTTTCCAAGGATGCTCGGTTTCCGTCTTTGCCAGTGAGGTGCGCGATCGGCGTCAGACCTTTTTCCTTGATGGCCGCAACGAAAGCCTCTGGAGGAAGTGCGGGGTTGCCGCCCGGCAGGTCCGTCACACTGATTACCTTGATGCCGTTGGGTTCGGCGGCGGCTTCATTGACGAAGGTCTCCGCTTCCTTAACATTGTGGTCGCGGCCCAGCACCAGTTCCGCAGTGCAGAAGAAACTCTTCTTCTCCAGCGACGCCCGCAGGTGGTTCCCAGTCCCAGCTTGAATGTCATCTACCATTTAATTCTCCATGCTGAATAGAAGCGAGCCGAAAATCGAAACTCGGAATTCGAAACTCGCCTCAATTTTCGAATTCGACCTTTATTGGCTCGTCACTTGTCACCGCGGTTGTTCCCCCGTCAGCGGCTCGCGTTCTCCCTGCCTGGCGGAGGTCGTGGTGCGGTAACTCCTCACCAGGCGGCGGCCTACCAGCGCTGCAAGGTGTTTAAAAAAGTTCATCCCACTCACGGGATCCTTAGCTAAGACCTTATCCAACTGCTGTTTCTCGATTTGCAGGACCTTGGTGGAAGCCAGGCATTCCGCGGAGGCCGTGTAGGTGGCGTTCCCGACGAGGCTCGACCACCCGATGATGTCCCCCACCGAGCCGGCCACATGCGCCAGGAGGGGTTTCCGTCCCACGCTCAGGCGAATGCGCCCTTTATTCAGGATATAAAAATTCAGAGCCGCTTCGTTCTCGCGAAAGAGAAAATCACCCGGCCCATACGTTACCTCGTGCTCAATTCCCTGGATCTTCTTGCGCGTCTCGTCGCTGAGCTCTTTAAAAAGATAGGCTGATTCCCCGTACATCGTCCGCTCCTGCCTTAAAAGAGGCCGCTGACCTTCCCGGTTTTCACATCCACGTCAATTCGGCGGAAGCCTGGATTGGAGGACGTTCCGGGCATCAAGCTGATGGTGCCGGCACAGGGGCAAAGAAACTTCGCTCCCGAATACACCAGCACGTCACGAATTGGAAGCACCCAGCCCTTGGGAACGCCCTTCAGAGTCGGGTCGTGACTCAAGCTCAAATGTGTCTTCACCATCATGGTGGCGTAATCGTCAAACTTGGGGTCCGCTTCCAGTTGCTTGGCTTTCGCCTCCGCCTCGGGAGTCCAAGCCACGCCATCCGCACCATAGACAGTTTTGGCAATCACTTCCACGCGGTCGCGGAATTTCATTTCGAGGGGGTACAGATACTTGAAGTTGACTTCTTCCTTGCAGGCATCCAGCACGGCGTCAGCAAGTTCCAGAGCGCCTTCGCCCCCTTGGGCCCAATGTTGGGAAGAAGCGCAACGCCCCCCCGCAGCTTCCACGGCCCGCTTCACCAGCGCAATCTCATCCTTCGTGTCGGTATGGAAACAATTGATGCAGACCACCGGATTGATTCCCGACCGGCGAATGATGCCGAGGTGGTGCAGCAGGTTGGGCAACCCTTGTTCAAGAAGCCCCAAATTCTCCTTGGTGTATTCTTCGGCGAGTGCCAACCCGGGCGCAACCCGAGGCCCGCCGCCGTGCATTTTAAGCGCTCGAATTGTGGTAGTAAGCACCGAGACGTTAGGCTTCAACCCGCTGCAACGACACTTAACATTCCAGAATTTTTCAAAGCCAATGTCGGCCGCGAAGCCGCTTTCCGTGACGTGGTAATCAAACATCTTCAAGCCCAGGCGGTCGCCGATAATGGAGGATTGCCCCACGGCGATGTTGGCAAAGGGCCCGGCATGCACCATGCAGGGCTGATATTCCGCCGTGCTGCACAGCGTGGGATTAATGGTGTTGCGCATCCACGCGGCCATGGCTCCAGCAACTTCCAAGTCGCTGGTGGTGATGGGTTTACCCTGCTTGTCATAGGCGACGGTAATTTCACCCAAGCGCTTACGCAGGTCGGCGAGATCCGTGATGATGGCCAGAATTGCCATCAGTTCCGAGCTGACCGTGATGGCGAATTTCGATTGCATCAGGTAGCCGTCTTGCCTGCCGCCCATGCCGATCATGATATTGCGCATGGCCTGGGCGCAAAAATCCATGACCCAGCCCATCTCCACGCGCGTGGGGTCAACGTCCAAGCGGCGCATTTTGCTGAGCTTGGCCAGTTGCTCGTCGCCATAATTTCGTTCGTGCTGCATGCGTGCGGTCAGCGCCACCATGGCCAGATTGTGGGCGTTGGCAATATCGTTGATGTCGCCGGTAAGGCCGAGCGAAAATTCCGTCATGGGGATCAGCAGGGCGTTTCCGCCGCCTGCCGCCGTTCCCTTAACATTCATCGTAGGCCCGCCGGAAGGTTGACGCAGGCAACCCCCGACATTTTTACCCCGCTTGCCCAAACCCTGCATTAGACCCAGGCAGGTTGTGCTTTTTCCCTCACCTAGGGGGGTGGGGGTGATGGCTGTGACCTCAATGTACTTCCCATCAGGGCGGTCTTTTAAGCGCTCAATGATCTTGAGGAAGTCCAGCTTGGCCAGCCTACCCATGGGGATAACTTCATCTTGTTGCAGGCCCAAACGTTCTTGCCACTCACGAGGTGTGGGCATGTGCTGCTCAGCCGCCTCGGAAATCTGCCAATCCTGCATTTTCGTCGCGTCGTACGCCATCTGTTGGCTCCTCGTTTCGTTGGTACGGGCAAGGTATCAAAGCACTTACGGTGCCATTCCTAAATGTATGTGCAAAAAGTCACTTACTTGTACTAAAGTTATATTTTGCATCCCCTAATACATTCTGAAAGGGTGATGGAAGGCGACCCCGGTGCCGGACTAGGATCGGAAAAGCCGCAGTGGACAGTAAAGGCGAAGAATGCCGGAGTCAAAGGATAAATGGGAGGATTCAAGGGCAGCACGAACCGCAGACCCAAGCGGTGATTTCAGCGCAGGCAATGCTTTTTGGGATTATGCAAGTCAAGGACTCGCCCGCCCTCGTCCCTCGAACACGCTCTCCCTTTGGAGAGAGCGTGGAATCGCGAATCCCTGCCGCTAATGGATGAGGAATTCCCGCTAACTCTGTCCATGACAATGCCAACGAACGCAACGGGTCAGCCATTTTCGGCAACGCAATTGCAAAACGATTTGTGAGCTATAACAAAATGCCCCAGTTGCCCCAAAGCCGAGCAGTATGCTTTTCTGAGTGTTTCCTGTCTGGCGCCGCTATCATGGGCCAGATGGACGGGTCACTGAGCATTTTTCACCCAATTTCCCCTAACAACATATGCCGCATGAAGATGCATTCTCGCCCTTCTTGCGGAATGGCCGCGCCTAAAAAGCGGGGCTGCCGTCCGTAAGTGCCTGTTGCGCTTACGGAACTGCCCTGGGACACCTTAAGAGAAGGAATGAACTACTATGAGCCTTAGCCAACTTGCCCGATCCATTAATGAGTCACCCACTCTGAAGCTGAACGAAACCGCCGCCTTGCTCCGGGAAAAGGGCGAGCCGGTAATTCACCTGGGCGGGGGAGAGCCCAAAAGTAAGGCGCCGATTGATGCCATCATCAATTGCACCTCGCTCCTGAACACGGGCGAAGTCCGGTACACGGCCCCCGACGGGATTCCCGCCTTGAAGAAGGCCGTGATTCGCTACACCGAGGAGCACTATCACAAGCTGGTTTCAGCCGACAACGTCCTGGTGTCGGGCGGTGCCAAGCAAGCCCTGATGGTTTTGCTCCATGCGATTCTGGATCCGAAGGAAGAAGTGATATTTCCCGCACCCTACTGGGTGAGTTACCCGGAAATGGTGAAGCTTGCCGGTGGCGTGCCCGTAACGGTGACCGCTGAGGATGGCACCTTCTTCCCCACGGTTAAAGAGATAACCGATTCGGTGGGTTCCTATACCAAGGCGATTATCCTGAACAGCCCCAACAATCCCTCGGGCGCCATGTACTCGCGCGAATTCATTGCCGAGATGGTGGAATTCTGCGAAAAGAAGAGCCTCTACCTGATCATGGACGACATTTACAATCGCCTGGTGTTTGAGGGCAAGAGCGCGCCCATCTGCTACGACTCCATGAAGGTTCCGCTGGAGCAATCCAAGCTGGTGGTCATCAATGGCGTGTCGAAAACCTACGCCATGACGGGATTCCGCATCGGCTGGGCGGTTGCCAACAAGGAGTTGACGGCAGCGATGGGGAACATTCAGTCGCAGCAAACCTCGGGCCCCTCCGCGCCTTCGCAATGGGCTGCCGTGGGAGCGCTAAACGGCGTGCAGTCCTCGGTTGAAGCTTTGCGCCTGACGCTGGAGAACAATCGCAACGTAATGCTCGACCGCCTGAATGCCATCCCTGGCGTCAACGTCACGAAGCCCGATGGTACGTTCTACTGCTTCCCGGACTTCAGCGCCTATATGAAGGATTCGCAGAAGCTGGCAAATTTCCTGCTCCAGAAAGTTCGCGTGGTGGCGGTGCCGGGCAAGGAATTCGGTTTCGATGGCCATTTGCGCCTCAGCTATTGCGGCACCATGAAGGACATTACCGAAGGATTAGAGCGCATTCAGTGGGCGCTTGATCCCAACTCGGCCAACGAACTTTACCTCGGCGACAGAAAACTGGTGAGGGACTGGCTGTAAGAACAGCGATCAGCTGTCAGCATTCAGCGATCAGCTACAGCCTGCGCCGGTCGCTGAAGGTTCGCGAGAAGGAAGCATCTTGAAGGATTTCAAGGACCTTAACGTCTGGAAGAAAAGCCATGCGCTGGTCCTGGCCGTATACAAAGCTTCGCGGAGCTTCCCCAAGGAGGAGCTTTATTCACTGACCAGCCAGTTGCGCCGCGCGGCTGCTTCCGTGCCGGCGAATATTTCGGAAGGTTGTGGCAGAGGCAGCGACGCGGAGTTTGGCCGGTTTCTGCAGATTGCGATGGGGTCAGCAAGTGAGACCGAATATCATCTGCTGCTGGCCTACGACTTGCATTATTTAAACGATGATGCCTTCAAAGAACTTACGCAAGACGTGGTCGAAGTCAAACGCATGCTGACTTCTCTCTTAGGAAAGGTCAAGGCTGAAAGCTGATCGCGGAAGAGTTCTAAGAGTTCAAGGTGTTAGCTGATCGCTGAAAGCTGACCGCTGAAAGCTGAAAAAGGAACAAATCATGAATATTTACCTGGACATTGTTTCCCCGGCATCCAAAGAGGCCGGACGTTTGGCGAGCGACTACGGCTTGCAGAACCACGGCCTGGTCAATCTTCGGCGCGCGTATTGGAACCTGAGCACGGCCGCGCTTTATGAAGAGATTGTGTTTCGCTCCGAGGGCAGCCTGACCCACCTGGGTCCGGTGCTGGTGAACACGGGCAAGCACACGGCGCGCGCAGCGGCTGACAAGTTTGTGGTGCGCGAGCAATCCACCGAAGACCGCGTGTGGTGGGGCACTTACAATCGTCCCTTCACCAGCGAAAACTTCAGCTCGCTGCTCACGCGCCTGCAAGGCTACCTGCAGGGTCGCGACGTTTTCGTGCAGGACTGTTATGCTGGGGCTGATCCTGAATACTCACTTCCCATCCGCATCATCACGCAGAAGGCCTGGCATAGCCTTTTCGCGCGCACCTTGTTCTTGAAGATCCGCAACGAGGACAAGCTGAAAAAGCACGTGCCGGAATTCACCGTGATTGCCGTGCCGGGCTTCCAGGCATCACCCATGGTTGACGCCACTCGCACCGGCACTTTTATCATCTTGAATTTCCGTGAGCGGTTGGCGATTATCGGCGGCTCCGATTATGCCGGCGAAATCAAGAAGACCATCTTCACCGTGCTCAACTACCTGCTGCCGCTGGAAGGCGTGCTGTCAATGCACTGCTCGGCCAACGTGGGCGCTGATGGCGACGTGGCCATCTTCTTCGGCCTCTCCGGTACCGGCAAGACCACGCTTTCCGCCGATCCCAAGCGCCACCTGATTGGCGACGACGAGCATGGCTGGAGTGACAACGGCGTGTTCAATTTCGAAGGCGGCTGCTACGCCAAGGTCATCCGGCTTTCGGAAGATGCCGAGCCGCAGATATTCTCCACCACGCGCCGCTTCGGGACCATCCTGGAGAATGTGGTCTACGACCCCGTCTCACGCAATATCGATTTGAACGATGACAAGATTACGGAGAACTCGCGCGCCGCTTATCCCATTGAGTACATCGAGAACCATCTGCCGGAGAGGCGGGCGGGCCATCCGCAGAACGTCATATTCCTCACTTGCGACGCTTCCGGAGTCATGCCGCCCATCGCGCGGTTAACTCCTGACCAGGCTATTTACCATTTCATTTCCGGCTATACCAGCAAGATTGCGGGAACGGAAATCGGCTTGGGCATTGAGCCGCAAATCACCTTCAGCACCTGCTTTGGCGGACCGTTTATGGTGCATCAACCTTATGCGTACGCCGAACTGCTGAAGAAGAAGATCGTAAAGCACAAGGCCAACGTATGGTTGGTGAATACCGGTTGGACAGGTGGTTCATTCGGCGTCGGCAAACGCATCAGCATTGGTCACACACGCGCGCTGCTGAACGCCGCACTGAGTGGCAAGCTCCTGAAAGTGGAGTATCAAAAGGACCCGGTCTTCGGTTTCGACGTGCCCAAGACATGCGAGGGCGTGCCTGCGGAGATCCTGGACCCTGCCAACACCTGGCCGAGCCGCGAGGAGTATTACAAGAAGTACGACGCCCTGGCCGCGCGCTTCATCGATAACTTCAAGCTGATGATGCGCGAGTGCCCCGAGCACGTGCTGGAAGCCGGTCCCAAGCGCCTGACCTCCGCATCCTTGCGCAAGGCCGGTTAACTTTGATGTTGATGTAGGGCCGAACAGTCACTGGCGCGCCAAAGCCGCTATGGCGACGGCGCGCGTTCGGCCCTTTCCCCACCACAATTCCAACCTGAAATACTCAAACAAGCGTAGCGCGTCTATAACGGCATCGGCGTTGTCAAGCAAAACTTCTCCGTGGGGGT
>CAYTMD010000010.1:0-33242 GCA_964438685.1 uncultured Acidobacteriota bacterium
CCTCTCCCCCAAAGGGGCGAGGGAGGTATATTCAAATCACCTCTCCCCTCGCCCCTTTGGGGGAGAGGGGCCGGGGGTGAGGGGGTGCCCACCGGCCGATGACTAACACAAGTCACGGACTATTCAATCCGGCCTCCGCCCGTGGCGGGGCTGCCTTTTGATTTCCTCTCCCGGTTACTTTCCGCTGGGCTGGGCAGAGCCCTCGTGCCCATGCTGTCGCGGTGCGAGCCAGTATTCGAACTTGCCGTCCTTCACGCGCGCCAGGTTGACGGGGGCCAGGTTGTTGAGCGTGTGGTCAAAGTAGATCGTTCCCGCCACGCCTTGGTAGGTCTTCATCTGATAGTCGCGCAAGGCGTCCATGATGCGTCCGCGGTTGAGTCCGGCCTTATTGATGGAGGCGATCAGGAGATTCATGCCATCGTAGGCGTAGGCCGCATAGTCGATGGGCTCCTCGTTGAATTTCTGCCGATAAGCATCGCGGAAAGCCTGCCATTTGGCGTCCTTGCGCGTGGGGTCAAGCGCGGCAGTGACAACGAGGCCCTCGGCCGCCGGTCCCGCGACTTCGAGCAACGGCGAATGCGCCAGGCGGCTGCTGCCGAATACCGGCTGTTTCATGCCCATCTGGCGCATCTGTTTCAGAATCAGTCCCGCTTCCGTAGCCTCACCCCACATGACTATACCTTCGACCTTGGCGTCGCGCAGCATCTGGAGTTGGTGTGTGAAGTCCTTGTCGCCGCGCTCGAACTTGACTTCCAGTACCGGCTGACGGCCCATGCGGCGCGCCTCATCGTTGAATTTCCCCACGCCCAAGCGCGCATAGCGTGTCTGGGTGCGAAGTACGGCGATCCGCTTCAGTCTCAGGGTCTTGAAGACGTAATCTGCCAGGGTGTAACCCTGCTGACGGTCGTCAGGGAAGTCATGGAGCAGCCAAGGAATGCGGGTCTCGGTCACGGTCGGGTCCGTTGTGCCCACGTCGATAATCGGGACTTCGAGTTTCAACGACACCCGCAGAGAAATGTGGCAGTTCTGGCCGTCCACGCAGCCGAGCATGGCCCAGCAGTTTTCGTTAAAGAGCATCTTCACCAGTTCGGCGGATGATGCTCCCCACAGAGCCGATTCGTTGTGAATCTTCAGGGCGTAAGGCTTGCCTTTGTACCCGCCGCGCGCGTTGGCTTGTTCCAGGGCCAGTTGCGCGCCGTGGAGTTCCGGGATGCCGAAAACGGATTCGGGATTGTTCTCGATGGGGCTCATGAAGCCGATCGCGATTTCGTTCAGTTGGGCGGGATTGCCATCCGGCCGCTTGTCCGCCGCGCCGTGATACTCAAGGGTATCTTCGCGCACAAACCAGTCGTAGTAAGGCTTGGTGAAGCGCCGGTAGGGAACGGCTTCATCCGGCATGTTGGCGTAACGGCTGTCCGGCTTGACCGTTTCATCCCGCTTGATGACGGTGTCTTTGGGAGTATCTTCGGTGTCTTTGTACTGCTGTGCCGTCATGGGGATCGCCACGGCAACGAAAAGGAGGGCGAACAGCAATGGTCTTTTCATAGGTTCTACCTTGGTCTTGATTCGGAAATCCATCGGGTCGGCCAACCAACCTCTTCTCAGCCCGTGGCGAAAAGATTCAGCACGGGGATACAGAGAACACTAAGAAAGGCGCCTGCAATTTTGTGGATGGCAGTTGCACTTCCGTGTCGACCCACCAATCTCTCTCATGCTGCCCCGCGCCTCCGCGTCTCTGCGTGAGATGCTTTTCAACCTCACGCCGCCCGTTGCGCAAACAGAAGTTGTTCGTGGCGTTGTTGCGCGAATTTCACAATGCGTGCCAGGGTTTTGCCGTCGATTGCCTGGTCCGCGTCGCAGCGCGGCCGTCCGGTGGCAAAATCGGCGACTTCAATCAGCAGACCGTGGCTCCCAAATTCCAGCGCCGCGCGGCTGGCGGGCTCGACCATGGAAGCAACCCCCGTGGCGTGGCTGGGATCGACGATCACGGGCAGGAAGGTGTTTGCCAGCACGGCGGGGATAACATTCAAGTCCAGCACATAGCGCGAGTATTCTCCGGCGGCAAACGCCTTGATGCCCCGCTCGCAGAGAACAATGTTTAGGTTGCCCTGCTTGGCAATGTATTCGGCGGCGCCCAGCCACTCGCCCAGGCTTGCCGCCATGCCGCGCTTCAACAACACGGGTTTGCCCGCGCGTCCGACCTCTGCCAGGAGCGGATAATTCTGCATGTTACGCGAACCGATCTGGAGCATGTCGGCATACTGGGCCACCTGCTCCACCAGCCGGGTATCCATGACTTCCGTGACGATGGGCAGCCCGGTTTCCTCTCGCGCGATGCGCAGGATGCAGAGCCCCTCGACTCCCATTCCTTGGAAGTCGTGCGGCGAGGTGCGGGGTTTGTAGGCGCCCCCGCGCAGCATGTTGGCCCCCGCGTGCTTCACGGCGCGGGTCACGGCCAGGGTCTGCTCATGGCTTTCCACCGCGCACGGCCCGGCAATCACTACCGGGCTGCCGTTACCGAAGCGCACGCCTCCCACTTCCACCACGCGGGTCTGATCCCCGCCGTAACCAGGGTTGGTTTGGCGGCAGAGGAGGGGACAAACACGCGGCAAATCACCCACAGTGAGTTGTCCGGAGATATTCATAGCGACCTCTTTAGGGCAGTCAGCTATCAGCATTCAGCTTTCAGCTCGAGCACCATCTGACGGCTGATAGCTGACAGCTGACAGCTTTCTTCTACGCTGCGGCCTTCTGTTCCCCTTCATTTGTGCCGGTGCCGCGGTCGGAATCGAAGATCACCATGGCTTCCATCTCGACCAGTAAATCCGGCCGGCACAGGATCGCCTGGATCCCGGTGGAGGCGGGCAGAGGGTTGAGTCCCTGCTCATGGAAGAATTGCGTACGGATTTCGTTAAAGGCTTCGTAGTCGCGCTCAATGTCGCGCAAGTAACAAGTGGTGCGCACGACATCCTTCCAGGTGGCGCCTCCAGCTTCCAGCAATCTTGTGATGTTTTGATAGGTTCGCCGTGTCTGGGCGCGGAAATCACCCACGTGGATCGTCTTCCCGGCATCATCAATGCTGGCCGTGCCGGAAATCAGCAGGATGGTGATGCCCTTGATATCCAGCCGCAGTCCACGAGAAAACGACGACGGCTTGGAATAGTGATAGGCCTCATTCAAGGCTTCCGGAGCGCTAATTGCCTTTTTGGAAACCGCCTGTGGGGTTATTTCCACTTCGGTGAGAGTTTGTGAAGCTGGCATAAAGTTGAATCTCCTTTTCAGAATCGCGAATGCCGTGGCTCAGCCCCAGAGCTGTAGCCACCCAAATGTCTTCCCCTTGAAAATCCATATTCAGAATGTAATTGTGGGCCAAGGCGGTGTTGGTGGTGAGTTTCTGCTTCTTGCCGTCGGGCCAGGTAATCTCTATCTCACCCTGACCCTTTGGTTTGCCGGGCCGGTACGTGACCCAAGTGTTGGTTGTGTAATCGAGCATGCTGAGCCCCTTGTCCGTGCAGGCCCAGACCTCGTTGCGGCGGGACTTGGGCGCGTTGATGAAGTCGGAAGCCAGGCCGCTGTCCTTGGTCAAATAGTTGTGCCAATTGCGGCCGTCGTATCCGCTCAAGCCGAAATAGGTGGAGGCCCAAATCATCCGGGTGTCGGGATTCCATGCGACATTGGAAACGATGATGTGGATAAGTCCCTGGTTCTTGAAGAGGACGATTTCCATTTCCTCGTCAGGATCGGTGTAAGGCTTCCAGTAGTTCCCTTGCACGTCGTACTCCAGCAAGCCGCCGCCCCAGATGGCGAAATACATCTTGTTTCCCGCGGGCGCGATGCCGTACGCCCAGGGTTCGTGGAACGGAGCGTTCTTCTCACTCCAACTGCTCCACTCTCCGCTAAGGGTGTTGTAACGGCTCACCCCCGCGGTGGTGGCCACCCAGACGGAGCGATCCACCACGGCAATACCGTAACAGATATCGTTCAGCAGGCCGCTGGTGAGGTTGGTGAAATTCTCAAAGTGTCCGCCGGAGAAGTGGCTGATGCCACCAAACGTGGCGATCCACAGGTCGTCCGTGCTCTTGTCCACGGCGATGCCCATCACCGCCCGGTGGGCCAGGCCGTCAGCGGGTAGATAGACTTTCTCCACCTTGCCATTTTGGATCAGCACCAATCCGTTTTCCGTGCCTGCCCATACCCGCGGGCCGTCCACCGTGACGCAGAAGACCTTGGCATCGGGCATGCCGTTGGCGACGGTGTAATTCTCCCAGCGGGTTATGAGGTGCGGCCGCGGGGCGGCGAGGGAGATAGAGCAAGTCAAGATGCAAAAGGCAAAAGTCAAAAGGCAAAAGTGGGGAAATCTGTAGACGGTAGACGGTATACGGTAGGCGGGGACACCGGTATTCAGTCTGCCGCCTCCCGTATTCCGCTTGTCGACTTCTTCGCTACGCTGTGGGCCGGGATAATTTTGAATCATTGCCATCCGTCCTGTACTCTTGCCTTGTTCTTTTTGCCGTGATCCATACCGAAATTCAAAATGCAAAATTCAAGATTCAAGATTCGAAAGCACCAATCACAAATCGCCAATCGCAAATCACAAATTAACCCGGAATCACAAATCCAAAAGCTAACATCCAAAATAGCTAGAGCGTTTTCAGAAACTCAATCAGATCGTTCAGCTGCTCTTTGCTCATATCCGACGTGATGCCG
Source organism: uncultured Acidobacteriota bacterium (assembly GCA_964438685.1). Classification (GTDB taxonomy): domain Bacteria; phylum Acidobacteriota; class Terriglobia; order UBA7540; family UBA7540; genus Bog-366. The sequence continues at coordinate 4,708 of CAYTMD010000010.1, forward strand.
TGCGTATCCTTGTTGTTGAACACCGTCCAGATTTCTTCCAGTGTCAGTGCCTCTCCATTGTGCAAGTAGGGCGCGTCTTCGTAGACGCGGTCGAGTTGTGGGATATCAAACAATTCATTTGTGTCGTACGGGGTCGTGGACCCCACGCGGGTACTGATGCGGGCGGTGTAATGCGTCTCGGCCGGATGGCACGTGTCGCAGCGGTTCTCCGCAGGAATGACCTGCCCGCTATTGGTGTACTGGCGGTAGAAAATGGTTTTGCCCCGCTCCTCAGCTTCGGTCAACTGCCCGTCAGGCGCGAGATGCCGGTTGGGGGGCAGCGGAATGTTATTCATGTACGTGAGCAGCGCTTCCAGTTCCGCGGTATTAAATCCCTCGGAACGGAACAAGAACTTGGCGATGCGTGGACCGCATTGCGTAGCAAGGTCGGGATTATGGCCGTTCCACTTGTAGGGCGCGGTTTCACGAATTCCCCGCAGAGTGCGGTTGGCCACCCGGTCGCGGCCGAGTTGGGGCGTTTCCAGATTCCAAGCTAATCCGTCCAGGTGCGAGTTGGGATGGCACGTGGCGCAGGCGAATTGACCCTGATAGCAATACTTCGCGGCGTGAAACATCTGCTCACCGCGCCGCATCAGCGTAATTTCTTTGGGCCCGCCCAGATCGATCGTGGCGGCAACCTTCGATTGTGCCAGGTCGATGATGGTCACGGAATCGTCGAGGCGGTTCGAGATGTAAGCCCAGCGGCTGTCTGGTGAGACCGCCACCGAGGTCGGGTTGTGTCCGGTTGGCAGGCGCTTTACCACGAAGGTGGCGGCGGAATCCAGGCGGTTTGCAAGTTCTTCTGCGGCAACTTGACGCAGCTTCTGGCCGAGATGAGCGGTGTCCAAAATCGAAACCGTGTCGGCGTCAGAAGATGTAACCAGTCCCCTGCGCCCGTCGGGTGTAAAGGCCACCCCATCATTGCCGGCAAAGTAGTAATCGATATCGTCGAGCAGCACTTGGGTTACCTTCGAACCGGCGTCACCCATCGACGTGCTGGGGGCGGGGCGGACCACCGCCATTCCGTGGGTCATCGTCCACCCCTGGTTGACTTGAATCAGCGGGCCAAGATTCTTGGGGCGCACCAGCGGGACGATGAGGTATCCACCTTGTAGCGGAGCTTCGGCGATGTGGCGCAGTTCGATGGCGCCGGGAATCAAAATGCGCTCGGCCACCACTTGCTTGTTCGTGTCGAGCACAAGTAATTCCGAAACCGGCGGCTGGTCATAAGGCCCCAAGTGCGGAAGAAGATTCGCAATGTAAACGCGCCGGCCATCACGCGAAAGCAGCACCTGTTCGGGGTATCGATGCGTGGTGAAGCGTTTGATTTCCGCGCCCGAAGCGAGATCAATCAGTGACACGCTATCGGCGATGCTGTTGGCGACGTACAGCGTTTTGCCAGTGCGATCCGTGACCAGCCCCACCGGTCCCCAGCCGGTCTTGAGCGTGCGTGTTACGCTAAACGTGGCCGCGTCAACTTCGCTGACGGTGTCACTCCATTCATTGGAAACATAAAGTGTCTTGCCGTCCGGTGAAATCGCGAGCCCCCGTGGCTTGTGGCCGACTTTCGCCTTCGCGGTCACTCGCCTGGTCTCGGTGTCCAGTGCTAGAACGGAATCATCGCCCTCACAAACCACGTACAACTTCTTGCCATCGGAGGCGAGCTTGATTTCAACGGGCGTCAGATATTCGGGCTCTGCAGGTTCGACGGATTGCGGATTGATGGGGGCGGCCATTTCCGAAAAGCAAGTCAAAAGGCAAAGGGCAAAAGGTAAAAGGCAAAAGCAGAAGCCCAGGTACGACCTGCGGTTCCCACGCTGTGAATGGTGGGGGCGCAGGCTGGATATTTGCACTTTCCCTGGCTTTGCCTTTTGCATTTTGCACTTTGCCTTGTTCTTCGTACTTACCGCGCTTTGCCTCCGGGCGCGGGCACTTCATTCGGTTCCTTTACTGTCAAGATTTGATCCGCCTTTACGTGATCCAGCACTTGCTCCGTGCCGCTGGGCCAGTGAATGACTAGCTTATCTACGGCCGCATGTTGGCCCAGGCCGAAATGCGGGCGCGGATCGCCCTGCGATAGATAACCATTTTCTGATGTTGCCTCGACGTACTGGTGCAAGTCACCCGCGATGGCTTCCAGACGTGCGCCGAATCCATCGCGATTGCTCCGTGTGCCCACCAACTTGACAGTCAGCCAATGATTGCGCGGGCCAGTGGCCGGGGGCTTGGCGTGCAGCAGGATGCCTTTGCCACCCAGCACTAAAATGAACGCGTCCATGTAACCATCGTTGTCGTAATCTCCAAAGCAGGCGCCGCGTCCCACCTTCTTGAACTTGAAGTAGTCGCCCGCGTGCGACGACACATCGGTGAATGTCGAGTCGCCGTTATTGCGCAGCAGGGAATCCTCCATGGGAATCAGCCAGTGCAGGCCACCGTTCACAACGAAGAGATCCTTCCAGCCGTCGTTGTCATAGTCGTAAAAGCCGTCGCCCCATCCCACGTACTGGCCGGAAACCGCGGCTACGCCCGTCTCCACCGTGGTGTCGAGCCAGAAGCCTTTGCCCCGGGGGTTGTGAAACAGCCGGTGGTATCGCATGTCCGAGACAAACAGGTCCAGCCAGCCGTCGTTGTCGTAATCGCCGAAGATCGGATTCATCGCGGAGGTGGCTTCGCCATTGGCTCCGAATGCCGTGTTCACGTCGGCCGCCACATTGGTAAACGTGCCGTCGTGATTGTTGTGGTACATGTAGCTTTCCATCGTGTCGTTGGCGATGTAGATGTCGGGCCAGCCGTCGTTATCGTAGTCGCCTACGGTTACCCCCATGGCGCGCCCCAGGGGGTTGTCGATGCCCGCCTTGTGAGAGACGTCGGTGAAGGTGCCGTCACCATTGTTGTGGAAAAGACGATTCGCGTCGCCCTCGTAATCAAGCGGGCCGGGGAAGGCGTCGGCAGAGAAATACTCGCGCTTGGCGTTGGGGTCAAACTTCAGGTAATTGCCCACGAACAGATCGAGCTTCCCGTCGCGATCGTAGTCGATCCACGCCGCGCCGGTGCCGAAGTGCGGATTCTCCACGCCCGCCTTGGCCGTAACATCCGTGAAAGTCCCATCGCCATTGTTGTGGTAAAGGATCGAGGAGCCCCAGTTGGTCAAGAAAATGTCTTCATAGCCGTTGTTGTCATAGTCACCCACGGTTACGCCCATGCCGAAACCCTTGCCGCCCACACCGGCTTGCGCAGTAACATCCGTAAAGGTTCCATCGCCGTTATTGCGGTAGAGATGATTGGTGGCGTCCGCGCCTTCGGGCTTGGAAAAACGTGTGACGCCGTCCACATAGCGGCCGCTGACCACGTAGAGGTCCAGCAGTCCGTCATTGTTGTAATCGATCCAGGCGCAGCCGGAACCCGTGGCCTCCATGATGGAACTGAGTTTCTGCTCGCCGAATGAGTGTTTAAAGTGAATGCCGGCCTTCTCCGTGACGTCCTCGTAAGTCACAAGCGAGGATGGGGGTGGGTTCTTTGGCGCCGGACTCTGGGCAGGCGTTCGCATACCCGCACAAACCAGCATTACGGCAATAGCTGTCAAAACGAATAGTCGAGCGGGGAATAGATTCATGAGCTTCATTACTCACTCCGGGCAGATCAAATGCCAATATGGCGAAGTTGTTTCTGCCTAGTGCTTACCGCCTGCTGCCTTCTGCTGACTGCCGAGTACCAGCGTGGGTGTGTCAAAGCGGCGAAGTGCCAACGGCCAGCGGTTTTCAGGCGCCACGGCGCGATCCTCGTGGCAGCCCACGCATCCGTGTTCCTCGCCGGAGCGCGACCAGATCCAACTGTGTTGAGCACGGACCACGCGTCCGGCGGCGTCGAGAACTTCAAACCTGACGGGCTGGTCAGGTGGAACCGCAATATAGAACGAACCGTCGTCCTCCACCGGGGCCTCTCCCAAAACGCTCGCCGTTTGTGTGGTGGCATCGAACGTCAGTACCCGAACCCGAGTGATCTTTGCCGCGATCCGCTGATGGGGAAAACTGTCGGTGAGATAAGTGTCCATGCAAACGAAATATCCCCTGTGAAGCTCGGGATTCAGCGTGCTCCAATACCAGCGCGGCGCTTCGTGGGCAGCCACCGGAATGGCCTCCACCGATGAGAGTTTCGGATCCTCGTAAACGGGTGCGCCGAGGGTGCCCTTGGCTGTGTCGAATGCGTAGAGCGTCAGCTTCTTTACTGCGTGGGTGCTTGTGGTGGATTCTCGCGCCACCATCAATTCATCTGCGTTGATCGGTTGAGGTGATGATGTGAGAACAGGCGCGGCCATGAGGGGTGAATTGTGCAATGCGCCCCGGCGAATCCAAGTTAAATCCCCACCCTGGTTCCGGCTGCCAAGGGGGGCCTTCACAAAAACCACCGTACCGTCGGCGAGTTCTTGCGCTTGGCTGCGTAAAGCCGGGTGCTGATGGTCACAGCGCAAGGTTGCCAGGCCGCTGCCATCAGGTCGCAACGTGTAAAGGTGACGGTCGGCGGGCAGTCCGCTTGATGGAACGAGTGGCGAGCGAGCCGAAGCAAGGATCGTGCCATTCTGCAAAACCGTCTCCACCTGGAAGCCGCCCGGCCCGAAGGTAATGGGGTGGGAGTTAGATCCATCAGTCTTGCAAACCCAAAGTTGAGAATCGTGTGGCCCCTGGGAGGTCGCCGTGAAGACAATTTCGCCGCGAGGCAGGTAGGCAGGCTTCAGGCAATCGTCCGCGCAGTGGGTGACTTGCCGGACGCCCGTCCCGTCCACATTCATTTCCCAGATTTGCCAGGCTGAATCCGCCGTTTTCTGTCCAGCGAAGAGTATGCGGGCGCCATCAAACGATGTTTGGGGATCGGCCGCTGTGAAGAAACGCGGCGTCAGGGAGTGGGGACTGTGGGCATGCGGCTCGAGCCGTACCAGGCCGCTCCCCTTGGGGAAGCGCCGGGAAAGCGGGCCGCCGCGAACTTCCGGCGCCAGGACAATGACAAGTTCAGGCATCGCCACGGCCTGGCCTCCGCGCATGTCCCTGCGTAAATCTCTTAGATATTTGTTTGGATTACAAAGGTCCGGTTGCTGAACACTCCGGGGAGTATGTGGCTCTGCCGCGAAAGTCCAGGGCGCCAGTGACACTCCCAGTGCGATCAAGAGAATCAAGTGCCAAGCTCGCATTGACTTGATCATGAGCAACTCAAACCTACTCGGTCGGCTCGTGGACAACATTGCCACAAAGTCACTTTTGGTGATCCGGAATTGAACACCAACTACCGGTTGCCATAAAGCTCCAAGTACTTGCTTCGACGCAGTAAGAGTTTTGACGCTACCCGGGGGAAGGCGAGCAGGACGATGACCTTAAACTCCATGCCGATAGTCAATTTGGACGGGGTAATTGTTTTATTGTATCGAACTAGTATTTTATTTAACGGGTAAGAGATGGTATTAGGTGCTAAGAATAAGCGGCATGTTCGCGGGGACCGAAATGGCGACATTAGTTTAAGACGCTGATGCAAGAATCGTAGGAGCGGTGGCGGAGCGCACACTTCCAGCGGGCAACTCATTTAGGTTTAATAATGGAGGCAAGTTGCTGACGGTTTCGCGGGGACTTCTTCATCAGGCTGCTGGTTTGGATGGCACACCTTATAGCAAGCGTGATTCCAGTGGTTTTTATCAATTCGAGATGGAGGGCAGAAAATGAAAAACTGTTTTCATCTGGTTCTCTGCACGTACGTCGCCGCCGCAGTTCTGTGCGTTGCCACTCAGGGGTTTTCGCAGCAGACGGCATACTATGTTTCCCCCAACGGCAATGATGGCAATTCGGGTACGGAGGCACAGCCCCTTAAAACTTTAACGGCGGCCCGGAATGCCGTCAGGACGATGAACAAAAACATGACCCAGGACATCGTCGTCTATCTTCGGGCCGGGACATACCATATTGACCAGACTCTTCTTTTCGATGCGAGGGACTCTGGAACGAACGGCCACACCATCATTTACAGAAGCTACCGTGGTGAGAAGGCCTCCATTTGTGGAGGTAAAAGGATAACCGGGTGGGAACGGGATTCGGGAAACGTATGGCGAGCGAAGACGGACATCCCTGACTTCCGGCAGCTCTATGTTAATGGTGTGCGCGCTGTGAGGGCGAGGGGAGGCATGCTGCCGGGGGCCGAACTTAACGGAGGTTACGGGTATAAGACTTCCGACGGGAGCATGGCCACCTGGGGAAACCAGAGCGATATCGAGTTCATTTACGATCTGGAATGGGACCGGACCATCTGCAAGGTCCAAAAGATCGCGAAAGAGGGTTCCACCACCGTCGTTACCATGCAGCAACCGTACTTCACCCTGGCGAAGCTGAAGGACGGCGCACACGCTGCCTTTCCCACTTACATCGAGAACGCTCGCGAACTGCTGGATTCGCCCGGCGAGTGGTACCTCGACAAGGCTGCCCACGTGGTGTATTACATCCCGCAATTGGACGAGGATATGAGCTCGGCGGAGGTCGTGGCACCGGTTGTGGAAAAACTGATGGACCTTGAGGGAACCCTGGACGCTCCCGTGCACAACATTCAATTCCAGGGGATCACCTTCTGCCACGCCTCCTGGTTGCGGCCCAGCCAGATCGGTCTCGTTGACGTCCAGGCCAACTTTGTTATGAGTCCCCAGAATATGATCGCGCGGGATGGCGGGACGGTGGCCAACCTTCACAATGAGGAAATCAAGAGTCCTGCGAATATCATCCTGCATGCCGCGAAGTCGATCCTCTTCGAGCGCTGCACCTTTACCCAATTCGGAAGCGGCGGAGTCGACTTGGAGTACGGTTCACAAGACAACATCATTTCCGGTTGTAAATTCTACGATCTCTCGGGTTCCGCCATCCAGGTTGGCGACGTCATTGACCACCATCCCCGCGACCTTCGTGAAGTCACGAAGAACAACCAGATCATGAATAACTATATTCATGATGTGGCTATCCAGTACGTTGCCGGGGTCGGTATCTTTGCCGGGTATACCGATGGAACGGTCATCGCGCATAACGAAATCTTCAACCTGCCTTATTCGGGCATCTCGGTTGGGTGGGGATGGGGCGAAGAGGATGCCGGAGGGGGGAACGCTGATTATTGGGAGCCCTTCTTTTATAAAGAGCCCACGCCCTCTCAAAACCTTCGCTGCGAGTATAACCACATCCATAACGTCATGCTGCAGCGTAATGACGGCGGTGGGGTTTATTGTCTTGGCAACATGCCCGGCTCCGTCATTCGCGGCAATGTCATCCATGACGATGTCGGCAGGCCGGGCGGGATTTATCTCGATGAAGGAAGCGGGTTTATCGAGGTGACCGGAAACGTGGTATACAATGTCAACAAATCGATGAATTACAACAACAGGGTACAAAACAGGATTTCCACCTGTCACGAACATGACAATTACTTTGACATTGCACCGACCGAGCGCGGTTTCCCGAAAGTCGTGTCTGATAAGGCCGGTCTTGAGCCTGAGTATCGCGACCTTCTCGGGCCTGACGGTAATGATCAGGTTCATTAGGTTGAAATAACTGGCAGTGATAAACGTGTGTCAGGGGAGGGAACTAACGTGCCAGAATTATCCGTTGTTGCCGACTACGGTGATTTGTGCGGTGAGAGCCCGCTCTGGGACGCCAAACACAGCCGCCTCCACTGGACAGACTGCGTCGGCTTGAAGTTCTATTGCTGCGATTGGCCTGCAAGAACACATCGTGTCGTCAAGGAAGGTTTGGAAATTTGCGGCTGCGCCCTAAACCAGGCGGGAGGTTTTGTAATAACCAATACTTCCGGAATCTGGCTATGGGATGGGGAGGGGAGCCCCCGGCTGGTGGCTGCGCAAGCAGACGGCTCCAAGCTGCAGATGAATGATTGCGTCGCTGACCCCCAAGGCCGTCTGCTGGCAGGCTCGGTGTTTTATAATCCGAGCGACAAATACCCACTCGGTAAATTGATCTGTGTGGACACCGACGGCACCGCCCGCATCATTGATGAAGGCTTCCATTTGTCCAACGGATTGGGATTCTCTCCCGATTGCCGCACCTTGTATTTTACCGATTCTGTTGCGCGTACCATCTTCGCGTATGACTACGATGTGGCCGCCGGGGTCGGCAGGAACAGGCGTGTTTTCAAAAAGGTTGCGGCAACTAGTGGTATACCCGACGGTTTGACTGTGGATGCAGAGGGATTCGTGTGGTCGGCGGAATGGTACGGGAGTTGTGTTGTTCGCTACGACCCGGACGGAAAGATCGAGCGGCGAATCGATACGCCCGCCAAGCAGACATCTTCGCTGGCCTTTGGCGGCCCGGAGTTGACCGACATGTTTATTACGTCGGCTGGTAAATCGGATCCGATGCCGGAGATGCCCCCGGGATACGACCCCGATTCCGGTTACTTCGGAGGGAAACTGTTCCACATCAATCTCGGCATCCAGGGCAAGCCCGAATTCGTTTGTAATATTCGAACAAAATCATGAGCCAGCCAGTGACGGGAATCTGCCGAGGTTCGATGGCGGATGCCGTGATATGAAGTTGCAAGTCATCGTCAATGCTTGAAGGAGTGAGTCCTTTGGGTAAATTCCAGGCGAAAGTTGCAATAGTGACGGGAGGCGGTTCCGGTATCGGGAGAGCGACAGCTCAACTCTTTGCCAGGGAAGGTGCGCAGCTTGTCCTGGCGGACATGAATTTGGGATCCGCGAATGAGACCGCGGACGCCATCGCCCGGGACGGCGGAGCGGCCCTTGCTGTGGAATGCGATATATCTCGTGAGACTGACGTCCAGCGCCTGATGTCGGCCTCACTTGAACGTTTTGGTCGAATCGACGTGCTGGTAAACTCCGCGGCCCGGTTCCTGATGAAGGGAGGGGCGGAAGCCAGTGAGCAGGATTGGCATGACGTTCTTGGCACCAACGTCGGGGGGACCGCGCTCTGCTCGCGTTACGCCGCCCATCAGATGAAGCAAACGGGGGGTGGCGCGATCGTGATCCTGAGTTCCACCAGTGGCATGAAAGCGGACCCTGACTATGCGACCTATAGCACCAGCAAAGCAGCCTTGCTCATGCTGACGCGTTCTCTGGCCATTGATTTCGGACCCTGGAATGTTCGAGTCAATTCAGTCAGCCCTGGAGCGGTCAATACTCCGGCACTGAGACGACAGCTGGAGGAAATGAACATCAGCCAGGATGAATTCGTGGCAAGAATGTTCCAGGCGCAATGCCTGCGGCGGTTCCTTCAGCCTGACGACATCGCTCACTGTATTCTGTTCCTGGCAAGTGACGATGCCCAAGGCGTTACCGGAGCGAACCTCGTGGTTGACGCCGGCTACTGTGCGTGACGGTGAACCTGCATTGACGCTTCCAAGCGCCGGATTGGGAACCCCGGTATGTTTGCAGGCATACTACTGGCCGTTCTAAGTGGAGTCCTGCTGGGGATTTGTTTCCTCCCCATGCGGTACATGAAGCAATTCGCGTGGGAGAACACCTGGTTCGTCTGGGTGCTGTCGGGCTGTGTCATCCTACCCTGTTTGATTGCTTACCTGAGTATTCCCTCCCTGTTCCAAGTGTTCCGTGAGGTCGGTCTGCGTCTCAACCTGATCGTTCTGGCCGTGGGGTTGGTTGCGGGGACGTCTGGGATCATGGTGGGCCGGGCCTTGGGGAAAGTGGGCTTAACGCTGGCGAATTCGCTCGCGAACGGTGTTTCGCTGGTCATCGGCTCATTCGTGCCGCTTGCCATTCAACACCGTGGAGTGCTGCATTCGAAAATTGGGCTTGTCATCGTAGCGGGCCTTGGGCTCGCAGTTGTTGGTGTCGTCTTATGTGCCATCGCCGGATCGCAACGCAACTATGAATCAGCTTATATGCAAATTGACTACCGCGCGTGGCCGCAATCGCGTTGCAAGGCATTGCCCTGAGCATAGGGGCTGGTTTGCTCACGCCTTTGCAGAATCTAGGCATGGCCTTTGCCGACAACTATATGAAGGTGGCTCGGGCCCACGGCGCGTCAGAAGTCTTCATGACATTTGCATTTTACGTTCCCTACCTTGGTACAAGTTTTGTAAGCAACGGCATCTTTTGCGGCAACCTTTGGAGGAAGAACCACACCTTGCATCAGTTTAAGGAGAACTCCGCTATCCCGTATACACTCATGGCCGTGGGAATGGCGGGGATATGGATGTCGGGGATGCTCTTGTACGGATGGGCGATGCCCTGGCTGGGAACTTATGGCCCCGTCATCGGTTGGCCGGTGATGCTCGCAAGTACCAATGTTGGAGCGGCCGTGGTGGAGTATTTCTACGGAGATTGGAAGGGGCTGCCTTTGCGCACCTTGAGCTATGGGTTGCTTGCTCTCACCTTGTCAATCGCGTGTTTTGCCGGCTTGAACTCGCTGATGCAATTAGGACATATCCCAAACGCCCATCATTAATTCCATCGAGGGAGGTAAGCACTCATGAAGGAAGTCATTACAGACTATGAGTTGTGGAAAATGGAAATGCCCACAGGGCGCGTGATCGGGGACTGCTGCTGCCACTATAGCGCATTCGATCTTGTCGCCATTTGCCTAAAGACAAGCCACGGGCACTGTGGCTGGGGATTTGGAGAGACGGTCTCTGCCGGGGTATTCACCCGGCCCGCGCCATGGGTTACGCCGATGCCCAGTTTGGCCGATCTCCGCAGAGACTTTGAGCGGGATTTCTGGCCGTCGATCGAAGGAAGAACACCGTTTGGACTGAAGATGCATCGACCGAGATTGTTTTCAGGTTATTCATACTTCTGCCTGGGGATTCGAATTGCCTTGTGGGACCTGATGGCCAAGATGGTCGAGATGCCTCTTTACCAGTTTCTAGGGGCAAGCCCGGACCACAACCGGGTTCGAGCTTATGCCAGCGGCCTGGATTTTCCGCTTTCGGAGGAAGAAGCGGTGGCGCTTTTCAAAGACTTTGTTCGGCGCGGCTTCACCGCTGTCAAAGTGAAAGTCGGCCATCCCGATGTAGAACGGGATCTGCAGCGCTTACGGGCGGTTCGCGAGTGTGTAGGAGACGCCGTGGAAATAGCAGTCGACGCTAATGAAGCCTGGAGCTGTGATGAGGCGGTTCGGCGGATCCAATACTTCGAGGAGCACGGCGTCCGGCTCTCCTATGTCGAAGATCCCTTGCCGCGAACTGACATTGACGGTTTGGCTCGACTCAATGCCACCGTTGATGTGGACATCGTTGGCCATGATTACATCGTGGATGCGAAAGAGTTGCGCCGATTCGCGGAGCACAAGGCATTCAGCAGATTGCGCGTACAAGCTGACTATGACTATGCCCTGGCCTGCGCGGATATCGCTGCGGATTGTGGAACTCCCCTTATCTTCGGGAACTCCCTTTTCGAACTGTCTATCCATGCTGCCGTGGCTCTGCCCCAGGTCGATCGCTTGGAATTTTCGGATCTTGCGTGGAACCTGCTGCCCCAGAACCCCATCCGATTTGAGAAAGGGTATGCTTTGGCGCCAGACACGCCGGGGCACGGCCTTGATCCGAACCCCGAGATGCTTAACCGTTTCAACAAGCCGGACGCCAACCCTCCCGGTAGCTTAAGGGACCACTAACTGTCACGGTTGTTCGCCAGCCGGACGGTGGCGTGTCGCGCTGCTTGCCAGTCCCCCAATCGCACAGGGTACATTTTACCAAGGAGCTAGCTGATGAAAATCACAAGAATCGAAGCAATTTCCCTGAGAGTCGCGAACATTGACTCGACGGCAAATGATGGCGCGCAGGAAACCATCATCGTCAGGATCCACACTGACGAAGGCATCACAGGAATTGGAGAGGTTGATGCCTCTGCGTCGATGGTGAAGGCGGTATTGGAAGCTCCCTCATCCCACAATTGGAGCCTCAGCTTCCAGGATATGCTGGTCGGCGAGAACCCGCTGGATGTCGAGCGGCTTTGGGACAAGATGTATCAGGGGACCATCTACACGGGGCGACGAGGATTGGTGATTCATGCGATAGGGGCAGTGGACCTCGCCTTGTGGGATATCGCAGGGAAAGCCTTGGGCCGGCCGGTCTTTGAGCTATTGGGTGGACCACGCCGTCCGCATGTTGTCCCGTACGCGAGTGTGCATCCCCGGTTGAGCAGCCTGCAGGATACGGAGCGTCAGGTCCAGCACATCATGGAAAGTGTAATGGAACTGAAATACACAGCGGTGAAGCTTCAGCTCGTTTACGATACCGTCTATACGGACGCTGATATCATCCGCCTGGTTCGGAAGGCTCGTAAGATCATAGGTGATCAAATGACCTTCATGATCGATGTTGGTTACCGGTGGATGGACAGCAAAGCTGCGATCTGGACCCTTCAGCAACTCGAGGACTGCAATTTGTATTTTGTCGAGACGCCCCTGCGCATGGACGACCTTGACGGACATGCCCGATTGGCTGCGGCGGTTACGACGCGTATTGCTGGCGCTGAGATGTTGGCTTCGCGTTGGGAGGCGCTGGATCTGATGGATCGGGGCAAGGTGGATGTTATCCAACCAGACGTTGGCCGGGCGGGAGGTCTGACCGAGTGTCTTCGCATCGCTAAGCACGCCAAAGACCGCGGACTGTTGTGCACTCCGCATGGGTGGAAATCCGGTTTGACCGTGGCGGCAGAAATTCATCTGAGCGCGGCGATGGAGAACGTTCCCTACATCGAGTATATGGTTCCCGAATTGTGGCCATCGGTCATTCGGCGGGATCTCGTCCGGCCGGAATTCACGCCCCATAACGGTTTGATTGACCTCCCTCGCACGCCCGGCCTTGGGGTTGAGTTGAATGAGGAGGTGGTCGAGCGCTTGGCAAAAGGCTGATGGGCACCCGTCGCAGGATGGGATTATTCCGAACTAATACCCGGGGGGCTGGCCGATCGCTATGGGGCAGATAAGGTCCTTACAACTGCCGGCAGTTGGTTGAGGGGGGTTTTTTCGGCGGGCTGCATTAGGGCTGAGGTCTTCGGACAACAATTCATTGCTGACTGGTTTCTGGTTGTCTCCTCGCGCCGAATTGATTCAATTTTCCTCGCCAGAAATCCTCATTCATATCATGAATAGGAATTTCATTGTTTACACCAGTCAGGCTCGTGGTATAGATTCTTGCACCTTAGTGTCCGGGATGAATGAAATTGAGACCCTTCCCATGGTCCGACTTCGTGCATCAACTTGCCATCGCGCTCGCGGGCATTTCCCCATATACAACCCGACTCCTCTCGTCGAATGGAGAGTGAAGTGAAGATTACCAAGATCGAATGTGTCGTCTTGCTTGTACCGGACTATGACTCAGCGGCCGGATCATCAGCCCAGGATGACATCGTCGTCTTTGTTCATACGGATGAAGGTTTGACCGGCATCGGCGAGGTCGATACCAACCCCTGGGTGGCCAAGGCGATGATCGAGGCCAGGGGGACGCACAATATTGGACTGGGCCTGACCGAGTTACTGCTCGGCCAGGACCCGCTCCAACCTGAAAGGCTCTGGGAAAGAATGTACATGGGGTCCATGATGACCGGACGCCGCGGGCTCGGGATCTGTGCGATGGGAGCCTTGGATATGGCGTTGTGGGACATCCGGGGCAAGGCGCTCGGCCAACCTTGTTGGCAGTTACTGGGCGGAGCCAAGAAGGAATTTATCACCCCTTATGCTTCGCTGCTGCCGACGGGCCGGACTGTCAAAGATCAGCGCGAATCGTTGGTAAGCAAGGCCAAAGCGGCAAAATTAGCGGGATTCACGGCCGCCAAGCTTGAGGTTATGTTTAACGGGCCCTACGCACACCACGGTCTGCAGGAAAGCAATACCTCCATTGTCGAGGCTGTCGCCGCCTGCCGGGAGGCCGTGGGCAGAGATTTCGTCATGATGGTCGACGTTTGCTACTGTTGGGCCACCGCCAAAGAGGCATTGGGCGTGATGACACAGTTGGAGCCTTACAATCTATTCTTCCTGGAAACTCCCATCCGGATTGATGATTTGGACGGCCATCGTTTTCTGTCGGAGCACTCGCCTATCCCCATCGCCGCGGGAGAAATGCTCAACACTCGTTTCGAATTCCAAGAGTTGATGGATCGTGGCAACGTTGATGTGGCCCAGCCGGACGTGGGGCGCGTGGGGGGATTTACCGAGGCCAAACGGGTCTGCGATATGGCGGGAGACCGGGGGAAGCTGATCGTTCCTCACTGTTGGAAGACCGGCATCGGAATTGCCGCTTCGGCGCACCTGGCAGTGGCTACCGCCCATTGCCCCTACATCGAGTTTCTCCCCGCGCACCTGGCGGAGTCAGCCCTTAGACGGGAATTGACCCTGGACGAACTGCACCTGGTCGATGGCAAAATTCCGTTGCCGAAAGACGCTGGTCTAGGAATTCAATTGAACCCAGACGCATTGGGAAAATACAGGGTGAACTAATGAGCCGCGAAATACTTAAAGACAGCGTTGCAATCATTACCGGCGCCGGACAGGGGCTGGGTAGAACTGTGGCAGCGGAGTTTGCCGAGGAAGGATGTGCGGTAGCAATCGTCGATATCAATCGGCAAGCCCTCGGTGAGGTAGAAACTGAATTAAGGGAAACTGGCCACACGGTGAAGGGCTATGTCCTGGACATCACTGACCACAAGACTTACGGTGAGGCCATCGACGATGTCGCCAAAAAGTGGGGGCATATCGACATCCTCGTCAACAATGCAGCAATATCCCTCTCCGGCACGATTCTTGATGATTCTCTCGAAAACTGGCGCCGGCAGACCTCGGTCAATCTTGAAGCTGTATACATGGGAACAAAGATGGTTGTCCCGTATATGGTTCAGCAAAAGTCTGGCCGGATCATTAACATCGCCTCCATTCAAGGCTTCCTATCCAGTGGTCAATGCGGCGCGTACAACGCAGCAAAGGGAGGCATGATCGCCTTTACCAAATCACTGGCCGTTGAACTGGCCCCTTACAACATCGCTGTGAATGCTGTTGCGCCGGGATTCATGCGGACCCCCATGGCGCTCATCAATGGCGTGCAAGAGTCGGAGATGCCTGATTTCCAGAAATGGTACGTCGAGAAGCGTCACATCCCCATGGCTCGCACGGGCTATCCCGAAGACATTTCGGGGACAGTGGTCTTCCTGGCTTCGGATTACTGCCGCTACATGACAGGAGCCCTGCTGGTGGTAGACGGCGGCTTATCCAGCACATTCTAATTTTCAATCGGGAAGTAATGGGGAACCGCCATTGAGGCGGCCCCCACTCATCAAGCCACTCGCTTGGCGTGGGGTGTCTGACTTTGCTCCAGGCAAATGAGCCATAACGTTACTTCGCGCCAAGCGATAAGTCTGGGAATTGGGAGGCGAAATGAGCACATCGAAAGTACCTCGCGAGGTGAATTCCATCGCGGCGGCGGAAGATTCCTGCCAGAGCGGAGCGGCGCGGATGGGGGACGCGTCGAACTGCACAAGCTCAAACACCGGAATCGACCGGCGCACGTTTCTAGGCGCTGTAACGGTAGTGCCGCTGGCCGCCGGCCTGGGCTTTTCCACCCCTTCACCCCAAACAATCTTTATTGCCGTGCCCTACCCGGGTGCAGCGAAATCGACTGAATACTGGGCGAATGCGGAAGAGCAGGTTCGCGACTGGGAGGAAGAAGGGCCGGAAGCTGAACGATGCACGGTGGCGTTCGCGGCCGTCGAACTGAAGCGCTTTCTCATGCAGACGGTGCCGGGGAGTGAAATCCGCTTCACGGAAACGCTGCCGGAACACGGCGCGGTAATCGTGGTGGGGCCGGCGCCGCGAGTGAAGGCATCCTTCGGGCTGGACGAGGTCCCGGCGCTCCCCGGCGACCGCCAGGCGTACGCCATCCATAGTTTGCAACGCGGTGGGGCGCTCCTTCTCGTGGGAGGGGGACGGCAGGGGGTGTTGTACGCGGTTTACGATTACTTGGCACAACTAGGCTGGCGCTGGTACGCACCGGGCCCAATGGGCGAAGTTGCTGGAGCAAAGAGGTCATCGCTGCCGCTGGACGGTTGGAAGACTGTCTCGATGCCGGATTTCCCATTGTTTCGCGGTTTCCATGCCGAGGGGATGAGCAAGGAATCGGCGGAAATGTTTCAGTGGATGGCACAGAACCGGCTGAATATGTGGGCCTTTCGGTGTACCTCGCACGCGCTGATGCGAAAGCTGGGACTGGTATTTCTTTCCGGCGGGCACATCCTGGAAGACATTCTGAATGCCGACAAACCCATGCCCAGCGGGAAAACGCTATTCGAGGAGCACCCCGAGTGGTTCGCCGAAGTGGACGGCAAGCGGGAGCGGGAGAACGCCGGGCGGTACCAGTTCTGCGTCTCGAACGACGCGGCCGTGAGTTACGTGGCGGCCAGCATCATTGAGCACTTCCAGACTGACTGGAAGCCCACAGACTTCCAGAATGTCTGGATGTTTGACACTTGGGCGGACTGGTGCCAGTGCTCGCGTTGCCAGGGACTGGGGAACGACGCGGATCGCTACCTGCACTTTCTTGCCAAAGTGCGCGAGGCGGTAAACGCGGCAATTGCCTCGGGTGAGGTAAAACGGGACATCGGCCTGGTGATGTGCGCCTACGAAGGCACTTCGTCGCTGTACGGACCGGCGCATCCGGTGCCCGCGCCGCTGCGGAACGGCAAGGATTTTGTCCTGTATGCGCCCATCAACCGATGTTACGCACACCCACTGGGGTCGCACCAGTGTACGGAGTTCAACCGGCATTACGATGAGGCCGTGCAGTCATGGAGCAAGGTCGCCGGAGATTTGCAGTTTACGGTGGTCGAGTACTACAGCGTGTCGAAGTTCGAGGACCTGCCCCTGCTCTTCTCGCGGACGATGGGCAAAGACTTTGCCTATTACCACCAGGCGGGAGTAAAGGGAATGAGCTACATGCACATCCCCATGGCGCTGTGGGGCCCGCGAGCACTTACGCAGGCGCTGTTTGCGCGCTTGAGCTGGGACAGTGGGGCTTCAGTGGAGAAGATTCGCCAGGAATACCTGGCCCTCTATTACGGGCCGGCGGCAACGCCGATGGCGGAGTTCTACCGTTGCCTGGAGGACGCCTATGCCAACATTACCGCGTGGCGGAGCTGGGCGAAGGAGAGCGTGAACGCCGGGCTGCTGGCGTGGGATGGCGGGAAGCCGCAGAAGCCGCTGTTCCCAACCAAACACTTGCAACTGGATTCGGCGGTGGACCGAAGCGGACCCGACGTGGGCATCGGTCCTCGCGCGTCGATCGACTTGTTGGAACGGGCGCGCGTGGCGCTGGCGAAGGCGCAACGTGTGCAAGCTCCAACGGTGGTGCGACTGCGCCTGGAGGAAGACGCGCGACTCTTCCGCTACGGCGACGAGTCGTTCCGGTTTTACCTGGAGATGGCACGGCTCTATGAAGCCCGCCGCCTGGGGAAGGAAAGCGACGCGCGGGCAGCGTGGGCATCGGCGGAAAAGCTGGCGGACTCACTGCGCTCGTACTACATGCCGTTCGATTTCGATTTTCCGGGTGCCGGCGTCGGCGCCAAGGACGCACTGACGCGATCGCAACTCCGCCCCTTGCTCGATAAGATCGCGGCGAAGTGACCGGATAGGGAATGCGTGGTTGAGTGCTTGACAGCTTTCGGAAAATGAGCAAGTCTTTCGTCGCGACCCTCTGATTGTTGGGACACCGGGTCGATGCGTGGTGGATACTGCATTGAGTCGAAGGACCAAGGTTTTGCCGACTGAGGTTTGCAGTTGTTGCTTTCGCGTACAGCTTCACATGCATCGGTGCGCACTGCGGAAAGAAATTGGCCATTTCGGCAATTCAATTTAATGGCGCCAGGTTGCGCGCCAAGAGACAGGTATGAAGATGATCAGGTATTGCAAGGGTGGAAGAATCAAAGTGATGTTGGCACTACTCGCCTCCATGATTTTCCTTACCGAAACCATGTCTGCAGTTACACTCCGGTGCCAATTCCATGACGAAAGTGGGAAGCCCCTTAAGAATGTCGAGGTTCAACTCGCCGCCGTTGTAAAGGGGGAACCCCTCGCCGCCGTTGGAACGGCGGAACCTCAATTCCAGAAATCGAACAAGTCGGGAGAGGCCACCTTCTCCGATTTGAAATCCGGTTTGTATCAACTACGTGCCCAACTTGGGGATCGTATGCCCACCAAGCGTGAAGTGCAGGTTACCGCAGATCAGACCTTGGAGATGTCCCTGCTCACTCAAAAGGAGTTCGATCAGGTCGAGAAGGAAGCCAACGAGGCTGTTAGCGGCGGGCAGTATTCGAAAGCACTTCCCGTGCTGGAAAAACTAATTGCCGATTATCCGGATGATGCTCCGCTGCGTCAGAGCCTCGGATTGGCGTACGCCGGCTTGCAACAAGAAGAAAAGGCCTTAGCTGAGGCGGCCAGGGCTGCGCAATTAGATCCACAGTTTGCCAACAGTCCCGACGTGGTCCGGGCGTTACTGCTGCGGGAACGAGGACAGACCGCGCTGAAGAATCAGAATTACGCTGCTGCCGCCGATGCCTTTGCGAAATGGGCGCAGATTCAGCCCCAGAATGCCCAGGCCCACTACGCGCTGGCACTGGCATACGGGCATCAGGGAAAATATACTGAAGCGCTGGCGGCCATCAATAGGGCCCTGGAACTGGCTCCCCAGAATGAGTCCTATCTGAAGGTGAAAGGAATTCTGGAGACCAACGCGAGCGCTAAGTGAGGTTCCGCCCACGGCGGCATCCTTGCAGGTCGCTGAGAAGATGATCTGAAACGCCATCCCGCAGGACGCATCCCGCCCCCCTCCCATTAGATTCGTCCTCCATTTTGGTAGCCCGAACAGCAGCAGGGAAGAGGAGTGAACCCTGTCCCCAAAGACGTTTAATCGATAAACGATGAATTCCCGTTGCCAGAGCCAATTCAGGGTGATATAAGGACGGCGCGCTATCTCCTTCAGCCCTTGATGGGGGACTTGGCGGAACTGGGGGCACTCGACTGCCCGTAGTGAAAGTTGGTGGATGGCAAGATGTTTGCCTGCGCTCAGCGGATGTGCGGAGGGTAGAGGTGTAGGAACTGCGCACGTGGCGATGGGAACGCGCAGCCGATCCGGGTCATTCTTCCCGGCGGGGAAATGCGACTGGTCCGCGTGGGCGGAATCGTTGAGACTGGGAGGATTCGAATGTCAGGAATGAGTCGTCGCGGATTTCTTGGAACTGCTTCCGTCCTGGGGCTATCTGTTCCCGTAAGGGCCTCTTTTCAACCTGAGAAGGAGACATCGGCCAACGGAGGCCAGGTTTATGTGAAGTTGGGTCCACTTTCGGAATGGGAAGCGCAACTTGGTTTCGCATTGGATCCCCCCGTCCGGGAATGGCAGCCGCAAAATTCAGAGGACAAGAATGTGGTGGTTTTCACGGGCCAAGGCTATCAGCTCAAGATTGTTTTTGTTCATCCCGAGGCTAGGCGCTCCACCTTTGAGTTTCATTTGTCGCGCGAGGATGGCGAGGTGTTTACCGTACACAGCTACTCCGTCCGGTCGCAATTGATCTTCACTGACATTTATCGCTTTTGGGATTATCGCAATGGCCCCTCTGAAACCGACGCGGAGTTCACCCCCTACGTCCGCGACCTGGCATCAGGTGAGAATTATGCTCGAACCTACGCAGCGAACACCGGCATCCCGCTGCTGGTTTGTGCCGACCGCGAAGGGCACAACCGTTATGCATTCGGCCTGCTCGACCAGGTTGAGGCCACAGGCTTGCGGATAAACACGTTCTCGCTGGGGCTTGCTCCCAGAGGGGAAGGGCTCAACTTCCGATTTGAATTTGAAAAGCCGGTGGGGTACGCGCTGAAGCGATCAGAACTTATCGACGGTGCCTACCTTGATGCCGCAGGGGATGATTGGTTTCATACCATTCAACGGTATACAGACTGGGCAGAACGCGCCGGGCATATCACTACTTTAAAACCTCCTCCGGCGGCCTTCGAGCCCATCTGGAACTCCTGGTATCCGCTTGGTTTCAACATCACTCAGGAAAGCATTGGGAAGAATGCGGAGTTTTGCAAGAAGGTCGGGATCAAGAACGTTTCCATCGATTCCGGCTACCAGAACCAGCTTACCGGCGGACTGGGGACACCGCAGGAAATAGCTGAATTTACCGACTACACGGGTGACTGGGTGGCGTACCGGGAGAAATTTCCGGATTTTCGCAAGCTGGTGGATCACATTCACGATATGGGGCAATTGGCAACCATCTGGGTGGCGTTATTCATGTTGGGAAAGAAAACCGCCAACTATAAAGAGGCCCGCGGCATGCTGAGGTACGATGCCTCGGGGAAGGAGTTGGATCATCTTTGCCCGTGTCACCGTGACACTCCCGCCTATCTGGCGCGCACATTCCTGAAGTTTGCGCAAGACTATGACCTGGATGGTTTCTGGCTCGACTTCATGGACGATGAGCATTCTCCGTGCCACAGCTTGCACCCTCATTTCACCGAGTCAACCGGGGAAGGTTACAACGCCTGCCTGGCGGCTGTCCGCGACGCCCTGATGAAATACAAGCCGACTTTTCTGATCGAGACCCGTATGGCGATGGCCAACATCAATGCCAAGCAGTTCGCCAACGTACTCGAAACCATCGACATGCCCTTCGACCTCGATGTGAATCGCAGCCTGGGTGTAATCGTGCGATCGTTTTCCCATGGGGTGGCAACCAAGATTGATCCGATTCAGTGGCACATCCGCGAATCCGATGAAAACGTCGCGGTGTGCTGTGCCACCGTGACCCTCGCGGGAGTTCCCGTTTTTGGCGTCGACTTCCGGTTGTTGCCGGAGTCACACCTGCGCGTAGTTGCGGCGTGGATGAGGTTTTACGGTGAGCACAAGAACGAGCTTTCCCAAGGTGAGTTCCGTCCCGTGGGATTCGATCTTCTGTTTCCGATGTTGCGGGTCACGAGAAGCGCAAAGACGTTTCTGTACGTGGGCTCTTCATCAACCACCCCGGTAAGCGTGGATGGTAGCAACGAAATTTACATTGTCAACGCTACGAGCGGGGGACGTGTCACCATGTTCCTTGACAAGATCGGTGCCGGCCAATGGCGCGTGATTAATCGCAACTGCTACCTTGAGCAGGTGTCTGAATCCCAAATTGATGTGAGAACAAATACCTTCGCCCTGGATATGCAGATCTCCAAGGGAGGGCTAGTGGAACTTCGAAAGGCCAATACTTAGTCAGGAGCTCATCATGTTTACCAGGCGCAACCTTCTGCAATTTATGGGCAGCGGGATCGTTGCCGGCTCCGCGTCCGCACTCGTGCCGCAGCCGGCCGTGGTGCAGCTGAATTCTACTGAAACAGGTGCTGTTCCTGCTGAGAACCATCTCGCCATTCCCCCGCGCTTTAACGATGGCCGCGACTGGTTTTTCCAGAAGCGATTCGGCATGTTTGTGCACTGGGGAATCTACTCCGTGGGCGGCTGGCACGAGCAGCACATGTACCGCAAGCAGATGACCCGGGCGGAATATCTGCCGTTCATGAGCAAGTTCAACCCCGTCAAGTTCAATCCCGATGCATGGCTCGATACAGCCCAACAAGCGGGCATGGAGTACGTCACCTTCACCACGAAGCATATTGATGGATTCTGCATGTGGAACACGCAGGAGACCGGCTACAACATCATGCACACCCCATACGGCAAGGATGTCCTGAAGATGTTGGCCGACGCCTGCCAACGCCGGGGAGTTCCACTCTGCCTGTATCACTCCATCGTTGACGAGCATCAACCGAATTATCCCAATGCAGGACGGCCCTACGAACTCCCGGCCCCGGCCCCTGGGGACGAGCCCGACGAGGAGAAATACCTGGGGTTCCTGAAACGGCAGGTGCAGGAACTCTGCACCAATTATGGTGACATCCACGGATTCTGGTGGGACGCCCGCGAGCTGAAACGCGAGGACCCTTCCTTCAATACCCTGATCCGCTCGTTGCAGCCCAACGCGATCATCAACGATCGCGGATTTGACAAGGGGGACTATGGCACGCCGGAGCGCGACTGGGACGACTCGGTGAACACAAAGCCATACTTCGACAAGCCAGTGGAAGCGTGCCAGTCGGTGGGATACCAGAGTTGGGGATACCGGGTGGATGAGGATTACTACAACGTTGCCCACTTGATCCGCAGCATTCAGAAGATCATGGCGAAAGGCGGGAACTACCTGCTCAATGTGGGGCCCAAGCCGGACGGCACGATTCCCGTGGAAGCTGCCTCCATCCTTCAGCAGATTGGCACGTGGTACAAGAAAGTGAAAGAGTCGCTGGTGGACGTGGAACCCGCCGGCGAGATGACGAAGAACCGCGACGTGCTACTTACGCAGCGTGGAGATACTCTGTACGTTCATCTGTTCAAGGAACAGGAAACCGCATCTGTCTACTTGCATCCGATCGCCACGATGCCACGCCGTGCGACGCTGCTGAATACGGGGGAGAAAGTGGAATGCGATATTCTTGCCCCGCCGCGGCTGGCAGATGAGAAGCCAGATCATTGCCTGCGGTTGAAGAACCTGCCGGCCAACGGGAACGCAGCCGTGGGTTTGGTGGTGAAATTGGAATTCGAGCACCTTCAGGCGCAGCGCGGCAGCGGTGCGGAGGCAAGGGTGAGGTCATAGACTTCCGCTTTGGATTCCAAATCGCTTGCCTTTGCGAATGCCGGGTGACACTTTTCCGTTCGCTGACACGGTCATGCATAAAACTGGAAAATCCCGCGCGATGGTGTCAAGAGAAATAGGTGGGAAGGTACTCCCAAGAATATAGACCTTTTGGACACGCATCCTGCTATTATCTGGCGCGCATTAAGTTGAAGTTCGACATTACGAAAACCCATAACCAGGGGGGGCAAAAGCAACTCCATGCGCAAAAAAGCTGATCTGTACGGTCGAAAATCAAAATGGCGGGAACGCGAGTCCTATGTCTTATCGAATAACCTCATCCGGTTGGTTACCCTGACAGGCGGCGGGCACGTGGCGGAGTTCAGGTTTGAAGAATCGTCCGGAAACTCTACTCTCAATCCTCTCTGGGTGCCGCCATGGAAAACGATGGACTCCCACCAGTACGATCCCCGCAAGCACGCAAGCGAGTATGGCTCACCCATGGAGGGGAAGTTGCTGTCCGGAATCTCCGGGCATAATATTTGCCTGGACTATTTCGGCTCGCCTTCTCAAGAGGAGGCTGCACTGGGCCTCACGCAGCATGGGGAGGCGGCCAGCAGCAAATGGAAATTCGTGGGTCAGAGCACTGGGGCGGCTGCAGCCAGCGTCAAGCTCGCGGTGCCGCTGCCGGCAGCAGGTCTCCGGTTCACTCGCGAGATTACCCTGCGCCGGGGAGAGTCGGTTGTTTACTTCCATGAGACAGTGGTCAATGAAAGAAAGGCCGATCATTTCTTTCATTGGGTTCAACACGTCACCCTGGGGCCGCCGTTTTTGAACGCGGAGTGTTCACGAGTTGCTGTGTCGGGCGGCCGAAGCCTGACCTCACCGCACGGTTACGACGAAGGAAGGGCACTGCTCCCCTCCAAACGAACGTTTCGCTGGCCCATGGCGCCGACGGTCAATCATGGAACGGCAGACCTGACGCATCCTTTCTCACAACCGGGGTTGGGGTTCGTTGTGGGGGTACAGGTGGATCCTCGAAGAGACGTGGGATTTATCTCGGCCTTCAATTCAGAAGCGCGCCTTCTCGTTGGGTACTGCTTCTCGCGACGAGATTGTCCCTGGGTTACGGTTTGGGAAGAAAACCCCGCCATCGAAGCCGCACCGTGGGAACGCCGGACACACGCGCTCGGGCTGGAGTTCGGAACGACCCCCCTGGCACTCCCGCGGCGCGAGAGCTTTCTCGAAGGTTGCCCGATTTTTGGGACGCCGACGGTCACCTTTGTGCCGGCACGCGGGAAGAAGCAGGTTCGCTACCTCTCCTTTCTTGCCAGTGCCCCACCTGAATTCGAAGGTCTACGTGATATAAGAATCGACGGGAACAAGCTTCTTCTTTTTGGAGCCAAAAACCTGGACCCGCTGCCATTGGCAGCCTCCGGAATAGGCGGGATATTCCCAGTATCCATCTGAGTATCACAACTCGATCGGAAATCATGAGTTCGTAACTACGCGTTTTGCCCCGAGGTTTCAACCGCGGGCAGTATCGACTTCAGGAATTCCAAACGAGGAGATGGGTCATGAAACTAAAAGGGAAAGTGACGATTGTTACCGGCGCAGGATCGGGGATCGGCAAAGCCAGTGCGGGAGTGTTCGCGGAAGAAGGCGCGCAAGTTGTCGTGGTGGATTGGAACAAGGAAGCCGGGTCGCAAACGGCGGAAGAAATTCGCCAGGCGGGCGGTGAGGCCACTTACTGTTATGCTGACGTGTCAAATGCTAAAGATGTCGAAGCGATGGTGAACACCGCTGTCGAGCGCTACGGGCGATTGGATGTCCTCTTTAACAACGCCGCCATCCAGATCATGGCGAAGCTGGCGGATACCGAGGAAGATGTGTGGGATCGAATCCATCGCGTCAACCTGAAGGGTGTGTTCCTGGGGTGCAAATACGCTATTCCTGCCATGATTCGCAATGGTGGCGGATCGATCATTAACATGGCGTCGATACTGGGTTTTGTGGGTGATCCCGACCTGGCGGCTTATTGCGCGGCCAAGGGAGGCGTGATCGCGCTCACCAAGGCCGGAGCGTTAGCCTATGGTCCCCAGGGTGTGCGCATCAACTGCATTTGCCCAGGTGATGTCGATACACCCTTGGTGCAGGAGTACTTCCAGAAGGACGCTGATCCCGAACGGCTCCGGCAGGAGATCTCATCCAAGTATGCTTTGCGCCGAATAGCCGAGCCGCGGGAGGTCGCGCAGATGGCGGTGTTCTTGGCCTCGGATGCCTCGTCGTTCGTAACGGGAAGCACGATGGTGATCGATGGCGGTCTTACGGTGAAGTGTTATTAGTGCTGCGTGGGTATTCGAAGCGCCGTCCGGAGCCTGTCACGACAAAATCGGGATTGCGGCACTTCCCTTTTTTGGGAATGAAAGTTGATGGCCCACAGAGAATAAAGCAGGGCGTACCGGATTAAAGCCCGGCGCTACGAGACCCACATCGTAAGGGGAGGAAACGATGAATCTCGTGAAGCTGTTTAATCGATCCGAAACTAGTGGATGTCTTCGGCGAAGAATGCTCTGGTTTCTTGCCTTGGCAATGGTCCTTGCCGCGCAGGCCGTCTTCCCGCCAGGAACTTGGGCCACGGAAAAAACTCTGTGGCAGATTGGCAAGCCTGACAACGCCTCCCTGGAGTTCAATCAGCACTGGGATTTCTCTCGGGCGGGGGATCCCCGTTTTGTCATTGGACAAAGCAGCCCGGAAAAAGATTGGAGCGCTTCTCATCCTGGAGTCGACGAGCGAGCTGCTGACCATCGGCCCCATCCCTTCACCATTATCTTCAATCTCAATACCGAGCCCCGAGGCGTTTATTACCTCACCATCGACGCCATGTTCACAAGTCCAGGCATCCCCGAGTACGTCATCGACGTCAATGGGAAGAAGGGGAGGTATTACTTTCAACCCAAACTATCTCCGGTGATGGGGGATCCGGAGGCGGCCTGGAACATCATCTTCTCGGTCCAGCCATTGCACATCGCCCTGCCCGCCGGGTACTTTCGAAAGGGCAAGAACCAAATCGTGCTCACCTGCGGTCGCGACGAAGGTCGTGTGATCCTGCCGGACACGAAGGTGCTCAACGGGACCCCCACAATCTACTACGACGCGCTGGAACTCAGCCAGGACTCCGAGAGAAAGTTTGACGCCGCTCCACCGAGGGCGAGCGCCGCACCAACGATGTTCTACCGGCGTCAGCGCGGTGACAAGCTGAGCGAAACCGTGCTTCTCAAGGCCACAACGGCCCGTCGTTATCAGAGCGGCTCGGCCAGACTTCAGATCGGAAAGGAAACATTTTCTTGTCGACTCAATTCAGATTATGACTTCGGCGAGAGTGAGTGCGGAGTGGAAGTCCCTGAACTTTCCGGCCCGACCCCGGCGAGATTGGCCGCCACGCTGGGCAAGCTGTCGGTCGCGAGCGAGGTAACGCTTGTCCCCCAAAGGAAGTGGAAGCTCTATCTCTGCCCGCAGGTGCATCTTGATATGGGCTACACCGACTACCGGCCCAATGCTTACGAAGTCCACAACCGCACTATTGATCAAGTCATTGCGATGATGGAGGCCCATCCCGATTACAGATTCAATCCTGATGGGTCATTTATTCTGGAGGATTATTGGAAGCATCGGGGCGAAGATTGGCGCGACCGTTGTCTCAAGGTCCTCAGAGAAGGGCGGCTTGGGCTTCCCGCCCAGTTCTTTACGATCAATACCGGGCTGGCCTCTCAGGAAGAACTTCATCGCTTGGCCTACTTCAGCACGCGCTTCAGCCGTGAGCACCAACTCCCTCTTCTTTACGCTGACCAGACGGACGTGCCCGCCCACTCCTGGGCGCTGCCGTCGATTCTTGGGAATATGGGCGTGAGGTATCTCGCCATCTCCAGCAATCCCTTCCGGGGACCGATCCTGTTGCAAGGACATCTGAGTGAAAGCTGCCCTTTCTGGTGGCAGGGCCCTGATGGCAACAAGGTCTTGACCTGGTTCTCGCGACAGTACGCTCAACTGGAACAACTGTTCACTCTCCAACCCAATACGCTTGCGGGTGTTAACTCATTGCCGATCTTTCTCCAGACTTATGCTTCGCAGCCTTATACCCCGGACGCTGTTATGCTTTATGGAACGCAGATTGACAACCGGCCCTATGCACCGGAGGAAGCGGGTTTCCCCGACCAGTGGAACAAGGAATTTGCCTATCCGGCGATAACCACTTCCACCATGGTTGAATTCTTTGATTACATGGAGCGCAACTTCGCCGGCTCGTTCGCCACCATCAAGGGCGATGGTGGAGCCTGGTGGGAAGAGATGGCTGCTGCCGACGCCCTTTATGCGGGAATCTCAAGGAAGGTAAAAGAGCGGGCGCTGGCCGCTGAGGAGGTTGCATCGCTCGGTTCCATCGTGAACCCGAACTTCCACTTTCCTCTGGAGGATGATCAATCAATTTGGAATAACCTGTTGTTCTACACCGAACACACTTGGGGAACACCATCGGCGTGGTCACATCCGGAAAGTGAGCCCGCGAAGATCTTGTTGCGGGACAAAGAATCATTCACCCAACAGGCTGATATCGCGACGGACCATCTGCTTCGCCGCGGGTTAAGTCAACTTGCCGACAAGATCTCCACGAAAGGGGAGTCGGTCGTCGTCTTTAATTCCCTCTCGTGGGCGCGCGGCGGACTGGTGGAAGTCGAGTTGAACCGCGGTCAGGGCCTCATTGATTCGAAGACCCGCCAAGCCGTGCCTTTGGAGTTGGTCCGGCGGGTGGAAGGCGAAGCGTATGACGACGTTCGTTTTTGGGCGGACGATGTCCCGCCTCTGGGATTCCGTTGTTACGAGATTACGCCGGCGGGTTCGGCCACGGCGGCAAGTGACTTGCCCATTTCAAACATCGTGGAGAGTGAGTTTTATAAGGTCATCATCGATCCTTCGCGAGGCGGAATTTCCAGCGTCTTCGACAAGCAACTGCGCCGGGAATTGGTGGACGCCGGCAGTCCTTACGCTTTGAACCAGTATGTTTACGCCGGTTACGGGCATGACGGCGTTAGCCTGATCGACCAACGGACGCGATTCAACAGCACGCTGTTGCAGTACAGCACGGCATTGCCGCAACCGAGTCTTGATGTCTCCGCGGCGGAAAAGGGCAAGGTCGTTGCCGTGCGGAAAACTCCCTGGGGAACCATCCTCGTCCTGCGCAGCTCGGCGGTGCATACACCCGTAATCGATACGGAGGTGCGGCTTTTCGACAAGGCAAAGCGCATCGAGTTCGTGAATACCATCGAGAAGGAACCGGAGGTATAGGGATGTCACCACTCACTGAAACCGAACAACTCGCCCTGCTGCGCATCGCGCGGCAAGCCTTGGTGGGATACCTGAATCTTTCGGAGATCCCCAAAGTCCCGGAACCTGCGGAAGCTCTGCGCCAGCATTTCGGTGCCTTTGTGAGCTTGCATAATGGCAAGAATCTGCGGGGATGCGTTGGTGTCATTACGGCGAACAAGCCCCTCTATATCACGGTTGGCGAATGCGCCGTCTGGGCCGGCCTCCAGGACCGCCGCTTTCCTCCGGTTACCAAACGGGAAGTAAACGAACTGAATTTTGAAATTTCGGTGCTCTCACCGCTTGCGGATATCACTCCGGAGACAATCGAGGTTGGCCGTCACGGATTGGTCGTTTCGCACCAAGGGTTGCGCGGTCTCTTGCTGCCACAAGTGGCCGTGCAATGGAAGTGGGATCGCGAACAGTTCCTCGAAGAAGCTTGTCGAAAGGCAGGACTTCCACCGGACGCGTGGCGGCGAGGAGCGCAGAT
>CAYTMD010000011.1:0-31310 GCA_964438685.1 uncultured Acidobacteriota bacterium
CAAATCCCCATCCGGCCGAAAACAGTGTGATACTTGGACCAATAATAGAGAACTGAGCGTTGCTGCGCTAGCGCAAAACGCACGGGATACGGGGCCGTGGTTTTTCCCCTATCATGGATCGCCTGGGCACCGGGGAAGAAAACCACTTCCCAACCCGCGTTCCAACACCGCCGGCACCAATCCACGTCATCGCCATACATGAACATCTTTTCATCCAGAAGGCCCACGGCATCAAAGGTTTCACGACGGATGAAGGAGAAACAACCCACCAGCACATCAACCTTCAACGTGCGGTCATGGGGAAAGTAGAACATGTGCTCGCCAGCGAAGAAGCGGGAACCCTTGAACCTCGTTGCCAGCCCAGTGGCGTCAGTAAAGTTGTTCCAAAGGGTGGGAAACCGGCGGCAGGTGCTCTGCTGCGACATGTCGGGTTCGAAGACGCGGGGACCCACATTCCCCACCTTGGGATTCTGGTCGAGGAAATCTGCCAAGGCATCCAGGCAACCGGGGAAAACAATCACGTCGGGATTCACCAGAGCAATGTAGCGCCCCTGGCACTCGCGAATCGCTACATTGTTGCCCTTCGAAAAGCCGAGGTTTTCAGGGCTCTTAATGAGCTTCACCCAGGGAAACCGCTTCTCGACCATCTCCGCCGTGCCGTCGGCCGAGGCATTGTCAACCACCAGGGTCTCCATACTGCGGCGGGGTGGGGCTTTTTCCAAGCTTTCCAGGCACAACTCAAGGTAGTGCTTGGCATTCCAAGCGACAATTACAACTGAGATATCCATGGGTGTAAAGGGAGTAATAATGGGACCTAATTGGTGCTCGCTTGCGGGCTGAGGGGGCGGGCAAAATGTAAGGCGCCCTTGTAGACGCGTACCGTGCGACGCACGGCCAGACCTGCCCTGACAATTGCAGAGGAAATGACACTATTGCAAGCCACCAAGGGACTTAACTGAGTAACGTCGACGCCGGAAAATCCCCGCTTAAAATGATAAACGCCCGGGTTCCCTTCGGGATCGATGCCTCCCAGATCATACCACTTGACTCCATGCTCCTTGAGCCACTTGATCAGCGTCCACTGTAACAGATAGGCGCCCTTCGACTTCAGCCCCTCGTCGCTCGTTGCGCCGAGCAGGTAAATCGCCGAATCACCCACCGCCGAGGCCACAAGTCCTGCCACTGGGCCCCCCTTGTTCTCGCAGATCAAGACTTTCATGCGATGGCGCTCTGGCAAGTCTCGCTGGATTCGGCCAAATTCCTCGACGTCCACGGAGGTCTCGAAGGTCTTGCGCTTCCGCATCTGATTGTAAATCACGCAGAAAGCTAGGTACGCGTCGCTGCACCCCTCGCGACTCGTCGCCCACACGACCTTAAGATTGTTCTTTTCGGAACTCGTAAGCTGATTTCGCCATTTCTTGTCGAGTTTCTTCCGCAACTCTTCAATCGAAGGGGAAAGATCTACTAGAAAGGTCCTGTAAGTATTGTCAGCGACGAGGGGCTCCGAAGTGAACCTGCTGAACGCTGCTTGCAGCGCCGCGGCGCGCTGCGTCCCAGCAAAAGCGTTTGGCAGGATGCGGAGGAACAACTTTCTTTTACCAACATATTCCTCCTCCAAGGAACGAGCCATGGTGACGGCAACCTCCGGATCACTCGGCCAGCCGTGCCGGTCGTACAGTGGCCCCCAGCGTAAATAGGCCATCCCGAACTTAAATCTCGTTGGGCGAACAATCCTGACTTGGGCCAACCCCAGGACCTGACCAGCTCGCTTTAATACCAAGTGGCTGAGGTTCTGCTCCCCCCAACGGACTCCGCCATACGACCACGTCTGATAGAGGTTCGCATCGTCGAAAAGATCGAGCATCTGTGACCAATCCGTCGGAGTTGCACGATCCACTTCGACTTGCCAACCAGAATCTGACATGAAGTTTGATTCCCTCTTGCAAGCTACGGACTGACACGCAAAACCATTCCAATAATCCCGTCGACCAGAGTCTCCGTTCGATCGACGTGTTCCCTTAAGGTTCAATACGGTAAGTTTGGGTGCTCATTCCTTAGAAAGGGATTGGCCGCTACTTTCTCTTCCGTTCTAGCAACTCCATCAACAGGCGGCTCTTGGAGCAAACCCAGGCGATTCTGCGGCCGTCGAAGGCGACGGCGGGAGTAGGAGGAGAAACGATCGCCAAGCCCGCGGCTCGCGCCTTCTGAAGCCCTGACTCCAAATCGTCAATTTCATAACAGACGTGGTGAAATCCTCCCCCTTTCTTGAGGAAACGGGTCACCGGCGAAGCCTCGCTGGCTGGCTCCACCAACTCGAATGCGGGATTCCGCGTATCGGCGGGCCAAAAAAAGGACACTCGCACTCGCTGCAGCGGATCATGAATTATCTTCTCATCCCAACGCAACCCCGTGGATAAGGCAAATTCTTCGGCGGCTTTCGAAATCGAGGCCACAACGAAGCCCAGATGATGAAGAGTGCCATTCTCGCTGAGTAAAGCGCCCAAACTTCCGGCCATGCTCGAACCTACACCGTTACGCGTTCCCGCTGTCCCCGTTCCCGACACCATCTATCCCCCCTATTACGCTTGCTATTCAAAATTGCATCTCATCCAAATCAGCCATTCTTAGCTGCGGGGAGCGTCATCGCGGACCTGCGAATGTAGCGTGTCCTCGCCGAATAGGTCGATGGCACAACGTAGTGCCACAACTCCCGGTCTCCGGAGTTTCCTTCCACCCGAGTGAAGCCGAGATCGGCATAGTGCCCGGCAACCATCTTGTTTTTCTTGGAGGGGATATAGACGCCCACGATCTTGCGGATGCCTCGTGCCAAGCACTGCTCGACCAGGGCATCAAACATGGAATATTCCATCTCACGCTTGAGTACGCGGCAGCTCATCAGCCAGAGATCCACTTCTACCGTCTCTTCAGCCACGCGGCCGATCAGGACCGACACCAAACCGTTGTCGCCAAATCTATCGACGAGGCGCCCGTATAGGGTGATGCAAGCATGGTCCCGGCTAACGGCCTCAACCTCAGCTCCCGTATACCGCCGCGTCGTAAGGTTGAACTGATTGGTCTTGTTGATCAACTGTGTAATTCGCTCCAGATAGACCGGAACGAATGGGCCGATCTCCGAAGTCATTTCGAGCGAGGCGAGAAACTCCCCGTAGTCACGGAAGTCGGCCTGGTAGGCACTCCGCTGGGTATTTGATGCGTAATAGGCTGAGCGGTCGAGATCGTCCTGAACAATTTTGTCCACTTCGAAGTACCGCTCGTGCTCGAGTACTTCCGCGAAGCGGGTAACATCCGAGCCCACCTCCGGCACGGCTACCTCAGGAATTTGATCCGCCACGAGAGCCCTTTCGGCTGGGTTGTCATCGACAAAAACCATGCTATCAAGACCGATGTTTAGCTCCGCGGCAATCTCGCGGATATTGTCAGGCTTCGGATTCCAGTTGGCCTTGAAGGCGCTGAAATCCTCCATTCTTAACACGGTGTCCGGATGCGAGAAACCCTCCTTGGCATTCTCCGGGTCGTTCTTCGAGCAGATTGCTAGAATGATGCCCCGCCGTTGCAAATCTCTAACGTACCGCTGAAAGTTTACAAAGGCCTCGCCGACCGCGTGGTCCCGGCCAAGAATCAGGTTTTGGACGCCATCGTCGCCAATCACTCCGCCCCAAAGTGTGTTGTCTAGATCCAGAATGAGGCACTTCTTGGTTTTTCCATAAACCGACTTAACAATCGCAGCCAAGTTGTGAGCCATGGCCACCGTAGCTCCCGGACTCAACGCCATATGGAAATTATACCAATAGGTGCTATCTTCCCACCCCGATAAGCCCATTTGGGAGGAAAGGTAGAGAATATCATTGATTAGAAAACGCGAGTGGGTCCGGGCATAGATAGCGAACTCGGCATTCAGCCTCATCAAGAAATTCACGCGACCGTACGGTTCGGAGGCCTCCAGATTCCCCAAGGGTCTGAGACGTGGCAGGTCAAAGTTGTTTTGAATGATGAGTGCGCCCAGATCCTTGTGGATTTTGTCCCAAATCCGCTCGAACCGGGCTGTTTCGCGGCGGAGGCGCTTTTCAACCTCTGCATTGGCTTCCAGTAATTCGGGGAACTCTGATACGTTGCGCCAAGTTGTGTGCATAAACGCGATGTCGGGCTTGAAACTCCACAGATCCGGATTCTCGAACAGGACATCCTCAGAGTAGCGGTTGTATTCTGATTCGTAGAAGGTTGGCTGAATTCCCTGTGCCAAGAGAAACAACTCCAGCATACTCTTAACTTCGGAGGTTGTGGAACCACCAAGAATTGCAATCCGTGTTTGGACGAGATTCGTCTGTTTGAGCAGTTCCTTCTTCAACATCTGGCGCTTCAGTAAGATGTCCGCTGCTTCAAGTGGGAACCGCAAGGCTTTAGGAACCTCCCACCGCAAAGTCTTGGTGTCTGATGCCAATGGAAACCTCCACTACACGCCTGTTCCGGCTTGGGCACGCACGGCTTGAGCGACCAGGGGTAGTACCGACTTTTAGCGTTACTGCTCCGGCTATCGTCCACTCACGGGCTAGCAGATCCGCACTGACCTAGCAGGACTGCCCCCTCGAAGCGAAGTGAGGAGAGTCATGCAAGGGCCGAAAGAAGAGAGATCGTCTTTCCCAGCCGTCCCTGATTCCGCACGTTGCTCACCTCATCACAACCGTGGCGCACACCAAGTCAATCACTTTGAACTGTCTTGTGGCACAGGAGGGGGGCCGTCCACTTGCGCCAACCGCAGAAGATCGGCTACCGTGAAACAGCTTACGACCTGGTCCGGAGTGATATTCACATTGTTATTTGTTTCCGCCAGGACAATCAAGTTGATAAGAGCAGTGGAATCCCAGGTTTCCAACTCCTCCAGTTTTTCGTTACCTTGCAGCGTCCCGGCAGGCAGGCCCAGAATCTCGTCCATTTCCAAGAGAAACTTGTCGTGTGTCATTATGAGTATTGTCCCGGATCGGAAAATTTTTTAGGGGTAGACAGCTTCAAGTAATGCCCCAATCTTTCAACCATTACATACGTGGTTCAATCCTGTCAACGGTTGGAATGCAATGCGCACCCCTTGCCGCGACCACACGGTCAGAAGAAGCGCGTTTCCGACCTGTCCGAAGGAACCGAAGACCTTGGTAAAGCCGGTTTCTCGTTGTGCGAAGCCGAGGCAGGACTTCAATCTGGAAAAAGAGGGTGCCGTCGCTGTCAGCGTACGTACTCACCCTGTCGAGCACGAATCGGTCCGCACCACGCAGGTTCACCGCGCTCTCACTCAGAAATGCCACCTCGTGCCCGGAGAGCTTAAGATGCCCCATCAGTTCGAAGGTAAGATCTGCCGAAGAACCGTAAGGTACACTGAAAGACCGCACTTTCTTCCCTGAGATCCCCTCCAGCTCTGCCTTGTTCCTATCGACTTCCTCCGCGAGATTCTCTGCGGTCAATGACCGACAGCGTACGTGGGTGTAAGTGTGATTCCCTATTTCGAATCCCAAAGACGCCAGCTCGCAGAGTTGGTTACGGGTAAGGTATAGCCCTGCTTCCTCCGCCAACTGACGCTCATTGATCTTTCCCAAATGAACCAAAGCATCGAGAAAAACTTTCCTCTCGGCCAAGGAAATCGCCGGGAAGAAACGTGAAAAGATCTCAGCCATGCAGTTCAGCTTGGGGCTACTGGTGCCCTGGACAACACGCACAGCGGCATTGATCGTTTCCATTCCTTGCACGTTGGCCACGAAGCATACAAGACTGTCTGGAGCTAACCGCTGGTTATCAAGAAATGCGGCGTTGAGGAAGAATATGGCCGGCACGCCAAATTTGGCGCAAAGCGGTGCTGCCCATTCCATAACTGATGCATATCCATCATCAAAGGTCACCAGCACTGCCCGCTGCGGGAGGCCTCGCCCATCAGAATCGGCCAGAACATCCTCTAAGCGGACGGGGTTGTAGTATTGGGTAAGAAACTTCAGCGCAGACTCGAAATCAGTGGGGGTGATATTTACGCCCATCCCACGTGTAAACGAAGACTCCGAGGCTGATATGTCATGAAAGGCTATACATCGCAATGAATAGGCGGGGCCAAACAGGCGTGCAATGCCGAAACGGCCTGGCATCTGCCAAAGCGTTTCCGCTGCTAGTTTGAGCACTTTGGAGCGACCGCCACCTTCAGATTGGTTACTTTGATACAACGTTGACACCCTTGGACAACTCGCATTTGACGACTTCGGCGCTACCCTGGCCCCAAATCTATTCAGGTAGGAACAAAGACAGAAGCATTGGAGATTACCCGCG
Organism: uncultured Acidobacteriota bacterium; assembly: GCA_964438685.1. Taxonomy (GTDB): domain Bacteria; phylum Acidobacteriota; class Terriglobia; order UBA7540; family UBA7540; genus Bog-366. Next base: position 6,319 of record CAYTMD010000011.1, read on the forward strand.
CCGCCTAGGTCAGGACGGGTTGTTTTTGCTCCAGAAAGGTCCTATGCCAAAGCTCAAGCGTGACTAGGGAAAAGATCTCCTTGGAGTATCCCCCTTTTGCCTCGTCGCGGGCCAGCAACTCCCGGATGACGGGGGTCGCAAAATAACCCCTACCGGTGGTCCCATGGTCGAACAAAACTTCATTCACCCAACCCTTCAGGTCTTTTCTCAGCCAAGACTCATAAGGAACTGGAAAGCCAGCCTTGCGCCGATTTAGGATGGCCTTCGGAACCCGGCTGCCCAGGGCCCGCTTTGCAAGGTATTTGGTGGTGAAGCCTCGAACCTTGAGGTCAGGAGGTAGGGCAGCCGCGAACTCCAAGACCTTGTGATCGAGCAAAGGAACCCGCAGTTCAAGCGAGTTGGCCATCGTCATCTTATCGGCCTTGATCAGCAGGTCGTCGGGTAGCCACGACTTGGTGTCGATGTACAGCATCGCATCAAGGGTGTTCTGGCCACGAACATGAGCCTGAAGCCGACGCATGGGTTCGACGGTGTACTCACTATCGATCGAGCCAGCAAAATCAGCAGAGTACAGATTCCCCAGACCGTTCCGGTTGGAACGGTACGGGTTCGAAGTCCGGCTGTAGTAGTAGTCGGGGAAAGACGCCTTCATTAAAGGTGCGTACTTTGCCATTCGCGGCGATTGGAAAAGCGAACTGGTCAGAGAAATTCCCCGGGCAAGGGTACCCTTTAGAGGAGAAAGACCGCGTTTAATACGTTCAAGCCAAAGAAGATTGCGATAATTGCTATAGCCTGCAAAGGCCTCGTCCCCGCCCTCTCCTGAAAGGAGTACCTTCACATAGTTCCTCGCCAACTTCGAGACGTAATACAAGGCCACAGCGGGGGGCTCGCAGACAGGCTCTTCCATGTGCCAGACGTATCGTGGCATAAAGTCCGCAAAACTCGCCGCGGTAATTGTCATGTCGTAGTGCTTTGTGCCAAAGGTATCTGCCGCCAACTTAGCATAGGGTCGCTCATCAGCAACACCAGGCTCGGAGAACCCCACGGTATAAGTGCTAACTTCCTTGTCCGTCCTCTCTACAGCGAAGCTGAGCACCGCTGTTGAGTCTACCCCCCCACTCAGCAGTACGCCGACCGGAACGTCCGCGATCATGTGAAGCTTAACCGTTTCGGCCAGCAAATCCAGCAATTGGCCTTCGGCCTCACGCCGGCTCGGCCTCTCGGCAGCCTTTGAAAAGCGAAGATCCCAGTATTGCCGGATTTCCAGATGCCCTTCCTTCACGATCAGATAGCTCCCGGGGGGAAGCTTGAGTACATTCTTAAATAGTGTTTCTTCCCCAGGCAGATATAAGAAGGTAAGGAACCTGTCAATGACCTCCGGCGCGATCGCTCGTTCCACACCGGGGTCAGCCAAAATTGCCTTGATTTCTGATGCGAAAACCAAAGACCTGTCGTTGTGCCAATAGTAAATGGGCTTTATACCAACCCGATCTCTCGCCAAGAAAAAGGTTTTGGTATTCTCATCCCAGATGGCAAAAGCAAACATACCACGGAGTTTCTCCACGCACTGGGGCCCAAGCTCCTCGTACAGATGGATGATTACCTCAGTGTCGGTCTGGGTCTTGAAGACATGACCTTTGCTCAGGAGAAAAACACGCAGCTCCTGATAATTGTAGATTTCTCCATTGAAAACAATCCACACACTGCCGTCTTCATTTGACAGGGGTTGGTGCCCAGTGTTCAGGTCAATGATCGAGAGTCGCCGGTGACCTAGCCCCACCTGGGAACCATAGTAGGTTCCCTCGTCATCCGGGCCTCGATGGCGAATCGTATCCAGCATTGCTCGAACCAGAGCCGGGTTGACACGATTATTCTGCTCGAAATTAAGCTTTCCGCAGATTCCACACATGCACAGTCCTTTGAGGCTCCACCAGGATGAAAGTCACTTCCAGATGGTCTCCAACCCGCACAGGCGCCTCAGTTGCTGCATTTGTAGGTAATGAATCAGCCGATTGTCGGTTACCCGCGGCGTGCGGGTAAAGTAGCCCTTGAGAAATCCAAGAAAAATTGCAAATGAACCCAAAATGTATGGCTTTTGAATGAGCCTGTACGCGCAGCTAGCTGCAATAAAAATCGGATGATACCCGGAGATGTAACACGCCAGACCATGTTTCACCCGGTCACGCATCAACCCCTCCGCTAAACCGGTGACGCGGTGATGGACAAGGTGCAAATCCTCGAAGGTCGTGGTTTTCCAACCCAACATATTCGCCTTCACTTCATCAATTGTGTCCCAGCCGGGGCCCAGCCATAACCCGCCGATGTCTTCCCAGCAGGATCTTCGATAGATCTTCGTCGCCCCGCGGACGTGAAACTTCGGATTTACTTCGAGTCTTAACTGTCCATCCAAATCGTGATAAATATCCCCGCCGCCAATCCCAAGGCGCGGCTGCCCATTAAAATAGTCGAAGCACCTCTGAAAGTAATCGGTGGAAAAGCTCAGGTCTCCATCGAGCTTCACAATAAAATCCCAAGTGTCGCACTGGAGAGAGTTGTACCCGGCATTGAACGCTTCCACGACACCGCCACCGGACTTACGGAAACCCCGATTCGGTCGGTGCACGCCGCGAATCCACGACGATTGCGCCGCATACCGATCGATTATCTCTCCCGTTCGGTCGGTGGAGCCGTCGTCGACGATCACCCATTCCACAGGCCGTATGGTCTGAGCGCTGACGGAAGCAATGGTCGCTTCCAGATGCTTTTCTTCGTCGCGCACTGGCGTAACAATCACGTATCGTGTCATGTTGACTGAACCGTTGCGTGCGACTGGGACACTCCCAGGTATTCGCGTAGACCGTCCTGCCACGTTCCCAAAGCGTTCAAACCTTGGAGCTTCAGGGCACGATTCGCAAGCACAGAGTATTTTGGCCGGGCTACCTTGGCTGGAAACTCGTTCGGCCCGGCAACCTTCAGGCTTACAGGGGTATTGGTGATTGTAAATATTTCGCGGGCAAATTCATGCCAGGAGCAGGAACCCTCTGCCGTGGCATGGTAGAGTCCATAAGCGTCGGACCGGCTCAGGACAACAATTTGTCGGGCGAGTTCTCGCGTGGAAGTCGGCGTTACCCACTCGCTATCCACAACCCGGACCTCTCCACGATCTTTGGCCAATTTCAGCATCAGGTCAACGAAGTTGCGTCCCCCCTTGGCCCGGCAGGGGGCTTTTCCATAGAGGCCAGAGGTGCGCACTACGAAATGCCGATCCAGACCGCAGCGGACGAAATACTCTCCGGCCAATTTGGAATTCCCGTAAACATTTAGGGGCCGGGGGCAGTCGGTCTCTTCATAAGGGGTTCCCTTGTCCCCGTCAAAAACGTAGTCGGTGCTGACGTGAATGAGAAGCGCACCCAAGTCGTGCGCCACGGCGGCAACATTTCTGGCCCCCAGCGCGTTGACGGCGTAGGCCTTTTGCGGGTCAAGTTCGCAATTCTCCACATGATGCATCGCTGCCGTGTTAACAATGACTTGCGGCTGCAGTTTTCCAAACGCGTCCCTTACCGCGGCAAGATCTGCAATCTCCAGATCGGCATGGGACAGAGATTGGACCTCGTCGGCCTTTTCCGCAAACGCCTGGACAACGTCGGTTCCGAGCTGGCCATTGCCTCCCAGCACTGCGATTTTCATCGCGCAACCGCCTTCCCCATGGCATACGTTTCAACTGCGCTTTCCATTTGCTTGAATGATGCGATATTGGAGTAGGCAGGGTTGTCCCAGTCTTGACACTTGTCCATGTTGTCAATCAGGTGCCCCACGATGGATTTGACATCGCCCGCGGGATGAAAACTGAGCACATTCTTGGCTTTTTCGATACTAACTTTGTAATTTCGGAAATCCTGGATGTGCTTAATGCAGAGGTTTACGTGGCCGCCTAGCCGCTCCTCGATTGTGGTTTTCACCAAGTCACCAACTTCGCCGACGGTGTAGTTACCTGACGCAACGTTAAAGATGCCCGAGATTCTTTGGTTCGCCTCAATGGCCCGGGTGTATGCCGTTGCGGCGTCGTCAATGCTTAGAATGGGCCGCCATATGGAAGGATTGTTAATGGTAATGGTGTGATCTCTCATGGCGCACTTGAACATCGTGTTAATGATGAGGTCGAAGCGCATCCGGGGACTGTATCCCGAGATTGTGCCCTTGCGCAATGAGATGACCGAAAAATCCCCGTCGGCCAACTGCATCACCGCCTGCTCTCCTTGCAGCTTGGAAATTCCATACGGGTAGGTTGAGGAAACGGGGCGCGTCTCATCGTAGAGGTCGTTCTCGGTATAGCCGTAAACAGAGCACGACGAGGCGTATATGTATCTTTTCACTTTGGCATTCTTGGCCGTGTAGGCCAAATAGGCCGGGGCAGCGGCATTGAAGATGAAATTCTTGCTCGGCGAAAACTCCGCCATAGGGTCGTTGGAAAGGCCCGCAAGGAAGATCACTTGATCATAGGGCTCCAAGTCTTCCACCGATAGCTGGAAAATATCCTTGTGCAATACCGCAACTTCGCGGGGCAGGTTATTGCCAAACCAAAACAAGTCCACCACATCCACTTTGTAGCCCCGGTCAAGCAGCTTCGGTATCAGCACCGAACCAACGTACCCTGCGCCCCCGGCAATAAGCAATTTCATGATTCCTCCTTACGCTGTGACTCGAGACTTAAACAGCCAAGCCGTGTTTACATACGTCTAGAGATGAAAGTGGTCGGATTCTGGCCTGGCGAGCCACTGTTCCAAAGTTTGGGCTTTCTGGTCTTTAGCCGAAAGGGAAGGCTCACTGACCGGCCACTCGATGCCGATTTGCGGATCGTCCCAGCGGATCCCAGACTCGGCCTTATTGCTGTACAGCCCCGTACATTTGTATTGGATCTCAGCAACATCTGAAAGAACGCAGAAGCCCCGTGCGAAACCTGCGGGAGCCCACACCTGGCGCCTGTTCTCAGCCGAGACTTCGGTGCCAAACCACTTCCCCAGAGTGGGCGAACCCTTTCTTATATCCACGGCAACCAAAAAGGCGGATCCCAGAGGGACGCGCATTAACTTGCCCATCGGGGGATCCCACTGGAAGTGCAAACCACGGACAACCCCCTTGGTGGAACGCGAATGGTTGTCTTGGACAAAGTGCGAAGGCAGACCCAGCGCCTCGAATTGGTCCTCGCGATAGGTTTCCATAAAAAAACCGCGGCTATCCTGAAATACGTCAGGCACGAGAACAACAACGTCTCCTAAGTGCCTCGACTCAGCCCTAATCTCCATTATCAACCCCGTTTCCTCAAGCTCAAGATGCAGCGACGACTGCCCCGGCCAAGGCCGATTGTCTTCCCTGGACCTCCCTGCTAATCACATCCAGAATCCGCGCCGCGCTCCTGCCGTCCCATAATTCCGGCACCTTGCCAGCGGTCTTCGACCGGAGCTGCCGACGGATGGCCGCGCGGATACCTTCACTGCTCACCCCCGCAAGGACATTGGTGCCTGCCGTGATGGTAACGGGCCGCTCCGTGTTCTCGCGGACCGTGACACAAGGAACGCCCAGGCACGTAGTCTCCTCCTGGATGCCTCCCGAGTCGGTGACTACCAGCGCGGCATTACTCATGAGCCACAAGAAATCCAGCTAACCCAGCGGCTCGGTTATGTGAACGCCGGTCGCCCCGTTCATGGCGCCCACCCCGTTGCCTTGGTTCTTCTTGTGGCTCCAACCTAAACGGTGCTCGAATCCAAATTCCGTAATGCGCTTCTGGGTGCGAGGATGGGCAGGGAATACAACCGGAAGTTCCCTCGCCGCTTCCTCCAGGCCGTCGAGGATATTCAAGAAGGCATCGCGATCGTCAACGTTGGCAGGGCGGTGAAGCGTAAGTAAAGCGTACGGTACATTAGAGTGGCCGGACACTTTGTTATCCACCCCACTGCAAAGGCCCAGATCATGGAGAATCCTGGATGCCCCAGCCTTCTCTTTGTAAGCTAGGAGCGAATCTATCATCGCATTACCCACAAAGTAGACTTTCTCGTTAGGCACGCCTTCGCGAGCGAGATTCCGAACTCCACTCTCCTCGGTCACAAAGAGCATGTCCGACAATTGATCCGTGACAATCCTATTGATCTCTTCGGGCATGGACCGGTCGAAAGAACGAAGCCCCGCCTCCACGTGGGCAATTAATGGTCTGGCTCCTTTAGAATCGAACGAGATTTTGCCCGCGACTAGGGCACATGCCAGAGTGGAGTTGACATCACCCACTAGCACCAGGACATCCGGCTTCTCTCGAAGCAGGGTTTCCTCAAACTTCCTCATGACTTCGGCGGTTTGAACAGCGTGCGTTCCGGAACCAACTCCAAGATAAACGTCGGGCTTAGGAAGATTCAGATCTGCGAAGAATGAATCGGACATAAGCTGGTCATAGTGCTGGCCGGTGTGTACGAGGATGTGAAGGATCAACTCAGGAAAAGGTTGATTCCCTTTGTCCTTAGCCGCCTGGAGGAGTTTCACGTTGTGGCTATTGATCGCCGCAATGATGGGAGCCACCTTCATAAAGTTCGGGCGGGCCCCGACCACACTCATCACTTTCATTGTGCTTTTGCGCCCCTGTTCCTGGATCCTTGTCTGAGGATGTTAAGAAAGGATCTCGTCTTGGTTGAAGCCGTAATTGGCAAATGCGTAAAGTTCCCAGCCAAAGTGGTAGGGCCGGTCCTCAAATCTCACGCGGAGGCCGCCCGGCACCGAACTGCGGGGTCCAAATCCCAAAAGGCTTGTGGCTTCCCGGACATAAGTCGCTGCCTTGGAAAGATAAATACACCGCCAAACGATATTTGCGGAAGCATCACAGAGGTTAAACTTGAGTTCGTTCTCGCCATAGATCCATGGCAGACCCTTGAAGACCCATGGGCTGTAATCCTTGCCAGAACTTTCGCTTAACGCGAACAAGGCCATAGGCGCCATGGCATCCTGGTGGACGGAGTAGACAGGATACTTCCCCACCACCCGCCCTGAACGCGAGTCATAGTGCCACCACCACTGGCCAAGCGGCCCTTGGAAAGCGCAAATTGTATCCGCACATTCTTTCGCAAGCTTCAATGCCCCATCATGGTCGAAGGCGCTGCCAAATTTCGAGAACGCGTAAATCGGATAGACTTGGTCGGCAAAACTCCCCAAGCGGCCTCTGAAACCGCCTGTCACGCCCCCTCCTCCGGCGTGGTGACCAAAAATGCCATTGCGTCCTTGGTTCTTGCGAACGACCTCAAAGCACTTCCCTGCAAGATCTGCAAGGCCCAGAATTGCCTTTTGGCCTGCCAAGGCGCCGTGCGCGAGCCCTGCCAGGAACCAAGCCATCTCCATGGTGCGCCCCTCGCCAGCATCGGGGTAGTAGCTCATGGCCGCGGCAACGTTGAAATCGCGATAAACTTCCTCATACCGCCGAGGCACCAGCAGGGCACACGTCCACAAGAGAAGGCCCAGATCACCAATGTTGTCGAGCCAGCGCCTTTCTTTCAAAAGTCTATTGAGGATCGCCTCAGAATCGAATGGATTGCAAAGCCCGAACTTCTCTCCCCGGTGGAGCCCCATAAGGGTCATGAGCGTATATCGCGGAGATAAACCTTCCCTCTCCAGACCCTTCTCAGTTCGCACCAGCCGGTTGCAGAACAACTCGCTCTGGTCGTCGAACATGGGCACCAACCCTTTTACTGAAAGTGTGTTGAGCGCCCGAATTTGGAATTCACCCTTACTCGCTATGCTGAGAGGCATCCCTGATTTCTTCCTTATCGAGTAACCCGGTGCGTCGCTGGGTGGTCTAACTCAAAAACTGACACAATATTATCAACGATCACGGACAATGTGTCATTTTTCCCGTTCATGGGAGATTCTGGCCTCTTCCACCGGCGTAAGCTTATCTTGGAATTCAGATCCTCAACCTTCTCGATTAACACCAACCTGCCCGAATCGGAGAGATACCGGTCAACCCCTCCAATTTCACCTCGAAAAATACTGTAAACAGGCACGCCCAACGCAGCAGCTTCCCGATTCATCGTCCCCCCGCCACTGATGGCCAAGTCGGAAAACCAGAGAAGGTTGAGGCCGTCCACGACATGGTCTGGAATGATAACCTTGCCCGACTCAATCAACTTCGGCCATTCATTTCTAATCGAGACCGCTTGTCGCTCGTTGCGCGGCAGCATCACCGTTCGAACATCCTGCTTTTGGCCAAGAGATTCGATTACCGCATGAAAGAGGATATCGCTCTTGGGGTTGTGATAGTGCGCTTCGCTCGCCGGTGGCCGAACCGTAACCATGAGGTCTTGATCCGACACCCCCAACCTGGAGCGAATGGAGGGATCGGGCCGAAAGCGCGGAACGTAAACATCCTCCTTTAAGCCTGGATACTTCAGCGCTCTTTTATTATGGTGCGGGTCACCATTCGGATAGATCACCTCCGGCATCATGGTCCAGGTGGGGCGAATTCCTTTCAAACTTCTTGCATGTTCATAATCGAAAATCACGATGGTAGGGATTCTTAAGATTGCCGCCGCAATCAACTGAGAACGCGACCCATGGGATACCGCCAAGGCCAGGTCTTCCTTTCCAGCCGTGCGAAGTAACTGGAGAGCGCGGTAACCGGTGCCAATCACCTTCATGGTCTTAGACTTGCCGTAATGACGGCCAATCTTCTTGCAAGAAAGGTGATAAAGGTCCAGTAATTCCACCACCTGATAGGCATCACGTGCCGTGAGGAAAATGGAATAGCCACGCTTCTCCAGCTCCTCTATGATGGGGATAAAAAACGGGACGTGCGGAGAATTATCCAGATCAATCCAAATCCTCTTCCGTCCCTCAGAGCTCTGCACGTATTCCCCCTAGAACTCGTTTCTCAGCCCTTGGCTCACGGTTTGCGAAGCCGCAGTTTGATCGCAACCCAAGCTATTCAGGAAGCTCGATTTTGGCGTGCTGCTAATGAATACGATTGCCGAAATCCATCCCAACGAAACAGACGAACCCCACTCAGAGGTTCATAGGTGAACAAATTGGGGCTCCCTACCCGGCCTGGGAAGCCAGACTTGCAATGCGAGTTGGTGCAGAAACTCCCATGGCTGGATCCGCGTAGACGAAATCCAGCACCTTCTGCGCAACTCGATCCTGCTGCTCATAGGTAAGTCCCGGGAACATGGGCAGCGAAAGGATTTGCGAAGCAGCCCTTTCGGACACCGGGAAACTCCCCTCATGGTAGCCAAGGTCTTTGTAAGCGTTTTGCAGATGGAGGGGAATGGGATAATGAATTCCACTTCCAATACCCGCCGCACTCAGGTGGTTCATAAGTTCTTCGCGCTTATGGACCTGGACCACGTATAAGTGGAAGACTGCTTTCGACCAAGAAGGCTCACAGGGAAGCTTTATCCCGTCCGCGGCCTCATTTAAGAGCTCCTGATATCGCGACGCGCATTCGCGACGCTTTTCATTCCACGCCGCAAGGTGCCGGAGCTTGACGTTCAAGATTCCAGCCTGGATGGAATCAATCCGACCGTTGTATCCTTCCATATCGTGATAGTACTTCTTCGCCTGGCCGTGATCGCGAAGCATTCGGACTTTGCGAGCAACATCACCGTCGTTTGTCGTGACTGCGCCCGCTTCGCCACAGGCCCCCAGGTTCTTGCCCGGATAAAAGCTGAAGGCTGCCGCGCGACCCATCGATCCTGCCTTCAGCCAGCGACCCTGCCGTTTGGAGAAATACTCCGCTCCGTGGGCCTGGCAGGCATCTTCTATCACTTGCAGGCCGAAGCGCTCAGCAAGGTCCATGATGGGATCCATATCCGCTGTTTGCCCGTAAAGGTGGACGGGGACAACCGCGGTTACCGGCCTGCCGAGCCGCTTGCTAAAAACCCGCCCGGTGGTTCCATCTACGCTGCACTCGACCTGAAGATACTTGCGAAGCTGTTCAGGATCCATGCTGTAAGTGCGCTCGTCGACGTCCACAAATTCGGGCGTGGCACCAGCTTGGGTAATCGCTTCCGTCGTGGCAATGAAGGTGTTCGGGACCGTTACAACCACATCGCCCTGCTTGACACCCGCCGCGATTAGAGCGAAGCGGAGGGCATCAGTACCGCTACCCACGCCGACGCAGTGCTGAGTGTCGCAGAACTTGGCGAAACCACGTTCGAAATCCTCCACCATCGGGCCGCCAATAAAGCCTGCCGTATCCAGGACACGGCCGAAAATAGCCGACAATTCATCTCTTAACTCCCTATGGGGAGTAACGAGGTCAAGAAATGGGATCCTATTAGTTTCCACGATTTGCCTCCTCCATCTTTTGCAGGTCAAGTCTTCTCAAGAATTTGGCGGGGTTTCCTGCCACAATCACGTTGGCAGGAACGTCTTTTGTAATTACGCTCCCCGCCCCCACGATGGCGTTTTCGCCAATCGTTACCTTAGAAAGAACCGTACTCCCTGATCCAATCGAAGCCCCTTTTTTCACCAAGGTCGGCTCCACTTTCCAGTCGGCCTCGGTTTGTAGCGCCCCGTCAGGATTAGCAGCGCGGGGATAGGTGTCGTTAATAAAGGTCACACTGTGTCCGATGAAGACGTTGTCTTCAATGGTCACGCCCTCACAGATAAAGGTGTGGCTCGAGATTTTGCATCTTTTTCCAATCTTGGCGTTCTTCTGCACTTCAACGAACGCACCGATCTTTGTCTCGTCGCCAATTTCACAGCCGTAAAGATTAATGAATTTGGAGAGCTTAACGTCTTGCCCCAGCCTGACGTCCGGCGCAATGCACTGGTAATTGTTCATAGGGAAACAATCTCCCCTCTCCGCTTCAAAGATTCCTTTGCCGCTTCCAGCAATTTGATTACACGCAATCCAGCCACGCCGTCATTAAAGGGCTTCTGGTCGTTCTCGATACAATCCAAAAAGTACTTCAGCTCGACCTTCAATGCTTCGGTCTGCTCAATCTTGGGCGCCCACATGTCTCCTGAGCGGTAACTGACCAGTAAATCGTAAACGCCTTCCTGGCTGGTCATCTGCACGCCCTTGTCGTAGACTTTGACTTTTTCGTCGGCTTCCAAGTCGTTCCACACCAGCATCTTCTTCTCTCCCCCGATGAGCGTGGTGCGGACCTTCACAGGAGACAACCAGTTCACATTGATGTGAGCAATGGTCTTTTCCGGGAAATAGACTGTGAGATATGCCACGTCGGCATGGCTGTTTAAATGGGCCTCACCGGTTGCGACGACAGCTTCGGGCTCGTTGTGGATGAGATAGTCCATTATGGATAAATCATGAGGTGCGAGATCCCAGATCACGTCAATATCGTGTTGGAAAAGGCCTAGATTGACCCTCGTAGAATCGTAATAGTAGAGATCGCCAACTTCCCCTTGATCGATGAGTTGGCGGATCTTCTTCACCGCGCCGGTGAAGAGAAACGTATGGTCCACCATAATTCTGAGGTTTCTCTTCTCAGCCAACTCGATCAACTCCTCCGCCTGAACCACATTCGAGGTAAAGGGCTTTTCGACGAATACGTGCTTTCCATTTTCCAGGGCAGCCTTTGCAAGCTCGAAATGTGACCAGACAGGAGTGACGATGGCCACGGCATCGACACTTGGAGATCGCAACATTTCAGATGGATCGGAGGAAAACGGGACATCCGGAAAGGCATGTTTTGCGCGTTTTTGCGCCTCTGGGTTTACGTCGCATACGCCAACGACCTTTGCCGAATCAAGGCCGTGCAAATTTCTGAGGATGTTTGGACCCCAGTAACCGTAACCTATGACACCGATTCGAATCATTGTTTCACCCCTAAACGCATTACCGTGATCCGCTTCGCAAGATCGAAAGTGAAATAGAAGGGAGGTGATTGCAGAGGGTATCCTACCTCGGGCTCACGAGCACCCGATCCAGTATTCGTGATTCCAGAAGCCTCCACGATTACAGTCGACGCATCGCGGATCGTCTGGACGCTACAGAACCCCTTTTCGCCAACCTCAATAGGCGCCGGTACCCCGAAAGACAGCTTTGGGCGTTCGCCAGAGAATCTTGATATCCAGCCAAGGAGACCATGTCTTGGCGTACTTGAGGTCCAAACGGACCATTTCGTCAAATCTGACGCTACTTCTACCCTCAACTTGCCACAAGCCTGTAATCCCTGGCTTTATCTCCAGGAAGCGGCGTCTGTGCCAAATATCGTACGCCTCTACCTCATACGAAATAGGGGGCCGTGGTCCCACGAGCGACATATCCCCCCTCAGTACATTGAAAAATTGAGGAAGCTCGTCCAAGCTTGTCTTCCGGAGGAATCTGCCGATTCGCGTTACGCGTGGATCATTCTTTATTTTGTATACTCCATTGGAGTCACCCGGAGACTGCTGATCTTCCTTTGCAGCAATAAGCTGCTGAACGAAATCGCGATGAATCTTCGCATCACTCTGGAAATGCATTGATCTGAACTTCAAGAACGTAAAGCCGACTCCATACATTCCGATCCTTTGTTGTTTGAAAAGGATCGGCCCTTTCGATGTCAACTTGATCGCCGCTGCAATGACCATGAGGAGGGGAGAAAGCACGAGGAGAGCGCAAGCACTCCCAATGATATCTACCGTCCTTTTCACTGCTCGAAATGCCTTGATGGCATTGTTCTCTGTCCATAGGTCAGGATACAGCTTGGTGTCTGCGGAGCGGCCGCCGTTTTCGAGGTCCAGGTCATCCGGGAACACATGAAAGGAAACGTGAATCGCGTTCATCTGTTCCAGCGTGAGGTCATTTCGCATGGCGGAGAAGACTCTGGAATGCAGACCGCTGAGTACGGAGTTGATACTCCCCGAGCCAATCTCCGTGCAAATGACACCGACAACCCAGTCCTTTTTGTACCAACCCGGCAGATCCGTTTCGCGGATGGACAGGGAAAGCACTTTGGTTATTGCGCCGAGGATTCCCTCACCCTGCTCAGCCAGGAGAAGCTTGCCAGTGTGCACAAGCATGAGCACGAAACGTCGGCGAGAGCGCTCACTCCTTTTTCTCTCCAGAGACAGCACTCTCCTGAATGTCTCCTCCGGTGCAAGAGACAACCCGTTGTCTTCAGTGGGGGTACCGTGCCCATTAGTAGGTTCCATCCGTAGCCCTGTACCCAGGTTTGTCGCTACTCGTTTTCTTAAGGCGAAGATCCGCTTAATCATTGTGATCATCCTCTATCGCCGGTTTAGCGATATGACGTGGCTTGGGGTGGGATTTTGACTGTACGAAGAAATGATGACAGAAGTTGGGTGCTTAAGTTAAACGGCAGATAAACAAAAACAGACAATTCAAGTGGCCCAAAGCCCCCAACGCGCGGAGAATCTGAAACCTTCGAAACTTTTTCTGACTTTGAAAATCGCTGCGAGTTCTGCTGTAGGTTTACCGACCCAGGGGAAGAGGTTTGAACTGGTAGTCGAAACCAATCGTCACTTGATTGCGGTCAAGGGACGCTGAGACAGGCAATGAACCCTTGCTCAACTGGTGGGTAGTGTCATAGGAGACGTGGAACACGGCGCCACCCCCGAGGGGACGGCTGAAATCAATTCCTCCCATCAGAGTGTCAGTCTTTCCATTGACATTCTGAAAGAGGGAGGCGTCCGACCGAGCAGCGCCGCCATGCAAATCTGTTTCCCAGCGTCCGACCAGCCGCCGGCGGATTCCAAAAGTTGCATTGGTGTTTATCGCGGATGTGTACAAGCCCCCACCATCGGAAACAGACCTTTGGAGAGATAGATTCAGGGCAGTCTTCCCAACTTCCTTGGTTATGCTGCCCCCACCGGAGCCTTGAAACGCCCCTGGAATACTAATTCCCACTGAGGACTGACCAATGGTGCGAATGTACTGCGGACCACCAAAAACGGTTACGGTAACAGTCGGAGACAGGCGGGATCCCACGGAAAAAGACGCGCTTTCAATCTGGGAGCGTTGGCGGTAACCGAAAGCCTGGCCTCCCTGATACGTACTGTCTTGATGAACAACGAGAAAACCGAAGCTCGTATTTTCAGTTACACGGTATTGATACTGCAGGCTGCCGCTCACCCCGGTATCGTTATACAAGGGCTGACCTGCCGCGCCTTGGTTCCCGAATTTGCGCTGGTCGTACCCACCGGACAAGGTAAGAGAAGTGCGACGGCTCTTTATAAACATCAGATCCAGTCCCGACATGTTTGAAAGGGTTCGGGTTGTGGGCGAGAAAATCATCTGATTTAGGGCAGTTGGCGAGACCGGCCCAGACAGAATCTGTTGTCCAGTGAGCGCTGGATAGACTCCGTTTTGATAACTGAAGGTATCGTGCAATCCCAGGCTGAAGCGCGAGGTCAACTGGAAGGTGAGGCCCAGGTTCGCAGTATGGTTAAGACGATCAAACTGATCAATTTGCCGGTACAACATAAAAAAGGGCATGTAGTCAAAATTGATCGTCACGTGCTCAGTCCGCCTCGAAATGCCGAGTCGGGAGTTGAAAGAAACCGCTTCATCGCCGAGTCGTTGTGTGCCCGTTGACAGCACGTTGTCGTCGTAAAAGGCTGAGGTGCCGAAGCTGAGCGACGCCTGATTTTCCGGCACGGACTCCCCGGCGAACCGAAGTGGGGTCTGGGCGCCGGTGCCCAAGACGCCCGCTTGGGCCGGGGCCGTTGCGCCAGGTGCGGCGGCCTGTCCTGCTGCGCCGATGGGAAATAGTGCGATGAAAGTCAGAGAGAATATGAAGACCCATAGTGTCTCTTTCCAGAAAGGGCCCCTGTGATTTATATACTTTCCAACGTTAGCTGGGTCGAGCTTTTTGTCTAGCATGTCAAGTCAAGGGTCGGGGGTAAGGTTTTTACTCGAACCTCTGCTCGCCCGGCCATTATCCTCCGACTTCCGAACGAAGTCTCTTCAAATTTCCGCAAGATGATAACGAGCAAAGCCACTAGCGAAAGCCCCAAGAAGGAGAAAGGGATCCCGCCGTATCTGTGCACCCAAGCAACCAGGGATCCCATGCCCGGGTGAATCGTAAGCCAATAAATCGTCACAATCCTAAGGCCGTTCTTGATGACCGTAATCGGGAATGTCGCCAGAGCCAAGCAGAGTTTCCTCAAAGGAGTACGAAGGAAAAGGTGGCCCGCCAAAAGGCCGGTAATAAAGAGGGACAGGCCAGATCGAATGCCGCTGCACTGCTCGGCAACTTCCAAATCGGTAATGGGCAACGAAAGCCTGAATCCATTCTGGAAAACCGGGACGCCGCCCAACCTGAAGAGAATCCCCGCCACCTGAGTAGCGCCACCCCGCAGGACGAGAATCGATTTTTCCAAGAAGGCCTGCGGGAAAGGGACCATTAAGACGAGAAGGGACAATTGAAAGGTGGCGGCCCGAAGAGTCATTGCGCCGTAACACAAAACGAAGACCCCTATCCACAGCACAACGAAAGAGAGAGTAAGCAGGGAAAATGCATCAGTTGGATTCAGTGCACTCCCATACTTCAAGTTGGACCCTCGAATGATGAGCGCTATGAGGACCAAGACCGATCCAATCCCGAAATCGTAGCGAACGCGTGAGAATATCCGCTCCTTCTCCAGGTAGATGAGAAACGCGCTCAAAACTGGTATCAAGCCAGTGTAAGCGTAGACTTCACTTTGTAATGAAGATGTCACCAGAGACTTCAGCGGCGTCCAATACAGTCCAGCCGCGACCAGCGTGGCGAATGCGAAATAAAGGTTCCTTCTCGTCATGGAGTGTCTGCAATCTTTTCGGAAAGGAAAAGAACCTGCTTTCTGCAAGTCAAGGTTTTCTGCCATTGATATCACTGTTCACAGACCTGTTGCATTCTGCCTATCTTGGCCCATTCGACCATAGCTCAATGGGCCATTGCCAAAGATTCCACCGACCGTTCATCTGCGTTCCGTTGGCCTCTGTTAACCAAACCATTTTCGAGAGCGAAAACCGCAAGTGCCACTCGACCAGAAATTCCCAGCTTGTTGAAAATATTCGTCAGGTGGTGTTTGACAGTTCTCTCACTCATATTGAATTCCACACCCAACTCCTTATTGGAGGAGCCGTTCGCGATTCTTCCCACGATCTTCAATTCGCATGGCGTCAGTCCATGATGATTTGCACGTCCACCGCCGTTCTGGGAAGGGAGGGACTTACGTAATGCCTGAATTACAATCGGGACACTCTTATGGTCCAGCCAGTACTTCCCCTCGATCACACAGCGAATGCTATCCAGCAAAACCTCGCGCGGCGACTCCTTCAAAACGATACCTCGTGCCCCAAGATAAAAGGCCTCAACAATCGCATCTTCTTCCATCGCCTCCGCCATCGCAAGGGTAGGTATGGTGGGTGTAGAACTTGCCAGGTCATTCAAGACTTGGAGCCCGGCGCGCCGGGGTAAACCGAGGTCAAGGATCAGAATGTCGGGCTTGAGTTCGCGGGCCAATCTAACGACATCCGCCCCAACGGACGATTCCCCAGTTACTGAAAGTCCTGGTTGGGATTGAATAAGTCTCCGCAAACCATCGCGGAAAATCGGATGATCATCCGCAATGAGGATGCTGATGCGTTCGCCATCCCTCCGTGCTGGATCTCTGCGGAGAGGAGACTCCACACCCAGGTGATTTGGACGAGAGTTGTACCCCAACCCCGGACCAATTGGTTCCCTCAATCGACCCAAACCTTCGCTTGGTGTGCCAAGTAAAGGCTTGAGCAAGCGGCGGGAGGATGAATGATCATTCATATGACCTCGTTGCTCAGCAGGCTTGCGTATAGTTTCGACTCTAAACAGAAGAATTATTAGCGGTGAGTATGGGTTCTCTCGATACCGTCACCTTATTAGGGCATCACCCGACTGCTCTGGGGCCCCATCAGCTAGCAATGACGTTGTCGATCCGAGGATGGCGATCTATTACCGGGTGTAAGGCATGAAGAAAACCGAACGTGCCTGCCGAAACACGGACATGGAAGAAGTTTAGTGTAGTGGCCGGCAATCCTCGCGAGAAATCAGACGTGAAGGTTTGGGTGGAAAGATAGAAGATGAGGCCTTAGCCCATGCCCAGGTTAAGGCCCACCAGAACATGGGTAGTGGCTGCCTGAATTCACTTCTCATGTTCATTCAATCCCAAGCCCTCGATCATTCCAGATTTCTTCGACTTCTTATGAGGTTCTGATGCCCCATATCCATAGTACTTGGAGTAGACACGATCGAGCCCTTCCACCCCGTTGAGAATGATCCCGATAATGTGATCACGCCCCAGGTTCCGAGTCGTCTCCTCGATCGCCTCTCGGGGTGTTTTCCCGGCGCGAGCAACTAACAAAGTGGCTTCAGCATGTGCTTTCAGGACAAGGATGTCAGCAATAGGGGTCGTGGGAGGTGAATCGATCAGAATCCAATTAAAGTAACTCGAAGAAAGGGCTTTGATCAACTCCGAGGCAAAGCTCGACTGGAGAAGGCTGCTGCCATCCTCCATCGCCTGCCCTGCTGGCAACAAATAGAATCCCAGCGGATCGATTTTCCTGATCGCCAGCATCGGGTCACTACCTTGCTGATAACACTCGGTCAGTCCAGGCCACGGATTGAGACCCAGTCTTTTGACGAGTACGGGTCGGTAGACGTCGGCCTCTAGCAAGAGCACGGGTGTCTTTCCGTTTTCGGACAGTGCAGTGGCAAGATTCAAAGCGACCGTGGACTTTCCATCACCCGGCAAAGGACTGGTAATAAGGAGGTTCTTCAACTTCTTCGTCTTCTGAATGTTATTGAGGCGTATCCGCACCAATTTGAATCGATCCGCACCCGGACTCCTGGGGTCGTTGTGCACAATTACACGGCTCTCTGCAGGAACAGGGCTGACTTCAGTGGCAACGGGCAAATACACGTCATCTCTCTCCAATGCCTGGAGAAGATCTTGCGTGGAGGTAACATCATCTTTCTCAATCTCTGGCTTCAGAATGCGATCAGACATAGCGGTTACGAACTCCCATCGGGGTCTCCATCCCTAGACCGTGGGAGGAGCGACGTCGCACTCTTCTAACCCCGGCGATAGACATAGAATTCAGTTGCGCAAACAAGCAAGCACAAAGTAGTCCCCACCAACCATTCGAGCACCGCTACCCTCGATCGCCTTCGTAGTTCAACCTTGCTCACCAGCATCGGTACTCCCACCAACAAGGGAAAGGTAAAAATCCGGCGCAACTCATGCTCATCAAGGAGCGAGTGATTCATAGTCTCAACCAGAAAAGCCAAGGCCACGCCAATGGCGAGCCCCGCGGCTAGTCCTCCCAGGCTGATTTTCACATGGTCCGCACCGGAGGGCTTCATCGGCAGGCTGGGCGGGTCGACAATGCGAAATTGCTGGCCCTGCTGGCGTCTTTCGAGGCTCGTGGCCAACTCGGATTGTGTCTTCTTGCCTAGCAAATCGTCGTAGTTCTTCTTTGATAAGTCATAGTCGCGCAGGATATCAGCGAGTTGTTGCTCACGAACAGGGGTCACGTTGAGACGGCTTTGGTATTCCGCAATCCTCGCTTCAATCTGCTTTTGCTCCGCCTCGGCATTTTGAATCTCCAACCGGTTTGCTTCCAATTGACTCTTGAGTTGCGCAGTAGTTGCGTTTCCCTCAGGGGGAATGGCCGAATTGACGCTTTTCTTAGTCGTTGCGCCCTTCGCAGGTTCCGCCCCTTTCATCAATGCTGCCAGGGCGGCTTCTGCCTCCTTTATTTCTCCATCCATTTTCACAACGTCAGGATATCTGTCCGTGTAGGTTGCCGCCAGATTGGCTCTTTCATCTTTGAGACGAGTCAACTCGGCCTTTTTTGCTTCGATTGGGCTGACGACTGCTCCCCCGGGCGCCGCGACCCCAGCGGCAGTCAGATTCTGGTACTGGGAGAGGAGCGATTCCGTGTAGGCCCGTTCTTGACGGGCGCGATTTATAGCAGTCAACGTATTCTGAAGTTGGGCGTGCAGTCCGGTAAGTATTGCGAGATTTCCCCCCTGTTGCTCGGGCAGTTGGCCGAGGTAGTGCATCTTAAAGTCCCGAACCCGACTCTCCTGTTGATTCAAATCTGCGGCAGCAGTCTGGAGTTGCTCATCGAGAAAGTCCGTCGTTCCCGAGGATTGCGCTTCACGCGTCTTTAGGTTTTCCTGAATGAAGAGAGTTGTGAGCCTGCTGGTAACCTCTTGAGCAACATGCGGATCGGTATTCGTAAAGGAAATCATAAAGGAATTAAGGTCTTTGGTCTCAGTCCCTTTTCCCATGGGTTCAATCGAAATATTGCTTCGTATCAATTCGATTAAGTCTTCGGGCGCCAAACGCTTCCGGTCTTTGGGATAGAGGTCGAATTCGTTGATGATCTGAAGCAACTGAGTGCGGGAAAGAATTGAGTCGGTCATGATTAATAGCGCCTCTCGAACATCAGAGGTGCTATTGGGAGTCACGTAGCGTTCCGGCACTTGCTGGTGGGTCACAAAGATTGTGGCTTGTGAGGTGTAATGATTAGGGAGTACCCTCGTCGCGGCACAGGCGCCCAACGCCACCACGACCGTGGGCACAATCAACCACCAGCGGCGCTTGATCGCCACTCGTAGAAGCTTGCTGATCATTACATCCAAACCTTCGTCTTGTTCGCCCAAGTATTTCTACCTCCAAGCGGAATATGACTCCGCCACAGCGCAACCGTTACCTACTATTGTCGATGGCTCAATCCTCATATTCGAAATGGTGCGCATCTTCCCTCTCACGGGACAACAATCGTGTCGCCGCCCTTGAGGTCAATGTTCTCGTCAAGATTGCGTCCATTGATCACTTTCTTATAATCGAATGGAAGCCTGATGCTGGAACCGTCCCCCGTGCGCCTTATAACGTAAATTTTGTTCGGCTTAGCGAATTCCATTAAACCGCCTGCAATGGCAATGGCCTCAAGTACGGTCGTGGGCTTGTCCAGTTGATATGACCCGGACTTTGAGATTTTGCCGACGACGATGTACGTCCGGCTCTTCATTTCTTGGACGCTCACAGTGACTTGAGGGTTGGCAATGTACTCTTTTAATCTCTGAGCCACCAACCGCTGGACGTCGTGAGCCGTCAAACCATTTACTTCCAGCTCACCAATCAGTGGGAGGGAGATCTTGCCATCCGGACGCACGGGTACAGTGCGTGTGAGTTCGGCATCCTTCCACACATTAATTGCCAGAACGTCAGAGGGTCCAATCGTGTAGTCATCAACGGTGGTCTTGGCGCTGGGCTGTTCGGACGTTTTTCCGCCGCCTTGTTCAACCCAACTGGCCATTGCGGCCCCCGGAATTCTAATGGGTTTCGCGGAATCGGATCCCCAAGCGCAGCTGATGGCAAATGCAAGGCATACCGGCAGCAATAATATTCCGAACCAACCCTTGAAGCTGCTTGTCGACATTGTCACAATCCGCTTTCTATTAGTCGGCGAGGAAAACACGAGGACGATTCAACGCTGGAGAGGATGAACCCGGAGCTGTCCCTCGCCCTTCCTTGTGATTTGATTCAGCAGAGTGCACACGCTCAACCAGGCTCAACTCCACCTCAACGGCGGCGGATTTCGAGAGCATTTCCACTGAGAGGACCAAACGAACCCCCCGCGTCTTGCGGACAAGGAATCCCTGAATTCCTTCCAGTGGCCCCGATTTGATCCGGACCAAGTCCCCACACTTGAGGAATGGGTATGGTTCAACCTGTAGAGGGCCTTCGACCAAACGGCGTACAGACGCGATCTCTTCTGAAGGAATATCCGCTGGACGCCCGCCCCAGCTAAGCAGGAAGTGGACGCCCGGCGTCGTCACAATGCTCAACATCCGATCGAGACCACCATGGATGAAGACGTAGCTTGGAAAGAGCGGAAGCATTAGGTCTTTTTGACGGTCCTTCCACCGATGAACGCTCCGATATAGCGGAAGGAACACATCGAATCCCTTACCTGAAAGGGCTTGGGCCACCACTTTCTCGTGCTGATGGCGGGTGTAAAGCGCGTGCCACAAGGGTGCAGTAGGGGTTCCGGCAAGGATATCGTTTTCCTCATTATTTACCATCAAACCCTACCTTCCACTCAAGAAAACTGATTTCAGCAGGAAAAACCGGGCATCGTGACTACATTCAACAAATCTGGACCTGCGGTCATTATATCCAGTATCGCCCTATTTTCGAGGGGAACAAATTTCTCAAGCATCCCCAACGGAGCTCCTCCCCCGTGAAAGATGACGGACAATGCTAAAATCTCGTATCGCAACAGCAAGGGCGACGGAAGCCTCTTGCGCGCGCCGTTGCTCCTGACGCACGACCACGCCCTTACAAAGAACCTCCGGAGGCATTCTGCCCTTTGTGCCGACGCCAAGCCGGAGCTTCAAATCGAGAGTGCTTTCCAATGCCAATGCGGAAGACGACAGGAATAGCATCCCCGTGTAGCTGATATTCTCCGTCGTTCCCTCCAACCATGTCGGGCTATCCAATTCGCGAAAATACACGGGGAGCCGAAGTGGGAATCGCTTGGCACGCCCGGTGTCCTGAGATGAGGTCTTATTTAGCATAGTCTTTATGGCCCCTTGAAAGCAATCTGCGCAGCATCACATCTCGAACTGCTTGCTGCCCCCATGCGCTAAGCCCGAAAATTCAGGCCTGTTTGTAATGCGTTTTTTGGGGGTTAATGAGGACTCTTTTGACAAATACTTGGAAAGGTCCGTCGGTACAAAGGAATTCCCATAAGCTGATAGTATAACTTCATGACCTATACGTCTTAAGTAAATATGCAGCTCCGCCCCGTGACTTACAGATTCGCCTTTCCTGTAAGCCTTCCATCAACCAACTTCTTAGGTCACCGAATGCTTAATCAGCCATTCCTAAACATTTGTATCAGAGTGTCTTGAGTCTACTTGGTCTATGGGTTATTCCAATGGCCCGATGGTCGGACAGGTATGGCACTATAGGGCCCCACGCCATGGCACC
This sequence comes from uncultured Acidobacteriota bacterium, assembly GCA_964438685.1. Lineage (GTDB taxonomy): Bacteria > Acidobacteriota > Terriglobia > UBA7540 > UBA7540 > Bog-366. Next base: position 28,285 of record CAYTMD010000011.1, read on the forward strand.
CTTTAGTGCTATCGTACGGTAGGACATCGTAGAAAGAGGTGTGGGGAGGGAGGATTGGGTAAAGTCGCAGGCAGATCTAGTCCGAGTTAATCAACCGATGCTCGGTAGCGAAAAGCAGCAGTTCCAAGCGGTTAGAGACTCCAAGCTTGTCAAATATATTTGTGACGTGGTGCTTCGCAGTGTTCTCACTAATGCTTAACTCTCGCGCCAGATCCTTGTTCGTATAGCCGGCACCTATGAGTGTTAAGACCTGCTTCTCGCGGGAGGTAAGACCGAAATCTGCCCTGCCTGCTGAAGAACTGATGGAAGGCTTCATCGTGCGTAGTGCCTGGATAAGGCCCGAAACACCTTCTTGGCCTACCCAATACTGACCATCGTTCACGCAACGAATGCTCTTGCGAAGAACATCTATGGCAGAGCTTTTTAAGACAATGCCGTGCGCCCCCAATTGCAGCGCTTCGACGATCTGATCGCTTTCGATTTCCGCGGTCAGTACGATGGTACGTGTTTGGATTTCCAGTTTGCTGAGCTCCCGCAGGGCTTCAAGGCCGTTCACCTTGGGTAGCGAGAGATCCAAGAGAAGGACATGCGGGTTGAGTTTAGGGACCAGCCTGACAGTCTCCTCACCATCTGCAGCTTCACCCACAATTCGCAACCCAGGCTCAGATTCCAGCAGATTCCGCAAACCCTCTCGAAACATTGAGTGGTCGTCCGAAATGAATATGTCAATCGTCGCTGGAGGCTCTATCATTGTGAGTTAGCGGGACAAGAATCTCTAATCGTGCGCCCGAACCTGGAACTGATTCTATCATGAGTTCACCGCCGATTGCATCTACACGTTCCTTGATGACCACCGGGCAATTCGATGAAGCCTCGAGGGCTGGAGACGATAGGCGCCCTGTGAACCCGAATCCGCAGCCATCATCCTCCACGGAGAGCTTGTAATGCCCATTTTCGCGGCCAAAGACCACACGCACCTTGTGCGCTCCACTGTGCTTGCGGACATTTGCCAGCGCTTCCTGAACAATGCGCACCAGTTCTGTGCAAACACGAGGTGGCAAGAGAACCTCTTGAGATTCCGCAATAAAACTAGCCGATACTCCTAGCTCCCTCCGGAACTTTTCCACAGTCCCCACCATGCAATCCAAAAGGCGGCCAGGCTTGATGTCCAGCGGCCTTATTCGCTGCATCTCCTCCCGCAAATTTGCAATCTCGTCGTGCACAACTTCTTGCAAGCGACCCATGGCCAAAATAGAGCAGGAGTGTTGACACGCAACCCCTTGGGTTCGTCGTAGGACATCAATCTGCATTTCCATCCCCAGCAGCGACTGAATAATCCCATCGTGAAGATCCTGAGAGAGGCGCACCCGCTCCCTGGCCTGGGCACGTGAACGCAGACGCCCCACAAGGTACTTACCGTATACCGCGGGAGCAACCTGCCGCACCAAGGCCCCCAGAAACATCTCATCCGCGCTTGGGCTGCGTCCCTTTCGAGGGTTGTAAATTGTGAGGCGCCCGAGCCACTTCCCTTCGAATAAGAATGACGTGGCAATCAGCGACCAGGAGCCCAAAACCGGCGTGTGCCGCTCGGTGGCAATGCGCAAATCATAGAATTCTTCGGGATATTTTATCGGAGCAGAGAAGCGACGCAGTCCGGACAACAGGGCACCATGCGTTCCACGCTTCGGGCTCCCTGCGGCCGGAACCCCAGGCCCCACCTCGGGCGCCACATGACCAAGTCCGAGCCGGCCCAAGACGTTTTCCGGTGGCATAGCGAAAGGTGCCCGCCGCGCGGATTCTGATAGTTTCCATGACTTAGCCCCTTTAGCGTTCTTCTCAGTGAGGCACGTCACCTCCCAAGCGAGGGCCTGCTCACCTCTTATCTCCTGGATCGCCAGGCGAATCAGGTCGGCGTCAAAGTGTTCCCGCACTGATTCTAAAGTGTTTCCGAGGGTTGACCTGAAGCTTGGATCAGGAATGACACTTCGAACGAGCCGCGTGATGATCAGTGCGTCCCCATACCTTTTCCTGTTTCTTCCCACGAGAAGGCCCAGCAGGCAGGCTGAAACGATCAGGCTAGCGGCCAAGGTCAACGTGGCAACAAAAGAAGTGCCCACGTCGAACTGCGGCGCGAGCCCGGACCATGAGGCAGGAAGGATAAAATCTGAGAACAAAACCACTACACACACACAAGAGGTCAACAGGGCGCCGTTAAAGGCCCGTTTACAGGCAGCAGCAAAAAGTGCAAATAGATACAGTCCGAAGCAGGCGCTCCGGCCTCCGCCCGTTAACATTACAATCGAGGCAACTATGACTACTTCTGTAACATCTAGACACAACCCCCATACCAAACCGGGCTGCCGGTGAAGCCGAATGATTATTAGATTGATTAGGCTGTATATTAAATATGCGAAAATCAACAGTCGACTTGCGTCAGCATTCCGTCCCAGACTTGCAGGATTGAGGCTGACGGCGATCGCGCAAAAGGCGGACAGAATGAGACGAGCAAGAGGGAGGAAATCCTCCCAACCTTCTCCTTCTGACTTGGCTAAGTTATTTCCCGATTCCGCGCCACTGCGCTGCATACTCCACCCCGAACTCCAAGGCTGCGTATGAGCCCGCTGACATTGTCATCCTGTAAAACCACAGGCGACGAGGGACCTCGCATTACATTGAAAATTGACACAGCAAGATCCTTCGCTCCGCTCGAGAGGACAGCACGGGAAGGTTTTTCCGCAGCCTGCCTAGCCACACTCAGCCTGGAGACTTCTTGAGTAATTGCACATAAGGATAAAATGCCCCGCCGGTAATCGAGGGGGAAACTCTAAGAGGAACGAGGTTTCCACGCTCGTTCCACCTGGACACCCGATCCTCTTGGATCAACTTTCCAATAGGCTGCCATAGAATATCTGAACTCCCGATAGGGGTCAAGTTGTCAACAGTCTATCTATGTCCATTATCGATATTCTATGGCGGCGCATTCGACGGCACCGGCGCCAACGTCGAAGCCCAAGTAGCCTCTCTGC
>CAYTMD010000012.1:0-29917 GCA_964438685.1 uncultured Acidobacteriota bacterium
AGGTTCCCCAAAAACAATATATTATAGAATCTTTTCATGCGGTCAATGACCTAGTCTCCACTATGCGCGTCCAGATTCTCGCGAATGGGACTCGCCAAAAGTTCGATCGATAAAGCCAAACCCCGAGACAAGTGCCCAAGGTGTTTGTCATAAGATCTGTAGTGCCGGAGTCCCGCGTCGGCAGGAATGCCTGTAAAGACTCGATCGTGAGGCTGATCATGAACCCTAGAAGGATTGTGACCAGTGCAGGCCTTTTGATCCGTTCGGCCAGCGAAAAGTAGGCACAGAAAAGGAACCCAAAGGGAACAAAACCTGCAATGTTGATCAGGACGTCATTCCAATAGCTCCAGTTCGGATGGAATTCCTCCCAGAACGGCTCGAGGAAAGCCTGATCTAGGACCATATAACGTTCCGGAATATACAAATCAGGTCCCGAGTGCACTTGGTTATGGATGACACGACCCGCGCGTTCATCAAACAGATAAAGCGCCACGGCACCCTCATTTTCGGAAGCGTCTGGTCGTCCCTTTTCCATCCATGACTGATAGTGGCGAATGACCTGCGCCGAAGAGAGCTCTTGGTCATAAATCGCAAGCCCCTGCAAAAGGCCTGACCAGCTATCATCTTTTATGGGCCAGTTGGCGATTACGAGTTCGCCTTCAAAATCCCTCTCGGAAAGAGGAAATTTGGGGGCTGTTCCGACCAGTTCACCGTCAATATAGACTGACGTCCGCCCGCCGTTTGACGCGACCGTTATAAACAGCGGCTTCCCCCGACGGAATATGTCTCCAACATAGAATCTGGTGGTTCGGGTTCGATAGCGCCCATCGCGAATGTCAACCCGCAAGGCGAGGTCGGAAATGGATTGTTGCAGCGAGAACTGCCGGGGGCTTCCAGGAGCGTAGAATGCAATAAGAGTGCCCCCGCCAGCAGTAGAGTCGGGCGCTAACCAGACCTCCACGCTGCAAGGGGCATTCTCCTGCGAATTTGTCGCCTTGAATTTGCCGGAACTCAGGATCGTCCCATGGCTTCCAAAGTGCAAACCGTTGCCACCAGCGAGCCATGTCACTTGGTTCTTGGGGGAATGAAATGGCCAGAGTCCTGCCACCAAAAGGCCCCCCAAGAGCAATGCGCAAGCCACACCGAGAAGCTTTGTTTTTATCACTTCCCAGTTAATCTGGCCGATCTTTTTTTGAATTGTGGAGGAAATACGCGGCTGGCCAAATGAAGCGTCGACTTGTCTCTTTTGAATCATCGGGTTCGTCAGCAAACTCCCCTGCGCACAGGAAAAGCAGAACGCAAACTCTACCATAACCTGAATGCTTTGCTTTCTGCCCATTCCAACATGGCCGCGTAGCGCACGAGTGCCCTTGCAGTTATATCGGCTCGCACGCAGGTTATCAAGTAGCGGTGGGATCGAACCTTTTAGCAAAAGCGATTGTCTCGGACGTGTTGCAGGGTGCACGCGTTGCACCGCTGCGTTTCGTTTTCCATGAAGGACAACTGTTCATTTCGTCCCACAGACACGGTGCATTTGTCGCTGAGCACGGTTCCTGGAATCGACGCATCTGGAACGGGTATCAGGTCGTTTTTGTCCCATTCAATAATGGCTCACCGGCCGGAGAACCAAGTACATTCTGTTCCGGATTCGCGCCTGATCCCATACAGTGTACCAAGCCGCAATTCGATGGGAGATCATGGAACGAAACCCTATCGACCTCGTTCACCAGTCGAGAAAGAGGCTAAAGACACCCCGAATCCTCACGCCGGCGGAGTTCAAGGCCCTCGTGGGTGAACTCTTCGAGCCTTACAAGACGATGGTCATAACCATCGCTTGCTTGGGTTTACGGGTTTGCGAACTCCTCGGCCTGCAATGGGGGGACGTTGATTTCGACAACCTCACTATCAAAATTCAGCGGAGCTGCGTAGAAGGTGAAATCTACCCGACCAAAACGGAAGCCTCGGAGAGCACTCTCCCCCTTGACCCCGACCTAGCCGTGGTCCTTCTAGCGCACAAAGCACATGCGGCCAACCCGGCTGATTCGGATTTCATCTTTGCAGGCGCAAGCGGGAGACCCCGCTGGCCGGATGGGATTCTTACCGACCATCTCAAGCCCGCAGCGGCAAAAGCAGGAATCGGCCATATTGGCTGGCATACATTTAGGCACACCTTTTCAACCCTAATTCATGCCCTGGGCACAACTCCAGCCGTTCACAAGGATCTCTTGCGCCACGCTGACATCCAGACAACTATGAATATCTACACCCAATCCATCACATCGGCCAAGCAGGAAGCGGCCTCAAAGCTGGTGGATGTTCTGTGGCGTACCTAGCTTGTACGAATTTGTACTTCTTGCAAATGGCTTGCTGAAACTCATCACTTTGGATTGTTGGTCGGGGCGCGCGGATTCGAACCGCGGACCTCTTGCGCCCAAGGCAAGCGCGCTACCAGGCTGCGCCACGCCCCGAATTGAACGTGATAACCATTCTGCCAAGCTTGGCGTCGCCTGTCCAGTAAGATTCTGCTGCGGCTGTTCCCTTCCCTCCAGCTACCGCCCATTACATAACAACCACGTCCCTGCCTACGGTTGCCAGTCCCCGGATCTCTTGCTCTTTGGCAATGGTCAATTGACCTGGTCCATCCCAGCCATTAAGACAATTGATTGCTATAGCCTTCGTGGTGTTATACTGTGCTGTTTTTGTAGGTCCCCTGCGATGAAACGCTGCACTTCCTGCCAAACGCCTTATCCGGATGAGTTTGCCTTCTGCCCACTCGACGGCGCGGAGTTGGACGATCCCACGGTGTACGCCGTCGGCACGACGATCCGCAACAAGTATCGTATCCTCGCCAAGGTCGGGAAGGGCGGGATGGGTCATGTCTATAAAGCACTCCACCTGCTGTTCAACGAAGTGCGCGCGCTGAAGGTGATGGACCCGGCGCTGATGCAACACGAGGATTTCGTCCGGCGTTTCCTGCGCGAAGCCTTTGTGGCTCGACGCCTGCAACATCCCAATGCCGTCCGAGTCGACGACGTGGACCAAACCGAAGATGGCCGCCACTGCATCGTGATGGAGTTCATTGACGGTCGTGAGCTTCGCGATGTCCTTCAACGCGAGGGGATTATGCCGATCCCGCGCGCCTGCTCGATCGCCAAGCAAGTGGCCTCGGCCCTGGGCGCTGCGCATGACTTGGGCATTATCCACAGGGATATCAAACCTGAAAATATTGCTTTGATAAAAGGTGAAGGAGGGGACCTCGTCAAGGTTCTGGATTTCGGCATTACCAAACTTCGCGAAGGCCGGCTGAAGGATGAGGCCGGCGCCATGAGCCTGGCCGCCACGGGCACGGTCTACGCCATCGGCACACCGGAATACATGTCGCCTGAGCAGGTTCGCCAAAAGGACCTGGACGGCCGCTCCGACCTTTATTCTCTTGGAATCGTTTTCTACGAAATGCTGACCGGCACCCTGCCCTTCCACGCGGACTCGCAGGCGGAATGGTTCCTGGCGCATGTGGGTGAAGCTCCCCGGCCGCTGCACGAAGACGCCGCCCGCCTGCGCATTCCCACCTGTCTCGCCGACCTCGTGATGTCGATGCTGGAGAAAGACCGCGCGCGCCGCCCTGCCAATGCCGCCGCTGTCATCAAAGCGATTGAGGCCTGCGAAAGAACAAGCCCGTCAGTCACTCCCGTGGCTGCCCCTGCAACCCGCGCTACAGGAGAAAGAAGCTTGGGCGAGTCCACCAACTCGCCCGCTTTCTTCGAGGGGTGGAAGAAGGGGAGCCTGGTTGCCCAACGATACAAGATCTTCGACAAGATCGCGGAGGTCCGCTTGGGGCCGATCTATACCGCGCTGGATACAAGCAGCGGCGATATTTGTGCCCTAAAGCTCGTTACTCCCTGGAATCTTCCAACCGCCGACCTCATCAATGCGCTTTCCGAGTATTGCCAGCGCATGCAGCGCTTCCAGCATCCTCACGTCGTGCGTACCCTTGACCTCGGCCAGGCGGAAGACGGAGTGCTGTTCCTGGTGACGGAATACTTGCGGGGCTCGAACTTGCGGAAAGTCATTGATCAGGAAACTTCCCTCGGTGTTGCCCGCTCCTCGCGCATTGTGTGGGAAGTCGCATTCGCTCTCGACGCGGGACAGCAGGTGGGAATGATGCACGGCGAGATCAAGCCGGAACACATCCTGCTGACTGGCGCTGCCAAATCGGAGCAGACGAAACTCCTTGATTTCAGCCTGGACCGTGTGAAAGACGCCTTGCCGGAGCTTTCGGATTCCGACATGCCGACAGGATTGCTTGCCCCGCTCCATTATATGCCGCCGGAAAGAATCTCCGGCCAGGCTTACGTGCCGGCGTCGGATATCTACTCGCTGGGAATCGTCTTCTACGAAATGCTGACTGGGCGCAGGCCCTTTGAAGGCGAGGGGATTGAAATCGCCCTGCGCCAGGTACAGGAAGCACCACTCCCCGTTGAGCAGGTTCGTCCCGAACTAAATATTCCTCCCAGCGTCGCCAGCCTGGTGATGAGAATGATTCAAAAGGACCCCAAGAACCGGCCCCCTGATGCGCGCACGCTTATGGAAGAAATCTCCGCTGTGTAGAATTCCGGTCACCCCAAACTTCTTACCGCTTCTTCGCGGCGAGCGGGCAATGAAGTGCGCGCCCCTGATTGACAATTTGTCATGCCATTCTCACATTGTAATAAACTAAAACAACTGGCTTATTTTCAGTTTGTTATCAGCTTCGCGGGATGAAAAGAGGGGTCCGGCGATCCTTTGTCTTCAGCATGTTCTCAGCTTTGGAGGTTTTCCCGCGAAAGAACAAGAAGGACGGGATGTCATCAGGAAATCTGGGGCGATTTGAGCCGCGAAAGGCAGCATGGCGATTACCTTCTCTTCTCCTGGCAAAGGGCGCACGCTCCTGCCCTTGCCGTTGGTAAGGAAACCGGCGCCCATCTGCACTATTCCAGTCTAGCCTACTTTCACTCTTTGTCAAGATAAATAAACGGCGGTGCGCAGGGCCGCATTGCCAGCCACCCCCAGAACTGAGATTCTGATGAGCAATCCGAGTTAGAGCATCTGCTCGATGATTCCCGGCAATGCCTGGAGGGCTTCGTCGAGCTTCGAGGGGTTCTTGCCGCCAGCTTCGGCCAGGTCTTTGCGTCCACCGCCCGAACCTTCGACGTACGCCGCTGCCTGCTTCACGATCTTGCCAGCGTCGAGCTTGGCAGTAAGGTCCTTCGTTACCGCCGCGATCAGGGAAACTCTTCCCTCGGCCACGCTGCCCAGCACAATGACCCCGGACTGAATCTTGCCGCGCAGATCGTCAATCATCTGGCGCATGGCGGAGCGCTCCGTAACCTCGACACGGGCCACCAACACCCGCACGCCCTTGATCTCGCGCACTTGCTGCACCAAGTCACCGGCCGCCGATGCCGCGTTCTTCATTTGCTGCGCATCAACTTCCTTGCGAAGCTTCTTCTCGCTCTCGGAAAGCTTCGCAATGGCCTCGATCAGTTCGGTGGGTTTCGCGTGCAACGCCTCGGAAGCCTGCGCCAAGGACCTGCTCTGCCGTCGTAGCTGATCGAGCACGCCAGTGCCCGTCAATGCCTCGATGCGGCGCGTGCCCGCGGCCACGCTACCTTCCGACACAATCTTGAACAGCCCAATATCACCTGTCCTGCGCACGTGCGTCCCGCCGCAAAGTTCGCGCGAATAGCTGCCGTCGCCCACCGAAACCACCCGCACCTGGTCGCCATATTTCTCCCCGAACAGGGCCATGGCGCCGGTGTTAACGGCGGCGTCAAGGTCCATCACCTGGGTTTGCATTTCCTCATTGGCCAGCACATGCTGGTTCACCAGATCCTCAACATCAAGCAGGTCTTGCTCGCCCAGCCCCGTGTAATGAGTGAAGTCGAAACGCAAACGGTCCGGCGCCACCAGCGAGCCCGCCTGCTTGACGTGCGTCCCCAGTGTCTTCCGCAATGCCGCATGGAGCAAATGTGTCGCGGTGTGATTTCGCCGCGTCGCATCCCGCCGCTCAGCATCAACCACGGCCGTTACTACGTCGCCCATCCGAAGTCCTTCGCGTGCCACAGCCTTATGAACGATCAATCCGCTCACCGGCTGATAAGTGTTTTGAACGTGTGCCACTTCGTGGTCAGTTCCCGGCGCAACGAAGCGGCCCGTATCACCCACTTGTCCGCCCGACTCAGCATAGAAAGGTGTGTGGTCGAGAACAATTTCAACTTTGGCGCCGGGCTGCACATCGCCGACGGCCTGGCCGTTTACAACCAGCGCGGCAATTTTGCAGTTGGTCGAGTTGGTTTGTGTGTAGCCGTCAAAAACGGACTTACCATCCTCCGCCAGCTTCAAAAACAATGGCGAGGCGATTTTCTTTTCCGCCCCTTTCCACGATGCCCTGGCGCGTTCTCGCTGTTTCTGCATCTCGGCTTCGTAACCATCGCGATCGACGGTGAGCCCATGGTTCTTGACCATATCCTCAACGAAATCCGGGCGCAGTCCAAAAGTGTCGTGAAGTGTGAACAGGTCGTCGCCGCGAATGTACCCCAGCGTGGACGGAGCGGCGGGCGCTGTCGTATCGGTCACTTGTCGCCTCTCGCTCGACGGGCGGGTCATCCAGGTCGCGAAGTCCGTAACCTCACCTGAAGCGAGGACGACGTGAGCCTCATTGAGTTTCTCGATTCCGATCTTAGTGGTCTGCGCATATTTTTCTTCTTCAATTTTTATCGCCTTGGCCACGTGCGGCGCGGTTTGGACCAATTCCGGGTAGGCGTCTTTCATCATGTCCACAACGCGACTGCTGATCTTGTAGAGAAAAGGTTCGTTCAGGCCCAGCGTTTGGCCGTGGTATAGCGCGCTGCGCATGATCAGGCGCAGCACATATCCTCGGCCCTCATTTGAAGGCAGCACGCCATCGGAAATCAGAAAAGTCGCAGAGCGCGCGTGATCGGCGATGATGCGCAGCGAAACGTCGGCATCATGATTCGCGCCGTATTCCACATTGGCGAGCGCAGCGGCTTCCTCAATCAGCGGGCGGAACAAATCGGTTTCAAAGTTGGAAAGTTTTCCTTGCAGCACGGCGGCCAGACGCTCCAGGCCCGCGCCCGTGTCAATGGAAGGCTTCGGAAGTGGAGTCATCACGCCTTGCTCATCGCGGTTGAACTGCATGAACACGAGATTCCATAGCTCCACATAACGTCCACAGTCACAGGGAAACTTGCAGTCGGTGTGCCCCTGGTCACTGGCGGCGATGCCCATGTCGTAGTGAATTTCCGAGCATGGTCCGCACGGACCGGTTTCGCCCATTTGCCAGAAATTGTCCTTCATGCCAAGCGCGAAGATACGGTCAGGGGGAACACCCAGGGCGCGCCAACATTCGTAAGCTTCGTCGTCACGTGGGATGTCGTCCGGCGGAGTGCTTTTGCCCTCAAAAATCGTCACGTAGAGTTTCTCGCTGGGGATGGCAAATTCCCGGGTGATAAGCTCCCACGCCCAGGGAATCACTTCTTTCTTAAAGTAGTCGCCAAACGAAAAGTTGCCGAGCATTTCAAAGAAGGTATGGTGCCGGGTGGTGCGACCCACCTGTTCCAAGTCGTTGTGCTTGCCGCCCGCCCGCACGCACTTTTGGGATGTGGTGGCACGTGAATAATCACGGCGCTCGTTGCCCAGAAACACATCCTTGAACTGGTTCATGCCGGCGTTGGAGAAAAGAAGTGTGGGATCGTTCGCCGGCACAAGAGACGAAGAACTCACAATCCGGTGATTTCGCTGGGCGAAGAATTCCAAGAACTTGGTCCGAATTTCATTTGATTGCATGAGATGCGTTGGTCCTTTTCGAAAAGAACAGAATTTCACACAGAGGTCACTGAGAAAAACCTGGCACAGAGGACGCGGAGACAATCTCCCGTTTCCTCTCCACAATATTGAAGGACGTCTAGATCGTACCGTTGATGAATCGCCGAATGCCGTCCTTCAGCACCACCACGTTGAAGTTAATGAGCAGCGCCAGCTTGCATCCGGAGAGCCGCAAGTAGGACAGCGTCTGGGCCTCGTGAATCGGCGCCAAGGCTTCAACGGATTTCACCTCAACCACCACGGAGTGTTCAGCGAGCAAATCCATGCGGTAGCCACATTCGAGCTTCACTTGTTCGTAAATCAGAGGAACAGGTCTCTGCTGTTCCACCGAAAGTCCGGCTTTCTCCAACTCGTACGCGAGGCAAGCCACATACGCGGACTCGAGCAACCCGGGACCAAGCGCCCGATGGATTTTGATGGCCGCTCCAATAATAGTCTCCGTGATCTTGTTCAACCGCTCGCGCTCGGTCACTTGTGGAAAAATCCTAAGTAAGGGCATCCCGCCTAAGTTTCTCTGTGCCCTTTGTGCTTACGAAAGCTTCAACCCAGAGGTCACTGATTTACTCCGTGCACTCTGTGTTAAATCCTGAAAAACACGGGGAACACAAAAAACTGTCGTGGCGCCGGCAACCTGAGGTCATGAGCCATAGGCCTCTTGTGCTGGCACCGGAATTCGCAGGGACGTTCGTTTCAGCATTCAGAATTCACCATTCAGAATTCTATTCCCCTTCCAGGTCCGCCGGCTCAATCTCCTCGGCCACCGGGTTGAGTTCAGCCCGCGCGCGCACTGCCTTTATGATATCACCCGAGTTGAAACCCAGACGCATCAGGCTTTGGCACAAGGAATGAAACTTGGTGCGTGACAAAGGAAAACGAGCAGCGCGGAGCTTCTTGTTCAGCGCTTGTTCAAGCAGGGTTTGCGCCGGAGTTTCCTGATAGACGCGTTCCACCGCCGGTTCAATTTCCTCCTTATTTAGGAATTTGGCCCTCAGTTCCCGCCGAAGGCGGAGGGGGCCGAAGGCGCGATTCCGGGCCAATGAATATGCGTATTGCTCTGCGAATTTGCGGTCGTCGAGGTAGCCGAGTTCGCGCAGGCGGGCGATGGCAGCATCCACTTGCTCGTTTTGAGGGCATTTCTTTTCGAGCGCCTGCCGCATTTCGGCAATGGAGTAGGGGCGGCGCGCCAGCATGCGCAACGCCGCCGCGAACGGTTCTGGCGAAGCCTGCTTATTATTTCGCAAACCGGTCAACCTGGCTGGCTCTTTCCATTTCCTCGCGGGCGGCGTCGGCCGTGTTACTGATGCCGGCAATGCGGAGTTTGAACTCGTCGCGGTTGGTGGAATTGCCCAAAGCCTCTTCCAGAGTGATCAGCCCCTGCGTGTAGAGGTCGTAAAGCGACTGGTCAAACGTCTGCATTCCATATTGGGAGACGCCGGCGGAAATGGCATCATGAATCATACGGGTCTTATCAGGGTTGATGATACAATCTTTAATATACTCGGTTGTAATCAGGACTTCCACCGCCGGGGCGCGACCGAAGCCGTCTGCCTTGCGTACCAGGCGCTGGGACACGATTGCCTTCAAGGTGCTGGACAACTGCAAGCGGATTTGCTTCTGCTCGGGGGGCGGGAAGACCGCAATGATACGTTGAACGGTCTCCGTGGCATCCATGGTGTGCAAGGTGGAGAACACCAAATGGCCCGTTTCGGCAGCCAGCAGCGCGGTCTGGATGGTTTCCAAGTCGCGCATTTCGCCCACCAGGATCACATCGGGGTCCTGGCGGAGGGCCGCGCGCAGGGCGGCACCGAAACTCGACGTATCCACTTCCACTTCGCGCTGGTTCACAAAGCCCTTCTTGTCGCGATGAAGGAACTCGATGGGGTCCTCAATGGTAATAACATGGTCGGTGCGGGTGGAGTTGATGCGATCCACCATGGCCGCCAGGGTAGTGGACTTGCCGCTTCCCGTGGTTCCCGTCACCAGTACCAGACCGCGTTTTTCCTGACAAATCCTGTCGAGAATGCGCGGCAGAAGAAGCTCCTCGAGGGTGCGAATCTTGGTAGGAATGACGCGGAGCACCATGCCCACATTGCCACGCTGCTGGAAAACGTTCACGCGGAAACGGCCCAGGCCGGCCACGCCGTAAGCCATGTCAAGCTCGGCATTTTCCTTGAACTTCTGCTTTTGCCGGTTCGTCATCATGCTGAACGCCATGTTCAGCATATCTTCGCTGGAAATGCGCGTGTACTGCGTGAGCGGTTTGAGCTCACCATCAACACGAAGATAAGGATAGTTCCCCACTTTTAGGTGCAAATCGGAGGCTTTGCTTTCACAGGCAGTCCGAAGCAGCGTGTCAATGTTCAACCCATCGGCGCTATTTGCCATCTGGAATCCTCTCTGCGGATGTCCCTTGAAGTTCGTCCAAGTTAGCACCCGGCCGCGAGGGGGTCAAAGTAAAGCCTGCCCCCCCGGCCATGGAATTCTGTGGGTGACCCGCCCTCAGCGGCCTGCGGCCACAGTCTGGTTGCACAAGGTCAACCAGCCATACTTGTCTTCCGCCTGACCTTGCACGATCGCCAGGAAGCGTTCCTGCAAAGCGAGCGTTACGGCGCCGGGCTTGCCCTTGCCAACTACAATACGGTCGACGGAACGGATGGGAGTGATTTCCGCCGCGGTACCGGCAAAGAAAACCTCATCGGCAATGTAGAGCATTTCGCGCGAGATATTTTGCTCGGTCAACGAGTAGCCCATCTCCCGCGCCAGGGTTATCACGGAGTCGCGCGTGATGCCCGGCAACACGGAAGCGGAAAGCGGCGGCGTAAATATCTTCCCCTCGCGAACGACAAAGACATTCTCCCCGCTGCCTTCACTCACGTGTCCGCTGGTATCCAGGGAAATCCCCTCCGTGTAGCCGTTGGTGATGGCTTCCATCTTGATGAGCTGCGAATTCATGTAGTTGGCAGCCGCCTTGGCCATGGTCGGCAAAGTGTTCGGGGCAATACGCTGCCACGAGGAAACACAAACATCCACGCCGTTGCGCAAGGCTTCGTCGCCCAGATACTTCCCCCACGCCCACGCCAGAATGTAGACTTCAATGGGATTCTTCAAGGGGTTGACGCCCATTTCGCCCTCGCCCCTAAACGTGATCGGCCGGAGGTAGCAGTTCTTGATGCCATTCACCCGCACCAATTCAACCATTGCCTGCGCCAGTTCCTCCCGGGAGTAAGGCAACTCCATCCGATAGATTTTGGCTGAGTTCACCAGGCGATCCGCGTGTTCCTTCAGCCGGAAGATCGCCGGCCCCTGAGGCGTCTCGTAGCAACGAATGCCTTCGAACAAGGAGGAAGCGTAGTGAACCACATGCGCGGAAACGTGGATTGTGGCCTCCCCCCAGGGAATAAATTTGCCGTTGTGCCAAACCTTACCATAGTAGTCGACTGACATGCGTTCTTCTCCAGATCTCCCCCAGGAGTTTGCGAATTGTGCGCAGTTCGCTGAAAACGCGAGCCGCAGCTCTTAAGAATCAAGATTATAACACGGCATAACTTAGCTCCGGTCGAAATCAGGAGGGCCGCGTCGGATTGGCTAGCAGGACCACCGGCAAATTGGCCTGTCCCTCGGTTCGTCCCGCCCCCAACCCCGCGCGAGAACTCGCCGCAATCTCCCGGCCCCGTTTTGGATTTGTGGCCACGAGGTCCGAGGTTGGTACTCTCAACACTGGACACAGCGTACTAGGCCGCATGCCGACGGTCGATCCTGCATGCCCCGAAGTGCAGCGGATCTTTGCGCTGCATCAAACCGGCCATGTACCCTGCCATGCAATACCGTAAATTCTTGCTCTCCTGGCGAACATTTTGCTCGCGTTGTAGTAGGGCCGAACAGCGTTCGGCCTCGGACCAGCGCCGCTGGTCCCTGCAGTTTCGTGCCACGGGCGTCCCGCCCGTGCCCGAGCATGGCCGGGACTCGCCCCGATGCATTTGATCGGGACGGCCATGGCACGTTTCTGGTTGTGGCTCCGCCGCGCTGCGCTGCCTCAAGACTTGGCATGGGGAACCCCCTATATAAATCCAAGGTATTGCCCTTTATCGAAACGTACGGACAAAAGAATTTTTTATAGCTGCAACCAAAATAATCGTCTTGCATCTAGTGGAGTGTGGTGGCATTTTATCCACTACAGGGCGGCAGTTACAGCACAACAGCGGAAACGCCGAAAAGAGAGCCCCCACCGAAGCCTGAGAAGGGAACGGTCATGGAGGGCTCACCCGGAATCTATGGCTTTTATACGCAAACGCGGCGAATCGTACTACCTGGTTCACAACGTCCGGAAAGAAGGGCGCGTGCTCCAAATCCATCTGGCGTGTCTCGGCCGCCGGCCGCGCATCAGTGATGATGTCGTTCGGGGAGTTGTGTCCAAGCATCCTTTTGTACGCATCAACTGGAAGGAACTGCGCGAGAAGGCCTCACGGGATGTGGTTCAACCGTTTGAGCAAGACTCGCGCTACCTTCGAGATGTCCTTTTGGCGATTCGGAATCTTCATTTCGATCTTGCGGATTTGCCCTTGCCGTTACTTGAATTGACGAAGGACCGCGAGTTGTCAGCCCAATTTGTTGCCGGGCTGAAATTGCTTCGAGCGACCCTGGACGTGAAGCTGAATGAGCTTCGCAAGGTAAAGGCACCGGCTTTTGACGCATGAAAACCAAGGGAGGATGATTATGGGCGCACGACAAACAATCCTGGATCCGACACAGAACAGCCCGGAAGTTCGGGAATTTGAGAAAGCCCTTTGCCAGCGGGTGGTGGGGCAGGATCGCGCGGTACGACGCCTGGCGCGTGTCTACCAGGTTTATCGCGCCGGGCTTTCCACTCCCGGGCGGCCGGTGGTCAACCTCCTGTTTCTCGGGCCCACGGGCTCCGGCAAAACTCGTTTGGTGGAAGCCACCGCGGAGGTCCTTTTCGGTGAACCGCACGGAGTCATAAAAGTGGATTGCGCGGAATTCCAGCATAGCCACGAGATCGCCAAGCTGATCGGCTCCCCGCCGGGATATCTGGGTCACCGCGAGACTCAGCCTTTGATCACTCAGGAGGTGCTCGATCAGCACCACACCGACAAGGTGAAGCTGGCGCTGGTTCTGTTTGACGAAATTGAGAAGGCCTCCGATGCGCTCTGGCAGCTTCTGCTCGGCATTCTGGACAAAGGCACGCTCACGTTGGGTGATAACCGGCGTGTGGATTTTTCGCGAACGATGATTTTCCTCACCTCGAACCTTGGCTCGCACGAGGTGATGAACCTGATGAACGGCGGGTTGGGCTTTGCTGCCAGCCGCGGCGAATTGGATGAGGAATTGGACCAGAAGATTTACCGGGCGGCCACGGAAGCGGCGCGGCGCAAATTCTCCCCGGAATTCATGAACCGCATCGACAAGGTCATCGTGTTCCGGGCCCTTACCCGCGAGAACCTGGAGAAGATTCTGGACATCGAACTTGCCCACGTGCAACAGCGCATTATCAACGCCCCTGATGGCCGCCAATTCGTATTTAGTTGCACGAAGGCAGCGCGGGACTTCCTGCTGGCGGAAGGCACAGACATGAAGTTTGGCGCGCGCCACCTGAAGCGGTCGATTGAACGGCATCTTGTCTTCCCCATGTCGAACCTGCTCGCCACGCAGCAGATTCAGCTCGGCGACCTTATCACCGTGGACTTTGACCCGACCCAGAAGAAATTGGTCTTCACCAAAGATGACCTCGGGGCGCTGGTACACAGCGAAGAGGCGACGGTGCCGGAAACCAGGATGGTACCGGTACATGCGCATACCGCGGGAGCATCACGCGCCCTTGCGCGGCGTGCCAGCCGTGAAGCCCGGCAGTAGTACTGTTACAAATTCCCCGGCGGCATTTTCCGGTGCCGGTAGGATGCCGGCGCTACGCTGGATATGTCACTCCATTTTGCGTGCCTCAGTAAGCACGCCTTTATTGCCGCTGAGGACGACCCTGCAAGCTTGGGCTTGGAGCTTCAGGCTGCACGGGGAATTGCGCGGCATGATCGTTGCTCCTCCCACTGGGGCACACGCCGGCGGGTTAATTAAGCTTGAGGATGCTCACAATATTGGAGAAATCGTCCGTCCAGACGCGCGAACCGGTTGCCGCCCGAAGCGTTCGCCAACCCAGGTCCGTGCTCAATGATTCCAAATCATCCGAGTGGCGGGCCATCACCACCCACCACGAAGCGAATTTGCCCCGTTGCAATTCGCCTTCACTGACGTAGGCGTCGTCATTCGTCAGGCCGAACAAGCCCGCATCGTGTGCCAACGCTCCCAACACGCCATGCAGGTCAAGGTAACGATTGCTGACGTGAAAGGCCAGAATACCGTTCGGGGCAAGCTTGGTCAGGTAAAGGGCCAGGGCCTCGCGGGTCAACAGGTGCGTAGGAATGGAATCACCGCTGAAAGCGTCGAGCACCATGATGCCGTAGCCATTTGCGGGTGCGTCGCGCAACGACAGGCGGGCGTCACCCAGCACGATGCGCACTGGGGGGCCGCAATCGGAAAGAAAAGTAAAGAAGCGCCGGTCCCGGGCGATGCGGACTACCGCCGGATCGATTTCATAAAAGGTGAACCGTTGATGGGGTTGATGATAGCAAGCCATGACGCCGGCGCCCAGCCCGATCAGCGCCACATCGTTTTCCAGCGGGCTTTGCTGAAAAGCCTCGAACACCTGACCAATCGGCCCGTTACGCGTGTAGTATGCCAGCGGTTCACACGCACGGCTGGGATCCAGGCTCTGCACGCCATGGGCGGTACCACCGTGAAACAGCACGCGAAAATTCTTATCAAGATCACCGCTGACGTGGTAGACGCCGAAGAAGCTGCGCTCACTGTGGAGGACGCGGCCGAAGGGCCCGGCGTAAATCTGGCTCGCCATGAGTAAGGCCGCCACTCCCAGCCCAAATCGAACGGGCCTCGGCCCAAACCGCAAACAGATGATTGCTGCCGGAGCAAATACCAAAAGATTGAACACGCGCCCCGGGGCCACCCCCTTTGCCTGCAGCACCAGGATCGCCACTGCCACAATGACACCCAGCGCGACGGGCAGGAAATAATCGAGCTTGCGCGCACGAGGCGTATCCTCCGCCCCATCGCCCGGCGAGCGTAACAATGCGGCCAGCACCAGCGCGATCGGAAATTCCACCACGGTGCTGAAGATCATCGGGGCCAGCAAGGCGTTGAAAATGCCTCCCAGCACGCCCCCCACGGATACCCAAAGATAAAACTCGGTAAGATGCCCGGCGGGTGGGCGGCTGCGCGCAACCTGACCGTGGCAAACCATGGCAACAGCAAAGAGCGTCAGTAGATCAAGGGGGAGTAACACCATCAATGGCAGAACACCCTTTAAAACAATGGGAATGGCGGCGGCGAGGATTAGAAACGGAAGCCGCCCACTTATCCATCGGTGCGAGAGAAGAGGCCGGCGCGCAAATACCAGCACGAAACTCAACAGGTAGATTGCCAGGGGGAGAACCCATAGCAGCGGGATGGCTGGGACGTCGGTAGTGAGCGCAGTGGTAACCCCCAACATCAGGCTGGAGGGCACAAACGCCAACGCTACCCAGCGCCATCGAAGCCGCGGCGTGGGGTTTTCCCCGGTGTCAGCGGCTGCTCCTTCCCGGTGCTCGTCGAGGGGCGGCGCACCCGTCCAAGCTGAATCCCCGTCTGACACCCGCCACGCCAGCAGAATGCAGCCTGCAACCAGCACCAGGAATAGTCGATAGCCCCACGTCCAGAGCCGGCTTTGATCGCTCAATCGCAGCAAAGGCTCAAGCACAAAGGGATAACTCAATAAACCCAGCAAGCTCCCGGCATTACTGGCGGCATAGAGAAAGTACGGGTCGCGAGAAGAGGGGTGCCCGGAATGGGCAAACCACTTTTGCAGAATCGGAGTGGTGGCAGACAAAGCGAAAAAGGGTAATCCCACCGCCACCAGCAGCAATCGCAGCAGCCACCATACGGGATCGCGCTGCACGGGCGGCATCCATCCGCCGGGCACATGGATGGGGAGCAACGCCAAAGCGGCCACCAGCACCACCGCATGTACGGCAACCTGTCCGCGCCTTCCCAACAACCGGGCCGAGGCATGCGCGTAGGCGTACCCTGCCAGCAACGTCACCTGGAAGAACACCAGGCAGGTGGTCCACACCGCCGCGCTTCCCCCCAGGAGCGGTAGTGCCATCTTGGCGAACATCGGTTCCACCACGAACAGCAATGCGGCGCTTATAAACATGGTCACAGAAAATGCCGCCACGGAAAAATGCTGCGAATACCGACCACCCGGGTCCGCCGGTTTCAGCAATGGCGTTCTCTTAAGACTTGAATCTGACGCGCCTTCCCGCGGCGTGGCGGAAGAACACGCAGATCTATGCGATCCAATAATGAGTTCACTCATGGGGTAACCGAAGAGGCGGATATTTGAAAACCGAAGCGAGACAGACATGCTTGCTTCTCATCAGGATATTCTGGATATCATCGCTGTGATCTTGATGGATCTCCATGCGATGGCAAGCCGGGCGGCCAGAGACTCAGAGCCCCGCAGCGAGAAAAGGCTCGGCGAGCGCCGCAGAGTGTACCACAGTATTTTTAGTATCTTCCCTTACCCGCACTTTCAGAAGTGGCACTGTTTGGTGCTCGATTGCGCCAACTATCATGTAATCCGCCCCTCTTAGGCACTCATCGGGTCCGGCGGTTTCGTCCTTCCTGCTTCCCCTCATTTGTGACAACTCCCTTATTTTTCATAAACATCGCGAGAGAAAACCTATACGTCTTTTGTTTTCATCAACATCGCGAGAAGACAAAAGGCGGACATATTTTCTACATGTGTTTTCAACAACATCGCGAGACTTACCTCAATTTTTGCTTCCCCTTTTTTTTGCTACTCAGGTCCAGCCGTCGTTATAACTCATTTAATTTCAATGACTTGGTTTTTCGATCGAAATTAGGTTGATGTCGATATCCCCATTATTTTCATTAACATCGCGAGCAAGTTCGACATTCTCACTCCCCAGGTTCGAAGCCAACTCATGCAAAGTTTCCCGAGATTTCACAGATTTCCCCCTGACACCTGGCGCCTGATTTTTTCAGCCGCGCCAGCCATCAATGCCCCGCACCTTCAGCCCTTTTCTGTCAAGAACATCCCGGATTGACCTCGAAAATCACTAAATCCCTCTCTTTTCAGACTATAAGCCGCCTCTGTTTTCTTCCATTTTGTAATCATCGCTTGTGT
The DNA here is from genome assembly GCA_964438685.1 of uncultured Acidobacteriota bacterium. Classification (GTDB taxonomy): domain Bacteria; phylum Acidobacteriota; class Terriglobia; order UBA7540; family UBA7540; genus Bog-366. Next base: position 17,156 of record CAYTMD010000012.1, read on the forward strand.
TTTCATAGATATAGCCAGATCGATCTTCATTTTTGACATCTCTTTGGTGATTTTCTTCGGGTGGGCGTCAGGATGGAGAGGATTGCCGGGGTCGCGGTGGGCCGAACCTTCATCGCAAATCTAGCCTATACTCCTCGGATGACAATGCCAAGACGGCAATTTGTCCCGGCATGGTGCAGGCAGCGATTTTGCGCCAGGGACCGAACCGGATACGGCAGTGGCGGTTCGCGAACCGCCCTCACGGCGCTGCGAAGGCCCTACCCTAAGAACGCCTTTTCCATATACTATCTCTGACTTGCAGCTTGGACTTTTGCCACGCAGCCGTCGTCACCAGATTTTGCAAAATTCACGGGATGTGGAGAAAACGTGCCGGAAACCAATGATTCTGCGTTCCGACGTGTCCTCAAAAACCTGAGCCACAGGTCGCGGACGAAGAAGTTTGATTTATTAAACAAGGTGTTTCACGCGCGCCCGGAAGACCGCGTGCTCGACGTAGGGGCCAGCGGCGAAGTGTTTCTGCAATATTCCCTGGAAGACGTTTACCCTTTCCCCGAGCGCATCGTGGCGGGAGGATACGAGGCCTGGGAAATCCTGGCGGCGCGCCGGCATTATCCGCAACCCCAATATGCGCTGTTTGATGGGTGCTCGCTTCCCTTCCCGGACCAGAGTTTTGATATGGTCTTTTCCAATGCCGTCATCGAACACATTCTGGGCCCCGGCCGTCAGGAGCAATTCGCCCGGGAGATCATGCGCGTAGGCAAGAGCTGGTTTGTGACCACGCCGAATTTCTGGTACCCGTTTGAAACTCATCACCATTTGCCATTCTTTCAGTTTTTGCCCCGCCCCGCGCAAATGCAGTACAACAACCTGTTGGGCACACATATTCCCAAAGGGACAGTCCAGGAACTGGGGCTGCTTTCCGCCAGGCAGTTACAACGATTGTTTCCCACCAGCCGGATTGCCAAAGTAAGGGTCACCTTCTGGCCGGAAACCCTGGTGGCGTACAAAATTGGCGATTCTCGACTGACGATTGAAGAACGGCAATAACCATTGTTGGGCACCCCCAACCAGATTTCAAATCATCAACCAGCAATCGGCAATCCCTTGACCCCTTCCCAGTGCAATGTGAGAATGAAGATGAGCGAACTATCTCCATTGTGAGGTGCAATCAAGCAATGGGCTTCTTCAATCGGCAATCGACAAACGAAAATCGGCAATGGTGAATCGGCAATCACATGATTAGCGGACTTCCCTGGGGTCTGGCACTTTCGAGCGGCGTCAACACCTACCTGCCGCTTTTTCTTCTCGCCCTATTTGCGCGATTTGGCCATGTAGTCCACCTTTCTTCCCGATTCTCATGGCTGATTTCAGACCAGGCCATCTTTATTTTGGGTGCGTTGGCGCTCTGCGAAATCCTCGCTCAGAAATTCCCGGTGCTCGACAATGCATGGGATTTCGTGCACACCCTGCTGCGCCCCATTGCCGGAGCGTTGGCCACCGGCGCCACCGTCAACACCAACAACGCCTTTGAAATTGCGTTAGCCATGGCCATGGGCGGAACCCTGGCAGCCGCGGCGCACTCCACCAAATCCGGCCTGCGGCTGATGAGCACCTCAAAGAGCTTTGGCGCGGCAAACTTTGCCATCAGCCTGGGCGAAGATGCAGGGGTTCTCGCCACCACGCTCCTCTCGGTCTATGCGCCGTGGGTCATGCTGGCCATTGTCATCATGTTTGTGGTGACCTTCGCGATCTTCGGCCCGCGCATTCTGAGGACTTTGGCATTCAACCTGGGCATTGCCGGTTCAGCATTGGGAGGACTCTTCCGGTGGGTTTTTCAAAGGAAGTATTCAACCAGTCTTAAGGAAAGCTTGTTGGAAGTGGCCCCGGAACAATTGGAGACCTTCAGATTTTTGCTGGAGCGGGATGAGGAATTATGCGGAATATTGCCGGGCTGGAAGCGATCGCCGGGTGGACCGCGGCGGACATGGGTTTTGCTCACTTCGCGGCGCGTGCTCTGGATTGAATCGCGCCTGTTCCAAAAATCAAGGGCGCAATCTTTGGATTACAGCGAAATCACGCTGGCCAGGCACCGCAACATGATCTTTTTCTCGCGCGCCGAATTCCTGACGCACCGGCACGAGAACTTTACCCTCACGCTCGCGAACCGTCATATTAAGTTTGCGGAATTGGCCGTGCAGATGATTTCGCACCTCGCCGGGTTGGACGTCCAGACTCCAACATCAACTCCACAGCCTGCCTCGCGGCTGGCGGAACTCCCACATTAGGGCTCATGCGAGTCCCCTTTTCAGCACCACCCCGTCGCTCGGCGCGCCACCCCTCCTCATCTGAGGAGGGGAGCCTTTAAAAACTCCCCTCCTGATTCAGGAGGAGTGGCGCCGGAGGCGACGGGGTGGTTACTTCGGTGTGGTTACCCACGGTGGGGCGTCTGTTCCCCAAGTGAAGGGCGAAGCCTAGCTGATTTCTTTTTGCGGGGACCAATAAACTTCACCGCGCACGGAATCCTTGGCAAAGCCGCGCCGGCGCAAAATCCCTTTGCCGTTTTCGATCATCTGCGGGTGACCGCACAGATAGACCGTAGTGCAATGAGGTTCGAGCTTCAGATCATCGATGTATTTGCGCAGTACGTCTTCCACCCGCCCCACTTCCCCTTTCCACTCCGCGTCCTCCCACAGTCTGCTGACAACAGGGACATACGTGAACCACTGGAATTCGTGGGCGAGCGCTTCCAGTTCATCGCGGTAGGCAAATTCCCAGGAGCGGCTGGCGGCTTGCAGCAGCACTATCTTTGAGGCAGGGTGCTTCCCTTGCCGCGCTTCAAGCGCCAGGGTTCGAGCCATGCTGACGTAAGGAGCAACCCCCGTCACTGTGCAGACCAAAAGATGCTGCTTGCGGCTGCTCTTCCCATCAAAAGTAAAAGTTCCCCTGGCGTTACGCCGCATCAACAACGTGTCACCAACATTGCGATGATAAAGGGGAGGAGTCACCCTTCCCTGCATTACCAGCTCAAAGAAGAACTCCACTTCCTCCTCATGCGGGCTCGAACAGATTGAATACATCCGCTCCACCACCTTGCCTTCCTCTTCAATGCCCAGCGTGGCATACTGACCTGGCTTAAAGGGAATGCGACATTCGGGGCGTACCCGGATCGACCACAGATCATCCGTATGGTCCTTGCGGAAGATAATTTTAGCTTTCTGAAACCTTTCGGCGGAAACCGTCATACAGCCTTTCCTTACCCCTTTAATATTAATATGCGGAACTGGAGCACACGGCTCCGAGGGCGGCACGGGAATTCGGCCGCGGAGGCGTCGCTCCTGGCATGGGGATAATGACCCACCCCTTCAGAATCTCAGAACTCCCTGCAGGGGTCAACTGGCGAAAGATCTGCTGGGGGTCTGGCAACGCCGCGCCCACCCTTTCAGGCGAGTGCGGCGCCCCAGGATTAATGCGGCCGCATAACGCCCGAGAACTGGTGATATTGCCAGGCAGTAAGCACTGCAACCCAGATCAGGCTGACAATGGTGGCGATGGCAAATGTCTTGCCTAGAAACTTCTCCGTAATTTGTTTCCTCCATGCGCGGGCGGAAAGAATCAGCAACACCAGGGCCGCAAGGAAGGCGAGGCCGTGCAGCGGCGTTTCAAGAGCAGTGGAAGGTTTGCCGGTTAAGAATCGGATTGTCGCTCCGATCGCGGCAACTAACCCTCCGGTCAACAAGCTAAAAACAAACCAGAGGATGGGCGCCATGATGCCCAGCATGTAAGGGAATTTATCTTCGCCGAAGAACACCATAACCGAGATTACGACAAAGACAGTCGATGTCAGCAATTCGTAAACGAAGAACTCACGAATAACGAAAGCACCGGCAACCACAAGAACCAAGGTCAAAAAGGCCGCGAAGAACACTCCTCTGTCAGGCATAGTTGCCCTCCTTAAGTTAGCGCTCGGACCCCTGCGCCGCCCCGCACCGGATATTCCTCCCCGGGGGGCAGGAAAATCGTCACCGGCGCCATCACGTCGCAGATCTTGGGACCACAGTTTGGATGAGACTATCGTAAACCGGCGCCAGTATACCACACGAAATCAAGCGGGAAACTCCGTCCTGAGGGCGCGGGACATTTGGCTTTTTGGGGGGAGCATTGCCCCGCGCCCCCCACTCCCGGATTCTGAACCCCCCATCGATGCACTACAAAAGAGATTGCATGGGAAGCGCAGCGCGGCGGAGCCGCACCCAGAGGCGTACCATAGCCATCCCGATCAAAGGCATCGGGACAGGTCTTGGCCATGCCCGAACACAGGCGTCCGAAGGTGTGAAAAAATCCCCAAGAACCTTTTCGCCACTGAGGCACAGAGGCGCAGAGCCATGAAACCAGAGGTTCTTTTCTCTGTGTCTCAGTGCCTCAGTGGTGAAGATCGTATTTTTCACAGCTTCGGACGCCCGTGGCACGTTATTGCATTTTAGTGGGGTAAAGCCAACCCAACCTCTGGGAAGCAGTCCCCCTCTTTATTACACTCTGTCGAGGCAGACTCGCATTTATTACACGCATAAGCCACCCTGCCCCCCCATCAGGCATGCCGTTAAGCATTAGAAATAAATAACTTGATGCTAAAGGCTGGGAGTTGGTGTCAAGCGTGCTCAATTATGGATGGGCCTCGACATTGGAGGGAGGATCTTGAATTATGCCTCATTCAAATTCGATTCAGAAAAGCGATTTCCCGGCGGGCCAGCCGGGTAGCGAGCAGGGATTTTACCTGAAAGACCTCGCGGATGGTGCGGTGGTGGATATTGTGACCCAACATCGCTCCTATCGACTGGTGAAGGGCACGGAGTCCCACGTGTGCATCTCAGGGCATCCCACGTTCTGTCCAGAACCCATTGATGTAGAAATCGAGGGATCCATTGGAAGCAGCCCCATGATAGAGGCTAGTCCGGGGTACATTGGCCGTGATATGTTCCTGGTATTCAAGCATCCCCAACTCGACCGGATTGTCACCACCTCCCGCATCCGCGAAATCCACAAGCTCCGGTAGTCGTCGAGCAAAGCACCTACGCCCTTGAGGAAGGCGTTTTGTTGGGGTGCTCATTCCCCCCCTGCCTCATCTACCCCCAGGCAATCAGGCTGGGGGCTGGGAAACGCCTCGGTGACCCTCCCTACTCCTCACAATTCACCTTGCCAGGCAGGCTAACTCGCGAGTGCCAATGCCCGTTGGCATTTCGCCAGCGATTCCTAGCCAAATTACACCAGCACCGGACACGCTTTTTTCCCATGCTTTTTTCCCTTTGACAATGAGTAAACATTCGTTGATAATCCCGCCAGACAGATGTACAGGCAAATATAAAAGCTTAAGGAGTGCCCTATGGCAGAGAGCGTCCAAAAGAGGCTTGAAAGGGTGCGACCCCCACGCGTCCACGTTACATACGACGTGGAAACGGGCGGGGCGATCGAAATCAAGGAACTTCCTTTCGTTATGGGAGTCTTGGGTGATTTTTCCGGTCAACCTGTCGACCCGCTACCCAAACTCAAGGATCGGCGGTTCATCGAAGTAACGCTGGACAATTTTGACAGCGTTCTGGAAAGCATGAAACCGCACGTGGCATTCTCAGTGGAAAACAAACTGAGTGAAGATGCCGATGCGGGGCAGTTGAAGGTCGACCTCAAATTCAAGAGTATGGAGGACTTCGAGCCCGAGAAGGTTGCACGCCAAGTGAAGCCTTTACGCGAACTCCTTGACCTTCGTACCCGTCTCAGTGATCTGAAGGGTGCCTTGCAGACCAACGACAAATTGGATGAAGTCCTGCTGGAAACCGTCAGCAATACTGAGAAATTAAACAAGTTGCGGTCGGAAATCGGACCCAAGAAAGAAGAAGGAAAGGAGGGGAACAATGGCTAACGAAGCAAAAGCGGCCGCGACAACACAAAGTACCGAGCAGGTCAGTGAGAGCACTCTACTCGACCAGATTGTCGAGACTGGGAGAGTTGGAACGGATGCTGCCACTCGGGAACGCGGCAAGAATCTCGTCAAAGAGTTCCTCGTCCAGGTGTTGGAGGGGGAGGTAACGGTCTCCAAAGACACCGAGGCGATGATCAATGCGCGCATTGCACAAATCGACCATCTGCTCTCCATCCAGCTTAACGAAATCCTTCATAATCCCACGCTCCAGAAGCTCGAAGCCAGTTGGCGGGGCCTGAAATACCTGATCAGCCAGAGCGAAACCAGCGCCATGCTGAAGATCAAGGTGCTAAACGTCTCCAAGAAGGATCTTCTGCGGGATCTCCAACGCGCCCCGGAATTCGATCAAAGTGCCGCGTTCAAAAAGATCTACGAAGAAGAGTTCGGGGTTTTCGGCGGTCACCCGTATGGCGCGCTGATTGGCGATTACGAGTTCAGCAAGCACCCGGAAGACCTTGAGCTTCTCGAAAAGATGGCAGCGGTGGCGGGAGCTGCGCATGCCCCCTTCATCTCCGCAGCATCCTCCCAGCTCATGAATATGGAAAGCTACACTCAGTTGGATCAACCCCGGGATATTGGGCGGATATTCGATACGACAGAATACGCCAAATGGAAGGGATTCCGGCAAAGTGATGACAGCCGTTACGTGGGACTCTGCGTTCCCCACATTTTGATGCGGCTTCCCTACGGCAGGGATACAGTTCCGGTCGATGCCTTTAATTACGAGGAAGGTGTCGATGGAACTGAGCACGACAAATATCTGTGGGGCAATGCTGCTTATGCCATGGGAGCGCGCATGACCGGCGCCTTTGCTCTCTACGGATGGTGCGCGGCCATTCGCGGTGTTCAAGGCGGAGGTTTGGTGGAGGGATTGCCTTCCCATACTTTCCGGACCGACGATGGGGACGTGGCACTGAAATGTCCTACGGAGATTGCGATCACGGACCGCCGGGAGAAAGAGCTGGCGGACCAGGGTCTGATCCCGTTGGTGCACTGTAAGGGGACGGACAAGGCGGCTTTCTTCAGCGTGCAGTCAGCGAATAAAGCCAAGTTGTACGATAGCGACGCGGCCAATGCCAATGCCCGCCTCTCTTCCCAATTACCCTACATTATGGCGTGCTGCAGGTTTGCACACTACTTGAAGGCCATGATGCGGGACAGAATCGGCAGCTTCACATCCAAAGAAGAACTCCAGATGTTCTTCAACCGATGGATCACTCAATACGTCACAACCGACGACTCGGCTTCGCAAGCCACCAAGGCGAAGTACCCGTTGCGTGAGGCGCGGGTCGACGTGGAAGAAGTCAAGGGTAAACCGGGAGTGTACCGGGCCGTGGCTTATCTGCGCCCGCACTTCCAACTCGACGAACTTACGGTGTCCCTGCGGTTGGTTGCATCGTTGCCCCCACCCGCTCAAGGCTAGTAATTGGGGATTCAGTGGCGGGCTTGGACCGCAAGTCCGCCACATGCTCTTCCACAATTGTAAATACCGAGAGGAGATAAAAACTTATGGCGATAGAATACTTCTTGAAGCTGGACGGCATTACAGGCGAAAGCGCTTCATCGAAGCATTCCGGCGAAATCGAACTCCATTCCTGGAGCTGGGGAGCAAGCAATCCAACCAGCATCGCAGGTACAGGCTTAAGCGCCGGCAAGGTTTCGTTTAGCGACATCAGCATTTCAAAACCGGTGGACAAGGCGAGCGCCAAGTTGCTGGAACTGTGCTGCACTGGCAAGCACATTACCAAAGGGACGCTCACGTGCTGCAAGTCGACCGGCGACAAAAACCCGGCGGACTACCTGACTCTTAAGCTGGAAGAGATCCACATCGCGAGCTTCCAAACCGGTGGCTCGGCAGGTGAGGACATCGGCGCGGAGTCCATTTCCCTGGCCTTTGCCAAATTTGAATACGATTACAAGGTTCAGGGCAAAGATGGAAATCTGACTGCGGCCGGAACGGCGAAGTATGACATTACGAAGCGGGAAAGTTCCTAGCCTCAGACTTTACAATTCGTGGCGTCCCGTTCACAAAGCGGGACGCCACGAAGCTTCATACAGCTAACATCCTTGCTCGCTTCCGTGGCTTCCGGATGGAGGCTTTGCCTTGCGGTGCGTCTTGGGAAGCGCAGGATGATCTTCTCCGGGCGGCAAGCATTGAGAAAATACGGGTGGGCGGCCTGAGGATTCGATGTTGGGTGTTGTTTTTTCCCGGCGACACTGCTCCTCGGGAAAAGGTGATGGGTGCGACACCACCGATGCCCCGGCAGCAGATGAAAGAGACGAAATCAACCACAGTGAGGCAAGAAGGTCATGCCATTAATTCCAGCCGTGCCGTTGCCGTCAGCAGCGAGTGGGATTGAGATCCACTTGGATCTCGGGTCGATTCAAGGCGAGAGCCAATCCTCGGCACACAAAGACGAAATAGAAATTGCTTCGTTTCAGTGGGGGATTAGCAATTCGCCCGTCAATACCAAGGACGGGGTCATTAAGGGAGGAAGGGTGTCGATGACCGACATCACCCTGACGAAAGCATTTGACAAAGCGAGCGTCCTGCTGCTGAAGGCTGCAACTGTCGGTCAAATTTTTAAAGAGGCAACGATAACCTGGAGCAAGTCGACCGGCGGCAAGACCCCCGAGGACTTCCTGACGATTACGCTGACGGGAGTATTGATTACTTCTGTCCAACAAACTTCTTCGCGTACCGGCGTAGGGTTGGGAACGGAAACCGTTGGACTCTCCTTTGACAAGGTAAGCATGGACTACAAGGTACAAACCAAGAGCGGATTGCTAACCTCGGCAGGGAGTATGTCTTACGATATCGCAATGGGTAAAGCTAACTAGCCTGGAAATCTGAGTCTTACGGGACAATGGACATGGAAAACGCCAATCAACTTCTTCAAGCCGGCAAGCTCAATGACGCGATTCAGGCATTAAATGCTGAGGTGCGAAACCACCCTGAGGATTCGAAGCGCCGCATCTTTCTTTTTGAACTTCTTTGTTTTTCTGGGGAGTTCGACCGAGCCGAGAAGCAACTCAATATCCTGGGCTCCGACGATATGCAGAAAGAAATGGGGGCGCTGGTTTACCGCAGCGCACTCCATGCGGAGAAGACCCGCCACGATCTGTTTACGAAGAAGGAGTTCCCGAAACCCCTGGGTAACGAGGCCGCTACCGGAGCTGCCGTCTCGGGAACTCTGAATGGGAACGCCTTCAGTTCCATTGCGGACGCAGATCCTCGAATTGGGCCGCGGCTCGAAGTCTTTGCCGGCGGCAATTATATGTGGATGAACTTCGAGCACCTGGCCTCGATCGAAATGGATAAACCGCGTCGTTTGCGGGATTTGCTGTGGGCTCCTGCCCGTGTGCGGGGCGGACCCGCATTGAAAGATACAGAACTCGGCGAACTCCTACTGCCCGTCCTTACTCCCTTTGCCTGGCAAGATCATGATGACGCTGTTCGCCTGGGTCGCATGACGGCATGGGTAGAAAACGAATCAGGAGAAACCGTGCCGGTCGGTCAGAAAATGTTGCTCGTCGACGGCGAGGAATTCCCGCTTCTCGAAATCCGAAAGCTCGAAATCAATCTCCCTCAACCCATATCGTAGGTTCCTATGCCCCTTCCCGACAATTTACTTAACCCGATTCCGGGAGAGAACCCTAGCGGAGAGGACCTTCGCTATGCTCCCGTTTACGATCAGATCAAGGAAGCCCGCCGTGAAGAGGAGGAAGTCTCTGAGGGCGATTGGGTAACCCAAGGCAAAAAGGCTGACTACCCCCTGGTCATAAAACTGGCCACGGAGGCGCTTGCCACCCAAACTAAAGACCTGCAGCTTGCGGCCTGGCTTACCGACGCTTTGGTGCGGAAAGAGGGCATCGCCGGCCTAAAGCAGGGTTTGCAACTTCTTCAGGACTTGACGACAACTTTCTGGGATACGGTCTATCCGCAACTGGAGGATGGGGATGCGGAGCTTCGCGCCACGCCTTTGCAGTGGACCGGAACAAGTTTGGGATTTCCTCTGCGGTCTGTCCCTCTCAACCGGGCGGGACATGGGTGGGTGGATTACACTGAATCCAGAAAAATTCCTACCGAAGCACAGGCAGACACCGAGGAAAAGGTAACCGCACGGGCGAGAGCTCTGGGCGAGGGGAAACTTGACCCGGAAGTGTTTGACAAGTCCTTTGATGAAACCCCCAAGGCATTCTACGCAGGCGCCGAAACCACGCTGGATGAATGCACAAAGATCCTGGAGGCCTTTGATTCCATCTGCCGGGATAAATTCGGAGATGCCTCTCCCGGCTTTATGGATTTGAAGAAAGCGCTCCAGGAGGTCCGCCACACCGTCCACCTGCTTCTGCAAAAGAAGCGTGAGACTGACCCTGACCCGGTGGAAGATCAACTTGAGGGGAGCGGCGGCGAAGTTGCCGCCGAGGGCGCAGAACCGGTTCCAGGCGAAACACGCGTGCGAGTTGCGGGGGGACCCGCCGGAATTGTGATCCCCTTTGGCGACAAGGAACCGGCGGAACGCCGGGAGGCGATCACTGCGGTGGCCCGCGCCGCCGCCGCCCTGCGAAAACTCGATCCCTTCAGCCCGGCGCCTTTCTTAATGATGCGGGGCTTGCGTTGGGGTGAACTGCGTGCCGCCTTGAGCAAGCAGGATATGACCCTGCTGGAAGGTCCGCCCACGGAACTGCGGCAGCATATCAAGCGACTGGCCATCGAAGGGAAATGGAGCGAATTGCTGGAGGCCGCAGAGAACTCTATGTCCCTCCCGTGTAGTCGCGGCTGGCTGGATCTCCAGAAGTTCACTGTCGATGCCTGCGCGGGATTGGGGAGCGACTATTCCGGCATTGCCATTGCCATTCTGAGTGAATTGAAAACGCTGGTGCGCGATGTGCCGCAAGTCCTGGATGTCAGCTTGCTGGATGACACTCCCGCCGCCAATCGCGAAACGCAAGCGTGGTTGCGGGAATTGGCCGCAGAGACGCCGATTCCGGCGGCGGACGTAGCTCCTGCCGCGGACGGCACTCCCGCCCCGGAGGATGGTGCTGCCGCAGACGGCACTTCCGCCGCAGAGGCTCCAGTGGTGGAAAATTATTCAGCCCCGGGATGGCATCGAAAATTCGCGGACAGTTACGACCTGGCCACCGAGGCCTTGAAGGCCGGGCAAGCGGAAAAGGCAATTGACATCATGACCCACGAGGTCGCAAAACAGCTTACGGGCAGGGGGCAATTCTTCCGGAGATGGCAACTCGCCGAAATCTGCACGGCGGCGGGGAAAACTGAGATTGCACAGCCTATTATTGAGGACCTGGCGGCAAGCATTGAGGCTAATCACCTGGAAACCTGGGAAAACCCCAAGACGATCGCTAAAGCCTTGGTGATGATCATGAAAAACAGCCAGAGAGTACAGGGAGACGAATCGGAAAAGTATAAGCTCTTCCAGAAAGTCGTCCGTCTCGATCCCGTTCAGGCCATCACCTGTCTTGGAACCTAATGGCATCTTTAGATAAAGAAGGCCCTGTTACGTTGTCGGTGCTTGATCGGCTCATCGATCATGAACCAGACCGCAAACTGGAGCCTCCCATGACCAGGGCCCAATCTCTGCGAGAATTGAGGGCCGCGCTCCGGCGGGATTTGGAGTGGCTCTTTAATACGCGCAGTACCATTGATGAGCCTCCGGAGTCTCTGCGGGAGGTGGAACGTTCGGTATACAATTATGGTGTCAGTGACACCTCAAGCCTGTACCTTCGATCGCCCAAGGATCAAGACTTCCTGTCGAAATCCATTAAGGCCGCGATCACCTTTTATGAGCCCAGGCTCCAGGCTGTGAAAATAACCATTGAACCGGCCGGGAACGAAGTGCATGGCATCCACTTCAGCATTGAAGGCTTGCTGCGCATGGATCCTGCACCGGAGCCGATTTTCTTTGACACGCTGTTGGAACCGACAAGCGGGGAATACAAGGTCAAGAGCACATAGAATGCGTGACGATCTTTTCCACTATTATGAAAACGAACTCACCTTCCTCCGGCAGATGGGGAAGGAGTTCGCCGAAAAGCACCCGAAGATTGCCGCGCGCCTGCAACTGGATGTGAACCGATGTGACGATCCGCATGTCGAGAGGCTGCTCGAGGGGTTTGCCCTTCTCGCCGCGCGCGTTCATCTGAAAATCGACGATGAATTCCCCCAGATTACCGAGGGTTTGCTCAACGTCCTTTACCCGCATTTTCTTCGCCCCATCCCCTCCATGACCGTCGCGCAGTTTCGTTTGGACCCGGAACAGGGGAAGCTCACCTCCGGTCTCAGTATTCCCCGGGACTCGGTTCTGTATTCCCGGCCGGTGGATGGCGTTCCCTGCAAATTTCGCACTTCCTACGACGTCACCCTCTGGCCCTTTGAGGTAAGCGATGCCCGGTGGGTCACGCCCGACAAACTCAATCCCCCTTTGCGCGCTCCTGACGCGGTGGCAGCTCTCCGGGTGGAGCTTCGCTGCTTCCCTGACGTGTGTTTCGATAAGCTGCAGATGCAATCCCTGCGGTTCTATCTGAACGGTGAAGGCGATGTGGTAAACACGTTGTATGAACTTCTCTCCAACAATTGCCAGCAAATCATCGTGAGGGACCCCGACAACACCAAGAAGCCCGGCCACACGCTCACCGCGAAGTCCTTGCGGCCCATGGGGTTTTCCGAATCAGAATCTGTATTACCGTACCCGCGAAGGTCTTTCGATGGTTACCGGTTGCTGCAGGAGTATTTCGCATTTCCTGAGAAATTCCTGTTTTTTGAACTG
>CAYTMD010000013.1:0-29553 GCA_964438685.1 uncultured Acidobacteriota bacterium
GTACCTGCCCCCCGGAAGGCTCACCGCGATGGCGCAGGACAATCACTGCCCGGTCATTGCGTACACCTATAGCGAGCCGGTGGTATTCGCCGAGTACGTGCTTGACAGCGCGGAGGCGGCGCGGGCGGCGGGCCTTCGCAGCGTGGTGGTGAGCGGCGGGTACATTCAGGCTGACCCGCTCAAGAAACTCAGCGCGGGTGTTGACGCCATCAAGATTGACCTGAAGGCATTTTCGGAAAAATTCTATCAGGAAATTGTCAATGGCGAGCTCAAGCACGTGCTGGAAACGCTTGTGACGCTGCGCAAGACCGGCGTGTGGAATGAAGTTGTTTATCTCGTAGTTCCCACGCTCAATGACACGGACGCGGAGTTCCAGGGTCTGGCACGCTGGGTTAAATCCGAACTGGGGCCCGACGTGCCCCTGCACTTCTCGCGTTTTCATCCCGAGTATCTGCTCAAAAACCTGCCGCCGACGCCCGTCGAGACCCTGGAGCGCGCCAAGGGCATCGCCGACGCCGAGGGGCTCCACTACGTGTACATCGGCAACGTGCCCGGCCACCCGGCGGAAAGCACCTACTGCCCGCATTGCCGGAAAAAAATTGTTGACCGCACCGGCTACTCAATCGCCGGCGTGTATATCCGCCACGGCAAGTGCCAATTCTGCCAGACAGCGATTCCGGGGGTCTGGACGTGAAGAACAGTAGGCAGAAAGCAGTAGGCAGAAAGCAGAAGGCAGTAGGGCAGGGCGAAGGCAAAAGGCAAAGTGCAAAAGTTAAAAGGCAAAGCTGATGTTGCTTGTGCTTTTACTTTTGACTTTTGCGTTTTGACTTTTGACTTTTGACTTTCTCTTCTTCTTACTGCCTCTAAGGTGATGCCATGAGAAATCCTCATACCAAGCTTTTAATTCTCTTCGCCCTCGGCGCTTTGTTTCTTGCCATCCCGCACCAGGCCGGATGCGGCGCGGAACAGAAAGTCCGCCCGGCTGGCGTGGCAGGAAGCTTTTACCCTGGCGACCCCAACGTGCTCACGCAGACGATTGACAATCTTCTGGCGCACAACACCGTGCCGCAGGTTCCTGGGCCGCTGGTGGCGCTGATTTGCCCGCACGCTGGCTACGACTTCACCGGCCCGGTGGCGGCAGCGTGCTTCGCCCAGCTTAAGGGACGGAAATACACGCGAGTGGTGGTGATCGCCCCTTCGCACTACGTCAATTTTCCTTTTTCCTCCATTTACGATGGCGACGCTTACGCAACACCGCTGGGCAACGTTCCCGTGGACAAGGACTTTCGCGTCCGGCTGGCGAAATTGAATTCCACCATCAAGATTTCCGATCGCGGTCACGTGCAGGAAGGCGAGCGGGCCGAGCACTCGCTGGAAGTGCAACTGCCCTGGCTTCAGCGCACGTTGGGAGATTTCAAACTGGTGCCCATCATCATGGGCGATCAGAACTACTCCTTGGAACGCTCTCTGGGGCGGGCGCTGGCCAAGGCTTTGCTGGCCGAGACGCCCGAGGCGCGGGCCCAGACGCTCATCCTGGTGAGCTCCGACCTCTCGCACTATCACTCTTACGACTACGCGAACAATGTCGATCATCAAACGCTTCAGGCCATCGAGGAATGGGACTACCTCAGTCTGTCGCGCAACTTCGCCATGTGGGAGCGGGGCATTCAGACCTGGGAAGCCTGTGGCGGAGGCCCCATTGTTGCCGGCATGATCGCCGCCGAGGGCTTGGGCGCAACCCATGCGCAGATTCTGAAATACGGCAACTCCGGCGACACCACACCTGAGAGGACTCGCGTGGTGGGTTATGGCGCGGTGGCAATCACTTCACAAAGTGCTGCGGAAGCCAAGAAGAGCGCGGAATTCTCCCTGACCGGCCGTGAGAAGGATGCATTGATGAAGATTGCGCGGACTTCGGTGGAGACCGCCGTGCGCGATCGCAAGATGTACCTGGTGGGCAGCACCGGCTTCCCGCGTCTGGAGGAAGCCCGTGGCGCGTTCGTCACCCTCAAGGAACATGGCGAGTTGCGGGGGTGCATCGGCTACATCACGCCGATGAAATCCCTGGCGGAAACCGTGCGTGACGTGGCGGCCTATGCGGCGATGGAAGATACCCGCTTCACGCCCGTCACCACCCAGGAGCTGCCGCTGCTCGAGTACGAGATTTCCGTCATGTCGCCGATCCGCCGTGTTCTTGACATCAAAGAGATCAAGGTGGGTAAACAGGGATTGATTATGAAGCAGGGAGACATCGAGGGAATTTTACTGCCGCAGGTCCCGGTGGAAGAACATTGGGGCCGCGACACATTCATTGAAGAAACCTGCCTTAAGGCCGGCTTGCCGCGCCAAGCCTGGAAGGACGATGATACTGATATCTTCATGTTCACGGCGCTGGTTTTTGGGGAGCACTCACAGGATGCGGGGACTATCCCTGACCTGCCAACTGTTCCCGGCCGCACGCCGCAGCCATCACAGCCGGGGCTAGATTCACCACGGCCATAAGCGTGAGCATCAGAAGTCTCGGAGGCCGCCTTGTAAGGGTTCGGTGTTATCGAAGTGGGTTCACAACGCAGAATACGGTATAATCTGATTAGTATGATGGCAAATGACTACATTGACCTGCGGGACGGCGGGTTCTACATCAAAGGGACGCGCGTGCCATTGGATTCTATTGTGTACGAGTTCCGCAACGGTGCATCGCCGGAGAGCATCCGCCATGCGTTTCCGACCCTCACCCTGGAGCAGGTATACGGCGCGATCACCTTTTACCTTGGCCATCAGGAGCAGGTGGATACGACCATCCGTGACGCCGAACAATCGTGGTCGGAGTTTGAAGCTACTCACCCAATACCCGAGGCCATCCGCGACCGCTTGCGCGACGCTCGGGGGCGAACGACCAGCCGGCGGGAGCAGTGATCCGCTTCCTCGCCGATGCCTGCCTTGCTGACTACATCGTATCCGGCTGTCTGCGCCGCGAACCCGCGATGGATTTCAAGTCAGCGCCTTCCGCCGATCTCCAAGGAAAAACCGATCTCGAAGTCCTGGACTTAGCAGAAAAAGAAGGCCGCATTTTGGTTACCCAGGATATCCGAACCATGCCCAGACACTTCGCCTCCTTCCTTCAAGGGGACCATCACAGTCCTGGAGTGATACTAATTCCACAAGCCATCCCCCGCATGGCCGCCATCGACTCTCTGATTTTGATCTGGGCCGCCACTGAACCTGAAGAATGGGTGGATCGGATTGTGCGATTACCTCTCTGACCGGCCCGCCGCCGCAGCCATCACTGCCGGGGCTAGATTCACCACGGCCATAAGCACCGACGTGCACAGAAATCCATAAACGGGAATCAGCAGAACGCTCAGCGCAAGAGCCCCGGCACATGCGCCGAAAAGGTCCAGGGCATAAAGCACGCCAGTCGAGCGGCCGCTTTCTGGCGCGTTGCCAAAATAGGCGCGGCTGGCCAGCAGGAATTGGAAGCCGCCCAGCAGTCCCGCCACGAGTGCCAGCGCGGGGAACAGTATCTCGCTTGCGGCGCGTTGCCCGCCCAGGCTGCTCACCTTTCCGAGTTGAATGAATAGTCCATAGAGCGCCAACGGTGCCACTGCCAGGAGGATTTGCAAACCCGCAAGAAGCCGCAAGTCCCGCCCCAACGAAGCTCGGCCCGGGCTTGGCGCCGAACGCAAAGCCCACCATGCGCCCAGTGCCACCCCCACCATGAACAGCGCCACCAGGATGGTAAGCTCATCGTATACGTATCCGTAGAGCGCTTGAAAACCCAGTAGGAGCAGGATTTCCAGACCCAACTCGGTGAAGCCCATCGTTGCTACCGCGAAGCCTGCGGTCCGCCGCGCGCGCCCTGCCACTTTCCCCATCCGGCCCGCGGGCCACAGCCACAGGCAGAGGAGCAGCACCGCAAGTGCAAGGACGGCGGCCCCGAGCACGCGTCCAAACCTCACGCCCGATAGGTTTTCGATCCAGCGCCCGAAGCCGGGGTAAAAGCGCGAGCTCCACAGCGCCACATCGAAATAATAGGCCACCGGCGCAAAGTCATGGTTGACGGGTGTATTGGACTGAGGCGCGATTTGGAGCTGGAGGTCCAACATGCGGTCCGGCGACATGCGAAAGGGCAGGAAGTGTTCCCCCACGTATTCCGTGTGCAGCCGGCGCGCTCGCAAGCGCCGCATCAGTTCCTGGGGATCGGTGACCAGGGTTCCCGCCTGGCTTGCCGCGAAGAAATGGACGGTCTCGCCCGGAAGCGCCGCAACTTCCGGAAACACCGCGCGCAAAGTGCGATGGAGGCAGCGCAGGAAATCTGCCAGCTCCGCGCTGATGTAGTTCTCCGAGGACGTCACCTGGAACGAAAAAACTCCTCCGGGGCGCAGTTTTGCCGCGGCCTCGCGAAAGAACTCTTCTGTGTAAAAGCGATTGAGCTGTGTATTGTGCGGGTCGGGCAGGTTAACGATGATGACGTCAAAGGAATCGGTGGTGCTTTTCAGAAAGCGCCGTCCGTCCGTGGTGTGCAACACGACGCGCGGATCGCGCCGGATCATTTCCCAAGCATCCGGAAAGTATTGCGCCGCGATGTCGAAAATCATCGGGTCGAGTTCAACGTAATCGACGCGGGTGATGCTGGGATGCTTGAGTGCCTCCACCACGCTGCCATTCACGCCACCGCCAATCAGCAGCAGGCGGCGAGGCTCGGGATGCTCCAGCAGCGCGTAATGCACGGCCTCCTCTGCCGCCGCGGGGTCGGGTACGGTCATCACAATCAGGCCGTTTTCAAAGAGGCTCCGGCTGGTGCCGGTTTCCACCACTGCCAGGCTGCCGTACAAGGAATTGCGAGTGGTGACCAGGTGAAAACCGTGCCACAGCATTCGGATGGATAGCGGTCCGAGCAAGACGCTCCCCAATACCACGACCGTCCCGAGCGCCGCAAAGGTTGCTGCCTGAAGCCGGCCTTTCCCTCCCGCATTGGCGAGAAGCAAGCTGGCCGCCCCGATATTCAGCACGCCCAGCAGCACCGCAATTTCAAATGGAGTTAACCACCGCACCAGCGCCAGACCGGCAAGCAATCCGCCTAATCCGGATCCCACCGCTTCGAGCAGATAGACGGCGCCCGTTGCCGCCGCCGTCGTGGCGCCGGTCGATGCCGCGAACAATCGGCTGCCTGCGGCAAATAGGCCTCCTGAAATCATGCAGAAGGCGCTGAGGGCTACGAAGGAGGTCAGGAACATCGGCACGGGCCCCAGGATTTCCCCCGGGACCGAATGGAAAAAGGCTTTGCTGGCTCGCACTGCCAGCAGCGTCACCGGCAGGGCGAAAGCAGTGAGCGTTTCCAGGCCCGCCAAGAGTTTCCGCGGATCGCGTGTCTGCTTCGCCCCGAACCCCACCAGACTGGAACCAAGTGCCGTCCAGAAGAGCCAATTGGCCAGCATTACCCCCAGCGCCAGTTCGTTGCCGTAGAAGACCACCAGTAGTTCGCGCATCAGAACGACTTGAGCGGTGACGGCCGTGAAGCCTATTAGTGACAAATTGGCGCGCAGCATCCAGGTGGGGGTTGGTTTGTGTCGATATCCGGTTTGGAAGGTCGTTTGCTCGATCATCTGTGTTAGTCAGACGGCAATACGGTTGCCAATTCGCCAGGAAATGACAGAAGGGTAGCGCGGACCTACAAAACACGTTCACGCTACGCGAGACGATGATGGCCCCTAGTACCAACCCGCTTGCAAACCCCGAGCCTGACTCCGCCAGCCGCCGCGATATCCTGTCGAAAATCATACGTGTGGGAGGACTGAGCGCTGCGACCGTGGCCGCTGGATTGTGGTTGCGTGGGCGCAGTCGCCGGCCGGAAGAGGAAGTGGCGATCACGCTCAAGCCCAACTTTCTGGTATCCGCCGACGCCCGATATCCACAGATGGTGGTGGTGTATGGAGAGGACCCCCGTGCGCTGGTACGGAAGGCCTTGGATGGTCTGGGCGGCGTCCGGCGCTTCATCGGGCGGGGCGACGTGGTGGTGATTAAGCCCAACATTGCGTGGGATCGCACTCCCGAACAGGCTGCCAACACCAACCCCCTGGCCGTGGCGGAGATGGTGCGGCTGTGCCTGGAGGCGGGCGCGAAGAAGGTGAGGGTTACCGACGTGAGCTGCAATGAGCCACGCCGGTGCTTCCAGCGCAGCGGCATTGCCAGTGCGGCCAGCGCCGAGGGGGCGGAAATTGTGCTTCCTGAGGAACACTTGTTCCGCCAGGTCAACCTGCGTGGCGACGTTCTGGGTGAGTGGCCCGTGCTTGAACCTTTCATCGCCGCCGATAAAATGATCAATTTCCCCGTTGCCAAGGCTCATAGCCTGACGGGTGTTACGCTGGGCATGAAAAACTGGTATGGCATCCTGGGCGGGCAAAGGAATCGGCTGCACCAGCACATCCACGAGAGCCTTGCTGACCTGGCTGATTTCATGCGGCCAACCTTGACGATCATCGATGCTTACCGGGTGCTGATCCGCAACGGTCCCGTGGGCGGGGACCTCGGCGACGTCGAGTTGAAGAAGACCCTGATCGCGGGGACCGATCCTGTGGCGCTCGATGCTTATGCGGCCAAGGCTTTTTGGAACATCGCTCCTGAATCGTTGCTCTATCTCAAGCTCGCCCAGGAACGCGGTCTGGGCAAGATGGCCTTTGACTTGTCCTAGAACCGGTAATCGGCCCATGCGTCCACAGACACTTCGCAAAATCCGCCTCGCATCCCAAGTCGTTTTCTTTGGGCTGTTTATTTTCCTGCTTATCAAAACGGAATTTCACGGATCGCTGCGCTCGACGGCCACAGAGATCCGGCTGCCGTACCCCGTCGGCATTTTCCTTGAAGCCGATCCGCTCGTTGCCTTCTCCAACGTGCTCTCCACCCACGCGCTCTATCACGGGCTGCTCTGGTGCCTGCTCATCCTTGTTCCCACGCTCTTTCTGGGGAGGTTTTTCTGCGGTTGGATTTGCCCCCTGGGTTCGATGAATCATTTCTTCAGCAACTTCAAGTCGGAGCGTAAGCGGGGTTTGCAACGTATTGAGTCGAACCGGTACAAGAAATGGCAGACGCTGAAGTATTACATCCTGGTGGCGCTGCTCGTCGCGGCGGCCTTTGGCGGCATGGTCGTCGGGGTGATGGATCCGATCTCGCTGGCCGTGCGTTCACTCGGCCTATCGTTCCTGCCGGGTATCAATTACGGCCTCAACGCGTTCCTGGATGGGCTCTACAATTCGAAGTTGGGCGCCCTGCGCATCGCATTGATGGTTCTCCAATTCGTTCTCCAGGCCCTGATTTTAAGCTTCAAGCAGCCGTACTTCCGCCAGGCCTTTTCCCTGGGGCTCCTGTTCATCGCCATCATGGTGCTGAACCTTCGCATCACGCGCTTTTGGTGCCGGGCGCTCTGCCCACTCGGCGCGCTGTTGGGCTTCACCTCACGCTGGGCGATCTTCGGCTTGGAGAAGCACACGGAGAAGTGCCACGACTGCAATCGGTGCGCGCTGCACTGCCAGGGTGGTGACGATCCGGTGCCGGGCGCTCCGTGGCGCAAGTCGGAATGCCATCTCTGCTTCAACTGCGTGGGTGATTGCCCGGAAGATGGCATTAAGTTCAAGTTTTTTCCCGAAGCGCGAGCCACAGTAGATACGCCGCAACTGCAGCGCCGTCGTGTATTCGCAGGCGTGGCTGCCGGGGTCGGCCTGCTCCCGCTTCTCCGCAGCACGAGCGGATTCGCGGTGGAGAGCGATCCGCGGTTGATTCGTCCGCCCGGAGCATTGACGGAAAGGGAATTCCTGGCGCGCTGCATCCGCTGTGGCGAATGCATGAAGGTATGTCCTAATAATGCCATCCAGCCGACTTTTCTTGAGGCTGGGCTGGAGGGTATCTGGACGCCGGTGCTGGTGCCGCGAATCGGTTACTGCGAGCCAACGTGTGTCTTATGCAGCCAGGTGTGCCCGACGGGGGCCATCTGGGAAATCACTTCGACGGAGAAGATCGGTTCATCACAAGGTGATCAGAATAAGAAGAAACCAGTTAAGTTGGGGACGGCCTTCTATGACCGGGGCCGGTGTCTGCCCTGGGCGTTGGCGACCGAGTGCATTGTGTGTGAAGAATGGTGCCCGACCTCGCCGAAAGCCATCTATCTGCACCCTGCTGAAATAGCGGACGGGCAAGGCGTCGTCAAAACGGTTCGACAGCCCTCCGTTGATCCGCAACGCTGCACCGGCTGCGGAGCCTGCGAACATGTTTGTCCGGTGAAAGATCATCCTGCCGTGTACATCACCAGCATCGGAGAGAGCCGGTCCGAGACCAACCAGATCTTGCTTCGACAAGGTGGGAGAGGGAAAGGATGAAGGAATTCGTGGGATCGCACCAAGGGTCGGGCTAAACACGCTGCGGAGGAATACGACCGCTGTGCCGATGACTGACTCCCCGCAGGGGATGAATAATATAGCCGGGGGCAACGCCCCCGGAAAACGTGCCATTGACAGGGTCGACCCTGAAAGGGTCGATTCCATGCTTGAATCGCTCAGGTTTCGCACAACCGGCGTGGGAGAGATGCGACCCCTTCAGGGTCGGGAATTGAACGGCACGAATTCCGGGGGCGTTGCCCCCGGCTATTAACTTGTGCCCTTTCAGGGCGTGCGAAGGCCATGGCCTTTCCGTAGTCTGTAAAGCCCCACCCTTCCGGCAGCCCTTATATTGGTGGTGAGATATGCACGTTCTTATCCTTCACACTGCAGTCCCGGCCCGCCGGCTGACGATCTCTTTTATAGCGGCGCTCGTTATCGCGCTTGGCAGCCTGACCTTGGCCTGCAAGACCAAGTCCGTCGCCGCGCCTGCTAACCTTCTCCCGGAAAGTGGCGAGGTCGCGGGATGGGCCAGGTCGGGTGTGGCCCGAACCTTCGATGCGAAGAACCTATGGCAGTACATCGACGGCGACGCCGAGCGGTACACCCAGGCGGGCGTGAGCCAGGTCGTGACGTCAGACTATCGCTATCAGGATAAAGTCGATGCAGTCGCGGACATTTACCAGATGTCCGCCCCCGCTGGTGCGCAGAAGATATTCGCCTCCGAGTTCGCAACGGGCAGCCAACCGATTCAACTGGGAGACGAAGGAAGAATTTACCGGAGCAGCCTGCTATTCCGAAAGGGTTCTTGCCTGGTGCGGCTGACGGCCTTCGACGAGCAACCGGAGGTGAGTAAGGGATTGATTGATTTGGCGCGGGGTATTGATATCCGGCTCGCGAAAGCCCGGCCTTGAGACAAGGCTGCGCTACTTGCAGATCAGAAAGTTGCTGGCATCAGGTGAAAAGAGTTATTGGGCAAAATAACGACGCAGGTTTAACCCGTAAATACAAAGAAAAAGGGCGCTTTGGGGTTTAGCCCCGCAGCGCCCGTTTGGTTGCGGGGGCTGGATTTGAACCAGCGACCTTTGGGTTATGAGCCCAACGAGCTACCAGACTGCTCCACCCCGCAAAAGCATCATAGCGGATTGTTGTGGCAATAACAATGGGGATTTCTACAGAACAAACCATCAGGGGGAAGTCCGCTGTGTTAAAATCATCAACTTCCCAAAATACGTTTGCTTTTATCGGGAATCGCCATGACCACGCCATCCAAGCCGCCACCCAAGAACTTCGCCATCAACCGGCAGGCATCGCACTTGTATCACTTGCTGGAGAGGTTTGAGGTGGGCGCGGAGTTGACGGGCACGGAAGTAAAATCGGTCCGCGACGGGAAGATCAATCTCAAAGATAGTTATGTGGATGTTAAGAAGGGCCAGGCATGGCTGATTGATTGTCATATCAGCCCATATACGGCGGGAAGCTACGCCAATCACGAACCCCTTCGCGACCGGCGGCTTTTGCTCCATCGGCAGGAGCTGGATAAGTTGGCAGGCAAGATTCAGGAAAAGGGATTCACGCTGATTCCGACCCGCGTTTACCTGAAGAAAAACATGATTAAGATTGAGATTGCCCTGGCGAAGGGCAAAAAGATTTACGACCACCGCGAGGCCTCGCGCCAGCGCACCATCGACCGCGAAGCGCAACAGGACATACACGAACATCGTCGCCGGCACCAGTAGCCCAATCGGCTGCGGCCCCATCAATCCAACGAGGAGTCCTAATACTGTGAAAATTGAATTTCGGCCAGAACCGCTGTCGCAACTCTCCACTCCAACTCTGGTCGCTTATTGCTTTGAAGGCGCGCCCGCATCCAGTGGCACTGTGGAGCGATTACCGGTGGAGACGCGCAATCTCTTGCAGCAGATGCAAACGGCCGGGGAACTCACGGGTAAGGCGTTCGAATGCACCCCCCTCGGCTGGCCCCCGGGGATGGCTACGTCCAAGCTGCTGGTGGTGGGTGCGGGAAAGGTGGAAAAGTTTACTGACTCGCATCTCCGCAACCTGGTGGGCGCCGCAGTAAGGAATTTGCGCTCGCGTGGAGTGCGCGAAATGGCCTGGATTCTTGGTTCCACCGAACCGGGCGCAGTGGCGGCCGTCGCGGATGGGGCACTGGTAGCCGATTTTGATGCGGACACCTACCGGACCGAGCGCAACGGCAAGAAGGGGATGGAAACCTTGTTGCTGGCGACGGGGGGTGACCCGCTGCCGGCGGAAGCGGACGCTGCCCTTAACCGAGGCCGCATTGTTGGCGAGGCGCAGAACTTTACGCGTGAGCTGGTCAATGAGCCTTCCAATTACATGACGCCAACGAAACTCGCCGAGCGGGCCACAGAAATGGCCGCGCGTTACGGCCTGCAGTGTGAAGTTCTGGGGCAGCAGGAAATCCTGGATTTGAAAATGGGTGCGTTCTGGGCCGTGGCGCAGGGAAGCCAGCAGGTGCCCGCCAAATTCATCGTCATTCGCTATTCGCCGGAAGACGCGCCGGAACAGCCCGTGATCGGATTGATCGGGAAGGGAATCACTTTTGACAGCGGCGGCATCTCCATTAAGCCCAGTGAAAACATGCACGAAATGAAGACGGATATGGCGGGCGGCGCCACGATGCTGGGTGTTATGCAGGCGATCGCGCAGCTCAAGCCGCGCGTCCGCGTAATGGCCCTGATTCCGGCAACGGAGAACATGCCCAGCGGCAACGCCTACAAGCCCGGCGACGTCATCACTTCCATGTCGGGAAAGACCATCGAAATCCTCAATACTGACGCCGAGGGCCGGCTGGTGCTGGCCGATGCGTTGACTTACGCCAAGCAGCTTGGGTGCACGGTGCTGATCGACGCGGCCACGCTGACCGGCGCCTGCATGGTGGCGCTCGGCACCTTTACCACCGGCGTGTTCGGGTGGAACAAGGAATGGGTGAATCGCGTGCTGACCGCTGCCACCGCGGCTGGAGAGAAGATGTGGCAATTGCCCGTGGATGATGATTATCGCGATCTCTACAAGAGCGCGATCGCTGACCTTGCCAACACCGGCGGGCGCCACGGCGGAGCCATTACCGGCGCCATGTTTATCGGGGAATTCGCCGGCGACACTCCCTGGGTACACCTCGATATCGCCGGCCCCCGCTGGGCAAACGATGAGAAGCCTTATCGCGCCAAGGGTCCCACGGGCCACGGCGTGCGCACGCTGGTGCAACTACTGACGGATCTTGCGGCGTAACGCCAGCTTACATCCTGTCGGGAATTTCGATGCCCATATGTTCCGTCGCCAGAGTCAGGGTGCGCTCCGTGAGGTGGACGAGGTAGAGCAGGAACTGTTGGCGTGATGCGTCCGGTTCATTCAAGATGTGGAAGTGATGATAGAAATTGTTGAAGGCTTGTCCGAGGCGGAAAGCGTATTTGGCCACCACGGCGGGCTCTTCGCTGTTGATTGCCTGCGCCACCATGGTTTCCAGTTGGCCGGCAAGCAGGGTCAGTTCCCAGAACGCCGGACCATCCTCTCCCTTGAAAAATCCTTGTAATTGTTCCGTCGTGAGTGCGCGGGAGATTTGCGCCGGCTGAAAATCCGGGTGCGACTCCGAGAATTTGCGAAAGATATTACGTGCGCGCACGATGCTGTATTGCAGGTAGGGACCCGTCTCACCCTCGAAGGCCAGTGCTTCCTTGAAGTCGAAAGCGATAATCACGCGGCGCGAAAATTTGAGCAGGAAATAGCGCAAAGCCGCCACGGCGATCTTGCGCGCGTAGTCCTGCACCACCGCGGGATCCTGCGCCATGTCGCGGGAACTCACTTCCTCTGCGGCACGAGCGATCAGCGTGTCAATCAAGTCATCGGCTTTCACGCCCTGTCCCTTGCGGCCGGAAACTTCCACGTAGGGACGCTGGCGATCTTCGTCACTCAGCACGATTCCCATCTCTTCCGCGCAGCGCGAGGTGAGCCCCACGACTTCATAGGCGAAATGGTGAAGGTTCGCGGCGCGCTCGTGGTAACCCAGCGTATGGAAAGCGGCCTTGACGATGTTCTGGAGGTAGGACTGGCGTGTATCAATGACGGCGTAGGCGGCGCTGGCATGGCCGAAGGGAGGCGCGTCGGGCTGGCCATCCACCGTTGTGCGCCACACGCAATGGCCGTCGGGATAACGATGGAAGGGGGTGTAGCCAAAGTCTTTTCCCAGCAAGGCAAATTTCCACAGATGGTAGGCAATGTCCTTGCCGACGTAGGTTACGGTGCCGTTGGAGCGCACGATGATCTTGATGTCGTCAATGTCCGTCGTCTCGGCTTCCCCCTCCGCGGGCGCTTCTTTCAAATCCATCACCCAACAGCCTGCGCTCTTGCCCGCGTCTTCGAAACGGATGGCTTTTTCTTTCTTCAGCAATTCGAAGGCGGCTTTCCAGAAGTTGAGTTTCAGTATTTCGCTTTCCTGGGCCAGCAGATCGTACTGGATGTTCAGGCGCAACATCGTTTCCAGGTGGGTGCGAACAATGGCGGTGGAAATCAGCTCCGCCATCACCGCGGTTTCGCCGTGGCCTTCCTCGATATCCTTCAGAGTTTGGGCGCGCAGTTTCAACGCTTCCTTGTCTTCTTCATACAACTGGAAAACACGGGCGTAAAGGTCCCAGCAGTAGTAGTCGAAGCGTTTTGCGGGAGGCTGCCCCGGGGCGGTGGTGCTCTGGATCAGCGCTTCCACATCTTTCAGCGTTTTTTTCTCCAGATGGAGAAATCCCACCACGACGTCGGCAACCTGGACGCCTGTGTTGTCAATGTAGTTCTGCACCTCCACGTTTTCGCCATTGAAACGCAGCAGGCGCACAAAGGTGTCGCCCAGAACCGCGTTGCGAAGATGTCCAATGTGCGCAGCCTTGTTGGGATTGATGCTGGTGTGTTCCACCAGAATCTTCCCGCTCGTGCTGCGGGCAGCGGCGCCGGAGGAGCTCCGCCGGGCAAAGAGTTGCGTGGCGGTGTGCGCACGATCCAGGTGAAAATTCAGATAGCCGGCTCCGGCGACGGTAACGCGCTCGACTCCTTCCAAAGTGGAGACCAGGGGGACGAGCTGTTCGGCGATCTTGCGGGGAGCCTTGTGCAATTGCTTGGCCAGCTCAAAGCATCCGGCCAGAGAGATGTCACCCATTTCCAGGTTGGGAGGGGCATCGAGCGCGGGCGGGGAAACCTCCAGATTAAATGCCGCACGCACGGCCTCCACAAACTTGGACTGTATCTTCTGCTGGATCTCCAGTAACAATGGGCACTCCCTCTGCTTCTGTCGTTGGATGCAACTTCGCCGGGCAAGTCTGGCGTCGCCTTTACAATGCCTGTGGCGACTACTGCGATAGAAATTGAATTATAGCAGAGGTGTTTGGGTGGCGGAAAAAAGCTCACCACAGAGCGCACGGAGACCACGGAGAAAAAACGGATACAAACTATGGGCAAAAGATTTGCCAACCCAATCTGCGCAATAAGAACCGCCGTTCTCTGTGATCTCTGTGCACTCTGTGGTGAATTCCTTTTTGGGTTAGGGGCGGCAGCCACGTGGTGAACGCTCATCCAATCCCTCCGTGTGATGCCTCTTGCATAGCCATTGATACTCAACTAACCTTCGGCAAAGTAGCGGAGGGATGATGATTCGATTTCAATTCTTAATGGCGCGACCAAGTGACAGCAATCATTTCAAGAAATCCCGGGCAGTGTGGATGTGGCTCGCTGTGCTTGCCGGGGGCGTGATGCTTGCGGGAATGGTCGAAATTCCCCGGCATAACGCAGCGGGTGCGGGTTTGGCGATGGGGGTTCCCGCGCCGGAAAGTCTGATGCTTGTGATGGCGGGCACGCAGGCGGGCAAGGCGGACGTGCGAAACGAGGTGCCCGTGGAAAGCAGCCTGGAAGTGATCTCCTTGGATGGGCGCGAGCGGCGCGTGGTCTATCGTGCCGAAGAGCACTTTGAGGCGCCCAACTGGTCGCGTGACGGAAAGCTGCTGTTAATCAACTGTGCAGGCCGGCTCTACAAGGTGCCGGTGAAAGGCGGCGAGCCCAAGCTGCTTGATACTGGTGAGGCCATCCACTGCAACAACGATCATGGATTTTCACCTGACGGCAGGTGGCTGGCGATCAGTAATTCAACCGAGGGGAGTTCACTGGTGTACGTGCTGCCGGCGAGCGGCGGGAAACCGCGACAGGTGACGCCGCGCGGTCCCTCTTACTGGCACGGCTGGTCTCCGGATGGCAAGACGCTGGCGTTTGCCGGGATCAGGGACGGCAACGGCGATGTCTACACGATTCCCCTTGAAGGCGGCGAGGAACGGCGGTTGACGGATGCGCCCGGCCTTGACGACGGCCCGGATTATTCCCCCGATGGCCAATATATTTACTTCAATTCCGTACGCACCGGCTGGATGCAGATCTGGCGGATGAAGCCCGATGGCACTGCCCAGGAGCAGGTGACCCACGACGATTACGCTAACTGGTTTGCCCACCCGTCACCTGATGGGAAGTGGCTGGCGTTTGTTTCCTACGATAAGCAGGTGCAAGGCCACCCGGCCAACAAGGACGTGATGCTGCGCCTCATGCCCGCCGCGGGAGGCGAGCCGCGCGTGCTGGTAAAGCTTTTTGGGGGGCAGGGAACCATGAATGTGCCGTCATGGTCGCCGGATAGCAAACATCTGGCGTTCGTGAGTTACCGGCTCCTGAAACCTTAGCTCTGGGAGTTGGAGAGGCCGTCAAGGATGACCCGCTTCCCACGCGCAACGAATACCGTAGTTATCTGCCCCCTGGTTTGGATAGAATTTGTTGCGGTTGGAAACGCGAACGTACCTGGCATTGACGCGCCACGACCCGCCACGCAGAACGCGGAGTTGGCCGACGTCTGGGCCTCGCGGATCGCGCTCCGGGCTGGTGGCGTAGTAGTTTGCTCCATACCAGTCGTTGAGCCATTCCTGCACGTTTCCCAGGATGTCGGACAGCCCGAACCCGTTGGCTTGTTTCTCGCCTCCGGGATGCGTTTGAGATCCACTATTGCCGTTATACCAGGCAATTTCGTCAAGCGCCCCATAGCGCTTCTCCGCGCTCCCGGCCCGCGCCGCATACTCCCACTCCGCCTCCGCGGGCAGCCTGCCTCCTGCCCACGCACAATAATCGGACGCGTCATCCCAGCTTACCTTCGTGATGGGCATGTTTTCATTCGCCCAAGCGCCGTTGAAGACCGGAGGGGGTGGCATTTGCCGTCCTGTCCCCACGGCGAAGCGGTTGTAGGCGGCCACCGTAACCTCCCTTTGTTCCATCCAAAACCCCGTCGTTATCGTGACTTTGTGTGCAGGTTTCTCGTCAGGGAAGCACTCGTTGTCGCCCGGCGAGCAGCCCATCATGAACGTTCCAGGGGGAATCCAGACATACATCGAGCCGTCTTTCGGGTTTTCGCGCACAATGCTGGGTGATGTACCAATATCTTCCAGCAGCGCCTGGATCCGGGTGGATTGCAGCGTGGCGAATGTCACGTTCTGCTTGAAATCATTCTTGCCTGCCAGCGTGACTTTCAGCGCGTGGGTCCCGATCTTTGACTTTATCGTCAGTTGACCTTGGGCGTCGGCTCGACCCAGAAATTCTCCGTCCCAATACACCTCCGCGGTGGGGGAAGTAGCGACCAAAACTTCCGCCGTCGCGGCGGCGCTTGCCTCTCGCAGGGCGGCAATCAGGGCGTCGTCCCCGCCCGCCAGGCGCAAGGTCTGGAGATAGTCATCATCAACCAGGAAATCGATGCCGTGCTGCTTCACCAGCGCTTCCGCGCGTTGACTGGGTACGTGCCCTGCCACCAACTGCAGCACCTGCTCCCTGGTAAGAGGCTTGGGCCTGGCAGCACGCAGAGCTTGAATCACTGGTTCCTGGGCGCCGGCGTTGCGTAGGCCCTGGAGATAATCTTCGGTTAGATCAAAGTCCACCCCATGCTCCCGAACAAGCTTTACCAACTCGGGAGTTTCCATCCCAGCCTTTACCAAGTCCATGACTTGCTGTTTCTCGAGGGGCTTGTTGGCCTGCTGCGGCAAAGCGGGCCGGACGGCGGCGGCAAGAAGGATAATCAGGAGGAGGAAGCGAAGTATCATCGGGGGGACCTCGGTGAATCGGGATTTCGGATCATCAAAGAGCCTTCCAGTGTGGCCCAGACCCCCATTTGGAGGTCTGCGATTCTTTCTCAGATTTCCGCTCGCAAATTTAATGGCAACGCCCTGTGATTGAGAATCGTGGATTTTACTATGGAAGCGCTGCGGACCTCAACGGGGGATATCTGCTTGCACGCTCGCTGGCGGGCACTACTTATCACTAGGAAATCTCGTTCGGAGCAGAGTCCTGCAGCCCCTTCGACTCGACGTTAAGAGACCAGGGAAAGTGGTCAATGAGCGAACACGTTCCCGCCACATCGGAACCCGTTGACGCTATCCCTGTCGGCTGGAATGAACTTGAAACGGTACGAGACGCGGGCGTAATCGGAATCGTGGAACCAACATCCGCCACGCAGGACGCGAAACTGACCGCTCGCAGGGCCGGGGGGATCTTGCGACGGACTTGTGCGGTAATAGTTCTGGTCGTACCAGTCGTTCACCCATTCATAGACATTTCCCAGCATGTCGAATAACCCGAACCCGTTCGCGCGCTTTTGTGCGACCTCGTGCGTATGCCCTCCGCTATTTGCGCCATACCAGGCAACCTCATCGATTGGTCCGTATCGCGCCTCCGTGCTCCCGGCGCGCGCGGCGTATTCCCACTCAGCCTCCGTGGGCAGCCGGCCTCCCGCCCAGCCGCAGAACGCCGCTGCGTCATCCCAGCTTACGTTCACGATGGGCATGTCCTGGTTGCCCCAACCCGCGTTGAAGGCCGGTGCCGGAGGCATTTGTGCCCCGGTGCTCTCAGCAAACTTCCTGTACGCTGCCACGGTCACTTCTGTTTGGCCCATCCAGAAACCCCTTGCGATCGTCACTGGATGCGGGGGATTCTCATCCGCCCGGCATTTCTGATCCCCCGGCGAGCAGCCCATCATAAACGTTCCGGGGGGAATCCAGATATACTTCAACCCATCTTTCGAGTTCTCCCGCAATGTCGCCACTGCGGCGTTCGCCTCACGGAGAGCGGCGACCAACGCGTCGTCTCCGCCCGCCACTCGCAGGGTCTGGAGATACCGCTCATCCGCCACGAAATCGATGCCGTGTTGCTTCACCAGCATCACAGCGCGCTGGCTCGGGACCCCGCCCGCCACCAACTTCCCCACTTGCTCGCGGGTCAGGGGTTTGGGCCTTGCTTCGAGTAACGCGTGAATGACCGCCCCCTGCGCGCCCGCCTTGCGCAGCGTTTCGATGTAATCATCGGTCGGGTCGAAGTCAATGCCCCGCTCTCTGATGCGCTTCGCCAATTCACCACTGTCCAACCCGAACTTTACCAAATCCAGCACCTGGTCCTTCCCGAGCGGGGCGCTCGCCTCCTGCGGCAAGGCGGGTTGGACGATGACGGCGAGAAACATAATCGAGATGAGGAAGCGGCGTTTCATAGAAACCTCAGGAAATCGGGTGATCGGATCACGGGTTGCCCATACGGGTTTTATAATTCAAAATCCATCAAAACATCAAAGGAGGAGGAAAATGGGTCAAGGCGCGTACACCTCCCCGACACAGCGAAGACCGTAGACGACGCTCCTGACGCCACGGTCGTTCCCGTTACGCGCCGAAACGCGGATGCCCCCTTCGGGAAGAGCATTGAGCCAGGAACCGCCACGCAGCCAGCCGTCTTGGCCGCTTTGCGGGCCTCGCGGATCGCGCTCCGGGCTGACAGTGTAATAGTCTAATGCATACCAGTCGTTCACCCATTCCCACACATTTCCCAGCATATCGAACAACCCGAACTCATTCGCCCGCTTTTGCGCGACCTCGTGCGTTTGCCCACTGCTGTTGGCCTTATACCAGGCAACCTCGTCGATGGGCCCATATCTTTCTTCGGTGCTTCCGGCACGCGCGGCGTATTCCCACTCTGCCTCCGTGGGCAGCCGCCCTCCCGCCCACGTACAGTACTGGAGTGCATCATTCCAGTTCACATTCACGATAGGCATGTTGTCATTCGCCCAGCTACTGTTGAAGGTCGGAGCGTCTGGCATCTGCCGAGCTGTGGCCGCTGTGAAGCGTTTGTAGGCGCCCACGGTGACCAGAGTTTGCCCGAGCCAGAAACCTTTGGTAATGGTCACACGGTGCGACGGCTTTTCCCAGGTAGAACACTGATTATCTCCTGGCGAGCAACCCATCATAAACGTCCCGGGGGGAATCCAGATGTACTTCAGCCCGTCTTTTGGGTTCTCACGCTCTATGAGATCCTCGAGCCGTGCCTGGATCGCTGCTTCCTGGCCGGCCGACACAGTCACAGTCTGTTCGAAGTCCTTTTTATCCTGTGCCCTCACTCGCAGATGGTGAGAGCCTGGAGGCACTCCGGAAAGAGCAAGTTCCCCACTCGCATTGGCGCTTCCGCGGTTCCCACCGTCCAAGGTGATGCTGGCGCCAGGAAGGGTTCGGAGTCTTATACTTCCAGGCGTGTCCACGAGCCGGACCTCGATTTTCGTCGCTTGTACGCTGGCGAGTGTGACGCTCTGCTCGAATTCCTTCTTTCCCGCCAGCGTGACTTTCAACGCGTGTGTCCCGAGCTTTGATCTTACTTTCAGCTCACCTTGTGCGGTGGCCCGGCCCAGAAGTTCTCCATCCCAGTACACTTCGGCGTTCGGGGAAGTTGTGACTACTAGTTCCGCCGTCACGGCGGCGCTGGCTTCGCGCACTGCGGCGATTACGGCGTCGTCCGCGCCAGCCACGCGCAGGGTTTGGAGATAATCGTCGTCGATGGGGAAATCGATTCCGTGCTGTTTCACCAGCGTGGCGGCGCGCTGGCTGGGCACGTGCCCCGCCACTAATTGCAGCACTTGCTCGCGTGTCAGGGGTTTGGGCCGCGCGGCGCGCAGCGCCCGGATGACCGCGTCCTGCGCGCCGGCTTGGTGCAGGGCTTGGAGGTAGTCGTCCGTGGGCTCGAAGTCAATGCCCAGTTCGCCGATCTTTTTCGCCAACTCGTCGCCCTCCATCCCGGCCTTTACCAGTTCCATGATTTGGCCTTTGCCCAAGGGCTTGGCGGCTTGCGGAAAGGCTGCGAGATGCCCGAAAACTATGAGAAAGATGATTCCGATGAGTAATAGTCTGATCTTCATAATCGACAACCCTTCGCCCGATATCGGATGACGCACTAATCCTGCCGCTGCCAGAGGTAAAGTGTTTTGTCACTTGCCGCGCCCAGCCATTGGCCATCAGCACTTAGGCTCAGGGTACGCAAGTCGTCATCAATATCTTGTCCGAAACTGCCAACCTGCCGTCCAGCAGCAACGTCCCAGATGCTGAGACCATGTTTTCTGCGCAGCGAAACCAGCCAACCCGCATCGGTGAAAACGAGGTCATCGGCATCCTCGAGCGTGCTGATCTGCTTTCCCGTGACCACGTCCCAGACCCGTAGGGCGTCCCCGGTGGAAAGGAGCCAGCGTCCATCCGGGCTGAAGGCGAGATGGTGGGAGGTGAGCGATGCGTCGTGGATCAGGGTCCGTACCTGCTGGCCCGTGGCTGCGTCCCAGAGCGTAATGCCGGTAAAATTGGCTGCCGCAGCCATCCACCGGCCGTCCGGGCTAAAAGCTATGGCGCCCACGCTCGAATCGATTCTAGTTGTCGCCCCCACCTGCAGGTGATACAGATCTCTTCGCAAGGTTAGATCCCACAGCTGGACCTCACCGAACCCAGCCCCCACCGCCAAAAGG
The DNA here is from genome assembly GCA_964438685.1 of uncultured Acidobacteriota bacterium. GTDB lineage: Bacteria > Acidobacteriota > Terriglobia > UBA7540 > UBA7540 > Bog-366. The sequence continues at coordinate 20,221 of CAYTMD010000013.1, forward strand.
CGTCCATCCGGGCTGAATTGCAACGCCCACGGCCAATCCGCCTTCTCCAAAACCACAGCCTCACCCCAGGTACCTACCGCCCACACTCCGACGCCGGAGGGGTCGCCGGTTCTACGCGCCGCAAACCAGCGTCCATCCGGACTGAACACGTTATAGCCGGCCCCGGCGACCATCGGCCCCTTCCCTCCCGAGGCCACGTCCCATATTTCCACACCATCGCAAGCGGCGGCTATCCAGCGGGCGTCGGGGCTGATCAGGGTCCGACCCATGCAATATATTGCGTTCTTCGACGTGTTGAACTTCTTGACGAATTTGAACTGCGGCAGTTTCAGCCGCGCCACCAGGCGATCCGCCTTGCGGAGAATCTCGGCGTTGCCGGGGGCCAGAGCGAGCGCCGCACGGTACTCCTGCTGCGCCTGCGCCCACGCATGCTTCTGCTCGCACTCTGCCGCGCGTGCCAGATGCTGTTGAACTTCGGAGGCTTGACGCACCGCGGTGATGAGCTTGTCGTCCGCACCCGCGGTGCGCAGGCTTTCCAGAAGTTTGTCGTCCGGCATGAAATCGACGCCGCGTTGCTTCACCAACGCCGCCGCGCGCTCGCTGGGCACTCCGCTCGCCACCAGCATCAGCAACTGGTCACGGCTCATGGGGCTGGGCTTCACCGTCCGCAGCGCCTTGATGACCACCTCCTCTGCTCCGGCCTTGCGCAGGGTCTGGAGGTAATCGTCGGTCAAGTCGAAATCAATGCCACGCTCTTCGATTTTCTTCGCCAGTTCGGCGTTGTCTATCCCGGCGGTCACCACGCTCATGATCTGGTCCTTGCTCATAGGCTTGGCGGCTTGCTGCGAGACGGTAAGCCTTGGGAGGAGGATCAGAAACACTATCAAGAAGAGGAAGCGAAGTTTCATAGGGCACCCGTATCTCATGGGTTGATCGATTGTCCGATTGGGGCACTCCGATGGGGTCCGTCAAGATCCAAGGAGGCCAGAAAAAACAGATGAGGTGATCGGTGCTATTCGCTCATCGGATCATCTGAAGGCAACCGGGACGACGAGCATGCGGACAGCACCCTTGGCGGTCGCACGCGCGGTCATTCTACTCCTGCCGTCCTGATTGAGGCAACACAACTGTCGCGCGTTGACTCGTCAGCGCATCGGGTTTCACCGCAACCAGTCGCAGTGAGGGAAAGCGTCGCACTTCCAAAGGTAGCACCGCATGCCCGCGGCGAGAAATCAGGGCTAACTTCCTTCTTTTCAATAACTCATCCAGAAAACAGGGTAAGTCTTTTGTTTTCATGAACTCATTGGGAGCACTTTTTTTGCCCCTTTGTTTTCAACAAACTATTGGGAGCAACCTTCATTTTTAACATCTTTTTTTTCGTCGTCCCTTGTTTTCAATAACTTATTGGGAGCACTCTTTTTTGCCCTTTGTTATCAATCGGTTATTGGAGGCGAGTTTCATTTTTGACCTCTTCCGGTGTGTGGGCGCCTCCGTCTTGTTCCATGGACAAATTGACATTTCCCCAATCCTGCCACGACTCTGCTTGCCTTTCCGCCATCAGACCTCGCCTGCCTCCCGTCACGGATCACCCGTCACTGCTCTCGTTGGTTGGGCCACGCCTCCGCCACCCCTGGTGCGCAATTCCACCCGGCCACAGTTCCCCTTTCAATGCCCCTGCATGGTGGTAGCCATAGCCTAGTACGATTTCTTGGTGATTCCTACCGGTAGGCAGAATCGTGTCGAATTCTCCCTGCCGGGCGTGCATTTCTCTCCAGACGCGGGGAAGGACGGGGCTTTGCAGGCTGCGGGAAAACGTGTAGCGCCGGGGTTACCCCGCCATTTCCGTGTTGCACTGATTGAGGTTATGGCGACGTAAAGCCGCCGCTACGTTGTGAATCCGGCACTTTTCCGCAGCCCGTTCAGCTCCACGATGTTGATGAAAGAATGGAGTTATCGGAGGTGGCGAGAGGTAGGCTCCGGATTGCAGGGGGATAATGACTGGGTCATCTGGCCATCGGACCATCGGGTCATTGGGCCATTTAAGAGCAGTACACCGGCTGATCCTTGAGCCAGTTGACGCAAAGGGTGGTATGGGTGACCGAACTTCTGATGAGCAAGTATGAAAATGGCCACATGGCCCGATGAGCCGGTGGCCAGATCCATCCTCCGCCTCACATTGACTTTCGACGCCTCCTCGTTTAGCATCAAGAGGACTTAATGAACGTGCATTCACCTTCCACGATTGCCAACCGGCGGCATTCTGCCGAACCCCGCGTCACGTGCATCCTTTGAAATGGAGGAGTGTCTCTCACTTCAAACACTATGATTGCCAGTGTCAAAATTCGAAATGGAGTCCCTGCGCTGGTAGGCACTTATGACGGAAATCTGAAGCTTTTCGAGCGATGTTTTCAGGTTTCTGCCCACCTAGCCGAGGAATCGTTGGAGATTGAAGGTGAGGAAGCCAACGTGCGCCGGGCGCAGCGCATGGTGGAGGAATACTCCGTGCTGGTGGAGAATGGAACGCGTTTTGAGAACGCGGAAATCGAAGGGTTTCTCCGCATTATCAGCCAGGACCCGGAAGCCAGCTTGCGGGGTTTGGCGGAGGCGGGGCGGCCCCGGAGCTTCGGCAAGAAATCGATTGCCCCCAAGGGTTTGAACCAGCGCAGTTACATTGATGCCATGGAACGCCACGACATGGTTTTTGGCATCGGACCGTCGGGCACGGGCAAGACGTATCTGGCCGTGGCGATGGCGGTGGACGCGCTGCTCACGAAAGAGGTCAGCCGCATCATCCTGGCGCGGCCAGCGGTGGAGGCCGGCGAGCGCTTGGGCTTCTTGCCGGGAACGCTTCAGGAAAAGGTGAACCCCTACCTGCGACCGCTCTACGACGCCCTCTATGACGTGCTGGATCCGGACCGAGTGGATCGCTATGTCGAGAAGAGCATCATTGAGATTGCGCCCATCGCCTTTATGCGCGGACGCACCCTGAACGACGCCTTCGTGATTCTGGACGAGGCCCAAAACACCACGAGCGAGCAGATGAAAATGTTCCTGACTCGGCTGGGCTTTAATTCCAAGGCAGTAATCACGGGCGACGTCACGCAGATCGATCTGCCGAACGGGCGAAAATCGGGCCTGGTGGAAGCAGTGGAAGTGGTGGGCAAGGTATCCGGTATCAGCATGATCTATTTTACCGAGCGCGATGTGGTGCGGCACAGCCTGGTGCAGCGGATCATCCGTGCGTACGAGGAATTCGACCAGGTTCGGGCGGCCAAGGCCAATGGCGAGCAGAAATGAAGCAGAAGAAACCAATCCCGAATGGCATCGCGCTGGTCAACCTGCAGAAGCGGTACTCCGTGCACTCTGCCTCTTTGCTGGCCTTTGCGCGAAGCCTGAAGCGTCTGCTGCGGCTGGGGAATCGGGAGTTCAATATCTGTCTGGTGGACGATGACGCGATCCGGCAATTGAACGTTGCCTATCGCGGCAAGGATAAGGCCACGGATGTATTGTCTTTTCCGTGGGTCGATTCGGATGGACCTCTGCAACTGGAAGCACCTTTGTCTTCCCGCCACCGGGAGTGTGATGGGATCACGAATTTCCTGGGTGACGTGGTGCTTTCCGTGGAGACGGCACGGCGCAATGCGGCGGGTGAAGGGCATTCGACGATCAATGAGATCCGCTGGCTGATTTTGCACGGCGTGCTGCATTTGCTGGGTTATGATCACGAGCGCGACGCCGGGGAAATGATTGCGCTGGAACTGGCCATGCGTGAGCAACTGGGTGTTACGGGCGGAGCCGGGAAATTCGAAAATCGAAATTCGAAAATCGAAACTCGGGAATCGAAGTCGCCGCGCAGAAGAGGTTGATTCCCACGACCGCATTATCACCTGGATGGATGAGTGCTTTCGCAGTAAATATGAGGGATCCAAGCTCGATGCGATGATGCAAAGGGTCGGAATGCCATTGAATGGGTACCTGGGCGCCACTCTCGCAGGCAAGCAATCAGACGCAGGCTAATTCCCGATTTTCGAATTTCGGCTTTCGATTTTCGATCCTATGAATCAACAACTCTTCCTCACGATCGTATGGATGGCGGTGCTGGCGGTATTTCTCGTGCTGGGTTCCGTCGCCTCTTACCTGCGGCTCCTGATGCGGCGCATAACTCCGGTGGGAGTGCGCAAGGTCTTTGGTCCTGACACCCACGGACGCATCAGTCCCAATCGCGAACGGGTGGGCGTGTCCATTTCCGCGTTGCACGGTGCCACCATGCACTTGTTCGCGGTGGGATTGGCCGGCCTGCTCATCTGGCGGCGGCCCGAACATCTGTGGAGCGATTTGGGCACGGCGCTTGTCATCGTCCTGATCGCGGTGGCCATTGCCGATCAATTAATTCCTTTTCTGCTCGTGGTGCGGCATGACGAGCCGGAAGTGATTCTGGGGAGATGGGAGGCTGTACTGCGCCGGGCCGTTATTGTGGCTTTGCCGCTGACATTTCCGATCCTGATTTCCACCACCATCGCGCGGCTGCTGGAGCCCACGGAGCCGGAACCGGAACCGCCGTCGCCACAGGAAAATCTGGTGGAACTGATTGCCACGGGCGAGCAGGAAGGGTTGATCGAAAAGGGCGAGCGCGAGTTGCTGCAATCCGTGGTGAAATTCGGGGATAAGGTGGCGCGCGAAGTGATGACGCCCCGGCCGGAAATTGCCGCCATCGAAATCAATTCATCCATTGAGGACCTGCGCGGGCTGTTTCGCACCAAACGCATGACCCGCTACCCGGTTTATTCCGGCCAAATGGACCACATTGATGGTTTCGTGAGTGTGCGTGACCTGATGGAATTGACTCCGGATGAGCAGAAGCGCGCGACGGTGCGTGACCTGGTGAGGCCCGTGCCCTTCGTGCCTGAAACCAAGCCCATTCATGACCTGCTGAAAGAATTGCAGAAGTCCACCACGCAAATGGCCATGGTGATTGATGAATACGGCAGCGTTTCGGGACTGATTACGATTGAGGATTTGGTGGAAGAGATCGTGGGAGAAATCCGGGATGAAGTGGAGCCCCACGCGCGCGATATTATCAAGGAATCTCCGTCCACCTACATCCTTTCCGGGCACGCCGAGTTGGCGCATGTGGCCGGTGAAGTGCACGTCCCGCTCGAAGGGGATGATTACTCGACGGTGGCGGGACTGGTGATGACCCAACTGGGCCATGTGCCTGCCGCCGGTGAACAAGTTGAAAGTCATGGATTGACGTTTGAAGTCCTGGAGGCAAATCAGCGGACGGTTCTAAAGGTGCGGATGAAGATGCCGCCCAACCAGCCCTCCGCCAATACTACTCATGTCTGAAACCCCATCGTTTAAATCAGGATTTGTCGCCATCGTTGGGCGACCCAATGCCGGCAAAAGCACGCTGGTGAACGCGCTGGTGGAGTCCAAGGTCTCAATTGTGACTCCCGTTCCCCAAACCACGCGCAATCGCATCCTGGGGATATTGCATCGCCCCGACGCCCAGGTGATTTTCATGGACACCCCGGGTGTACACAGGCCGCTCTCGCGGCTGAACGAACAGATGATGAACTATGTTCGGCAGGCACTGTCGGATCGCGACCTGGCCGTGCTGATCGTGGATGCCAGTGAGGACTACGGCAAGGGAGATGCCTTTGTCATCAACCTTCTCAATGAGTACTCGCCACGGGCGATTTTGGCGTTGAACAAAGTCGACAAGGTGCACAAGCCCGCGCTGTTGCCTTTGATAGATCGCTACTCGAAGCTTTATGGGTTTGAGGAGATCATCCCCATATCCGCCATGAATGGGGAGGGCCTGGAGGATCTGCTGGCGGCAATCATCAATCGGCTGCCGGAAGGTCCGCAGTACTTTCCCGCGGATGAATACACCGATCAGCCGGAGCGATTCCTGGCGGCCGAGATCATTCGCGAAAAGGTAATTGGGCATACCAAGCAGGAAATGCCCTATGTGACGGCCGTGCTTATCGACGGATTCGAAGAAGGCGAAACGCTTACCCGCCTGCACGCCACAATTGTGGTGGAAAAAGATTCGCAAAAACCGATTGTGATTGGGGCCGGCGGCGCGCGCCTGAAGGAAATCGGCACCGAGGCGCGTCTGGAGTTGGAAAAGCTGTTTCCCCCCAAGGTCTACCTTGAACTCTTTGTGAAAGTCCAGCCGGAATGGCGCGACAACCGCGCGGTCATTGCCGAATTGGATTATCGCGGCGAAGGCGGTTCGGAGAAATAGGCCGCGCTTTCCTGCGCCGGTTTCCAGCCCTCTCCAAGGGGAGAGGGTGCCCGAGGTATGAGGGCGGGTGAGGGGTTACTTGCTTTTCCCCGATTCAAACACGCGACGAATGCTGACTGGTTCCTCCATCGCGGAGGTTTCGAATCGAGTCTTAACGTAGAGTTGCGAGCCGTCTTCGCTGAGGCGGAACGATTCCGTGAGCTTCTCCGATGGACTCAGCTTGGTTTCAGCGACCAGGGAGCTGCCTTCCCACACCGTCTTGGTCGAAATCTTATTTCCCTTCGCGTCCTTGTCCTCGTGCTTCTTCCCGTCAGGGTAATAGGTTTGGGAATTGCCGGAGTCATCAGTGACCACAATTTCCTTGCCGTGCTGCTCGATCTGCAAGAACTTTGGATTTTGACTAAGCCGTTCCCATGCCTGGCGTCCACCATAGCTGCCGTGATTCCCTGTACCATCCGAGCCACCACGTCCACCGGTGCTGCCGGGGTCGCCGCTGGTCCCGCCGGGGTAGCTCACACCACCACCAGGGCCGCCAATGGGAGAACCTGTTTCACCGCCCGGAATCCCGTGGCGGGAATCCTCTCCGCCGCCAATACCGCCGCCACCGGGGACGGGCTGATCCACGCCACCACCGGGAGGGCCTTCGCTGCCGGGGTACGAGACTCCTGTGCCAGGATAGCTACGGCCGGGAGTGGTTGCGCCGTGGTGACTGTTTTGTTGCGCTTCGCGCATCTTCTGCACTGCATCGTCACTCAGGTTCGGGTTGAAATTCCAGTGGCCGGTTAGTTGCGCCTTTTCTCCGGCGCGCGCCACTACCATCAACGATGCCGCCAAGAGACACGCCGCAACTGCGGCCGTCGCCTTCGATGCAATACTGAAAGCTTTTGCCATGGTCCCCTACCTTCCTGACTGGATGCTCTGGCGCGTTACGATCTGTGTCCTGAGGAAGGCTACCACAAAGCGGCGGCCGATGATGTCATTATGTGAGGTGGAAGATGTCGTGAAGGGACCTTGGTGGTATGGGGGGCACATGGCGATGTGCCCCCTAAGATGGTAATGGGAGCCTGACTAATTCGCTGCCGCCTTCCCCAAATCATACACTCGCCGGATGCTGACCGGGCCGTCAAGCGAAGAATCCTCAAATCGAGTGGTTACATAGAGCTGCTTGCCATCCGGGCTGACGCGGAACGTCTTCGTGATCTTTTGCGAGCGGCTCATCTTGGTCTCAGCGACGAAAGAATCGCCTTCCCAATCACCCTTCGTCGTGACCTTCTTTCCGCTTGATTCCTTGTCGTCATGCTTCTTTCCATCGGGGAAGAAGGTCTCCGCGCGGTCGGAGTCGTCGGTGACTACAATCTGGTCGGAGCGCTGATCGATGTGCAAGTACTTGGGATTTTCCGCGAGGCGATCCCACTCTTCGCTGCTGATGGAGGGGCCACGATTTCCCACTCCCTGCCGGTTGCGGCCTGAACCTCCGCCTCCAACGCCTCCGATGCCTCCGATACCGCCTATTCCGCCCATGCCGCCGCGTCCCATACCGCCACCGCCGCCGCTGCCCGGGTACGTGCCTCCGCTGCTGGGATAGCCCCCGCCATTGGGGTTACTACCGCCGTTGCCATTGTTGGTGCGGTTCTGCCTGTCAAGCTGTGCCTCGTGAACCTTCTGCTCCGCATCGTCGCTCTGGTCCTGGTTGAAATTCCAGTGGCCGGATAATTGTGCCTTGTCGCCGCCGCGCGCCACTCCCGCAAGTGACGCCGCCAGAAAACAAGCCGCAATTGGGATTGCTGCCTTTGGTGCAAAGCTGAAAATCTTCCCCATATTCCCCACCTTCCTGATTTGGATGCCCTTGTCCGCTGCCCTTTCTTCGATTCCGCGCCGGCGTGACTGGTTGTCTCAGGGACGTAATGATTGGTGAAAAGCACGGCTGGTGAATAGTCGCGTGGGGGCGCCAAGTGTTAAGCCGAGTTAACAACGGCAGGGTTAGTTTCCTACAGGTATTCCCAGCGAGCGCATCTTACGGTACAAGTGGCTGCGTTCAAGGCCCAGGACTTCCGCCGTCCGGCTGACGTTGCCCTGATGCTCTTCCAGTGTGCGCAGAATGTAGTCACGCTCGTAGGCGGTGCGGGCTTCTTGCAGGCTGGAGAATCCCCCCGTGGGAAATTTGCTGGCGGGCAGGGAGCGGGATCCGTCCTGGTGCAGCCCTGGAGGAAGGTGCCGCCGCTCGATTCGCTCGCCCGGCACCATAATGACCAGGCGCTCGACCAGATTCTTCAGTTCGCGGACGTTTCCCGGCCAGCGATGCGAGACCAGGATTTCCATTGACGCCTCCGCGAAATGTTTGGGGCGGCGCCCATAAGCGCGAGCGAATTCCGAGAGGAAAAAGTTGGCCAGCGTGGGAATGTCCTCCGCGTGTTCACGCAGTGGAGGCACGAAAAAGGGGATCACGTTCAGGCGGTAGAAGAGATCTTCGCGGAAGTTTCCTTTTTGAATTTCGTCTTCCAGGTGCTTGTTGGTGGCGGCAATGATGCGAACATCAACGGTGAGGTTGTTGCCTGAGCCCACGGGAGAAAAACGCTGTTCCTCGATGACCCGGAGCACTTTGGATTGGGTGCGCAAGCTCATGTCGCCCACTTCATCAAGGAACAGTGAGCCGCCGTCGGCCTGCTCAAACTTGCCCGTCTTGTCTTCCAGCGCGCCGGTAAAGGACCCTTTGATGTGCCCGAAAAGCTCACTTTCGATCAGCTCTTCCGGGATGGCGGCGCAGTTGACTTCCACAAAAGGCTGCTCCGTCCGCTGGCTGTGATTGTGCAGCGCGTGCGCCACCAATTCCTTCCCCACGCCACTTTCACCATAAATCAGCACCCGGCCATTGGTGGGTGCGGCAAGTTCCAATTGCTGCCGCAGAGCCTTCATGGGAACGCTGTCGCCAATGATGCGGTCCTGGCCTTGCAGTTCCGTGCGCAAATCCCGGTTCTGCGCGGAAAGGCGCGACTGTTCCAGCGCATGGCGGAGCGTCAACAGAGTCTTGTCGATGGACAGGGGCTTCTCAATGAAATCGAAGGCGCCGAGCTTGGTGGAAC
>CAYTMD010000014.1:0-28953 GCA_964438685.1 uncultured Acidobacteriota bacterium
CGTACCTCAGCACCTTCTCCCCTGGGAGAAGGTAGGTTGTAAAACTGCCCTCTCCAAGGGGAGAGGGCGGCGGCCATGCGCCGCCGGGTGAGGGGTCTCTTCGTCCGCCCACGAAGATTTGGTTGTGGCTTCGTCGCGCCACAGTTGCTTACCCATGCGCACTCTACGAGTCATCTCCGCGATTTTCTTGAAGGACCTCCGCGTCGAGTGGCGGCACCGCGAGACGCTTGCGTCGATGTGTATCTTTGGCCTGCTGGTGGTGTTTCTTTTCAACTTTGCCTTTGAGCCGGCGCGGGAGGAATCGCTGCGCTTGCTGCCCGGCTTATTGTGGATCGCGTTTGCCTTTGCCGGCGTGTTGGGATTCAACCGCTCCTTTGCCGCGGAACGCGAGAACGCCGGACTGGAAGGCATGCGCCTGGCCCCGGTGGATCCGGGCGCAATTTATCTGGGCAAAATGCTCGCCAACCTTTTCTTTATGGGCATCGCCGAGGTCGTCGTGGTGTTCGCCGCAAGCCTCTGGTATAACTTTTCTTTCATCCCTTCACTTGGGTGGTTCGCGCTCGCCACGTTCTGTTGCACGTTGGGCTATGTGGCAATAGGCACAACCTTCGGAGCCGTCGCCAGCAACACTCGCATGCGCGAGGTCATGCTGCCGGTGCTCCAGTTCCCGGTGGCTGTTCCGATCTTCATTGCGGGGGTTGAGTCCACCACCGGAGCGCTCAAGGGTGACCCGATTGGCGACTATTCGTATTGGATCAAACTGGCGGCGGGATTTAGCATCATATTTGTGGTTTTGTCGTACCTTTTGTTTGAGTATGTTTTAGAAGAATAGTCATTTGTCCGTTGTCAGTGGTCCGTTGCTGGAGAAGGCCGAAACTCGAAACTCGAAACTCGAAAATCGCGACGAGTTTCGATTTTCGAGTTTCCAGTTTCGTCTTTTATTGACTGCGAACAAAGGACAAGGGACAAAGGACCAAGGACGATCTATGAATAAAGTCTTCCCTCCCACCTTGCACCTCATCGTGACGCTGGTGTGGCTGATCGCGGCCAGCTATTTGATTTTCCTCTACGCGCCGCAAGAAGCCACTATGGGCGAAGTGCAGCGCATCTTTTACATCCATGTGCCGTCGGCATGGACGGCGATGATTGCTTATTTTCTGATCTTTCTCGGCAGCGTGGGATATCTGTGGAAGCGCCGGGATGCCGCGGATGATTTCGCCCACGGCGCGGCAGAGGTGGGTTTTATCTTTTGCACGTGCGTGATCGTGACCGGCCCGCTGTGGGCGAAGCCCGCCTGGGGCATCTGGTGGACGTGGGATGCGCGCCTGACATTGACCTTTGTATTGTGGCTTCTGTTTGTTGCTTATCTGATGCTGCGAAGTTACGTCATCAATCCCGGGCGATCGGCGGTCCTGGCGGCAGTGGTGGGTATTTTTGGTTTCGTCGATGTGCCGATTGATTACATGGCGATCCGCTGGTGGCGGACGCAACATCCGCAGCCGGTCATTGCGGGCGGCGAGGGCTCCGGACTCGATCCCCGCATGTGGGTGGCGTTACTGGTAACCTGGGGAGCATTTCTTTGTTTGTTTGCATACTTAATGCGGCAGTATTTGCGGCTGGCGGCGCTCGAGCGCGAGGTCACCCGCCTTCGGCGGTTACGGAGTTCATCCCAGGAGGCATAGCATGGTTAATGGTTATCTGGCTGTCGCTTACGGATTCGTTTGGGGCATCTTCATGCTCTATGCCTGGATGATCCATCGGAGGCAGCAGCGGCTTGAAAAAGAAGTGGCGGAACTGAAGAGGACGCTCGCCCAGCCATAGCGACTTTCGAACCGGTGGGACGTAAGTTATGGTATGTTGGCGTTTGCCGGAGAATCAGATTCCAGCCCGGACTGAGGGGGCCCACGTGTCAGCCGAACAAAGTTCCCTGTCCGCGACAAGGTTGTCATTTCATCTCGTCGACTAGAGCCATGAAAAAAGTCGGACGATACGACATCATTTCGGAGCTAGGCCGGGGCGCCATGGGGATCGTCTACAAAGCCTCCGACCCCACCATCGACCGTGAGGTTGCCCTGAAGGTCCTCTCCCTCACCTCCACTCCGGAAGATGGAACCAACAGCCCGCAGCAGATGTTCATGCGTGAAGTGCGGGCAGCCGGCCGGCTGGCGCACCACTCCATCGTTACAATATACGACGCGTTTGAGGACGCGGAAAACCAGACCAGTTGCATTGTCATGGAACTGGTCCCCGGTGTGACCCTCGAGCACATTCTTGATTCCGGCCACACTCTGACTCCCGAACAAACCTTCAGCATCGTCCGACAGGTTGCGGAGGGGCTTGATTACGCCCATCGTAATAACGTCATCCACCGCGACTTGAAGCCGGCAAACATCCTGGTAACTGAAGATGGGCGCGCTAAAATCACGGATTTTGGGATTGCCAAAATATTGGCGCGTGAAGGTGTGGCACGCACCATAGGGGTAATGGGAACGCCGTCCTACATGTCACCTGAACAGGTAAAGGGAGGCGAAGTTGACGCCCGCACTGACATCTTCTCGCTGGGCATAATAATCTTCAGCATGCTTACCGGGAAGAAACCGTTCGGCGGCAATACAGCCGCGGTAATGTTCAAGATCGTTTACGAAGATCCGGCGGTGCCCAGCAGCATCAATTCCGAGCTTACACCGGCCCACAATTATTTGATTAAACGATGCCTTGCGAAGGACCGCAATCAGCGGTATGCCTCGGCGCGCGAATTGCTGGGCGACCTTGAGGATCTTCAGCACGGCCGGCCGCTCCGCACGCAGGCGCATCCTGCGTCTACTACCGTTGCTCCGGAACGGAGACCATCCTTGGGCGGGGCGATGCCGATTTCGGAACTCATGAAAGCGCCTTCGCGGCAAGCCCCACCGCCTTCGAAGCCACCTGCACCACCATTCGTGCCACCTCCCGCTACTGTCGCGGAAGGGCGAAGTTCCCAACCACCTTCGCCCCTGGCGCACACGAAGGCAATGCCGATTTCGGACCTCATGAAGGCGGCATCGCAACCGCCCGCGCCGTATTCGACGCCCCCCGCACCGCCATTCGTGCCGCCCCCCGTTCCTCCCGTGGAAGGGCGAAGTCCCCAGGCACCTTCGCCAACAGCGCACACGGTGGCAATGCCGGTTTCGGAATTGATGAAAGCGGCTTCACAGCAGCCACCAGCCCGGTCGATGCCGCCCGCACCACCCGCGCCGCCACGCCCGAGAAGTCCATTGGAAATGGCAGACCCCGTCACCCCTTCCGAGCCGCCCTCGACCATGGCCATGCCCATTTCCGAACTTATGAAAGCGGCGTCGCAAGCTCCGTCACAGCCGGTGGTTCCCAAGCCCCCCGCGCCCCCACCGCAGGCTCAAAAAGGGGCGCGCCTCACCGGTCAGACCCTGCCGATGAGGTTGCCGGACCTTTCCGCGGCAGGTCCTGCGGCTGCGGAATCGCAGTATGTGCCGCCTCAGGCGTCCGTTCACGATGAGCCGACGCTGCGGCTGGAACGGACGTTTCCCACGCAATCGCCGGACCATCCCGCCATGCCGCCGGCGGCTGGGTTGCCGTTTCCACCCGTTCGTCCTCCTGAAGCCTTCGCCACGCCTACGGTTGAATTTGCGCATGATTCCACCGCCGTGCTGCCTGCGCCCAAGTCAAAACTCATTCCTGCTTTGCTTGGAGGAGTGGCAGTCATCGTGTTGGCCGCCGCAGGGTTGGGCTATTGGAAGTTTCATAAGCGTGCCGCACCGCCCTCGCCGCCTCCGCAAGTTGCGGTGCAATCGCAGCCGGTGACTCCGTCCCCGGTTCCAGTTCCCGCCGAGTCTCCAACTCCGCCATCTGCCACGCCGGCAGAGGCGCCTCCACTTCCGGTGAGCGCCGCTCCCGGGACTTCCAAGAACGCCGCCTTACGCAAATCGAAACAATTGACCGCGAAGCACCCGACAGAGCCTGCGCCGGCGCCAGCTCCCCCGCCACCTGCGCCTGTCATCGCGGCGCCGCAACCCAAACCTGCGCCTGCTGCTCCGAGTCCGGAAGCCATTGCCAAGGCTGAGGCCGCCAGGCTGGCCAGTATTCCGCGGATCGTCCAGGTCTCCTGCAATTACGGATTGAAAGAGGCGACGTTCACTTTTTCCACCGGCGGGCAATCCCTTTTTGAAGAAACCTTGAAAGGGAAAAAGAAAAAGGGAGGTTTCCTGGGAATCAAAGGCTCCTATGAAGGAACTTTCTCACACACCATTACCGTGCCCGCAGGCGCAGCGCAGGTTTCCGTCCACGTGGTGTCCAAGGATGGCACGGACCTGACGCAAACCATCAAAATGCCAACGCCGGGAGGTTTTGTTCCCACCCTCGCCGTGCAAGTGGATAGCGATCATATGTCCCTCAATTGGAAAGGCTCCACTGCCGCCAAGTAGGCCGGTGGCCTTGCCGCTGCCTTCGAAATGGTAAGAAATCCCGTTGAAATCAGGCCCGATCTTCATCGCGCCATTTACATTGCCGCCAGAGCCTTGTAGAATGCGCCTTCCCGTATGGGGAGTGACGGACACGATCCGCGGCGAACGGTGGGAACCATCACGCTGCGGCTCCCGGACGCTCCCGGATATTAACCATGCGGAGTGCAACGACAGGAGGCATAGGATGGCGTTGAATATCATTGAAAAAGAGATCAGCGGAGTCACGGTGCTGCAAGTCATCGGCCGCGTGACCCTGGGCGAGGAGAGCAACCAGCTTCGCACCCGGCTCAAGGACAGCCTGGCCCAGGGCAAAACGCGTCTGGTTCTGGACCTTGCCGAAGTAACTTACATCGACAGCGCGGGCTTGGGCACGCTGGTGGCGGGATTCACCTCCGCCCAGAACCAGGGCGCCAACCTGAAGCTGGCCAACCTCACTAAGCGCTTTAACGAGCAATTGCACATTACTAAATTAGTGACAGTATTTGACGTTTATAATAGCGTCGAGGATGCCGTCAAATCCTTCGAATCAGCGTCGTGACGGCGCCACCGCGCAGGCTGTCACTCTGATTTTCAACGCCGCCCCGAGGGACTGCGCCCTCCGCGGAAGACGTCGCCGGCTGCTACGGAGACCGCAACCTGATCCCCGAGGTGCCCCGCGAGATTTACGCACCGCAAATCCATGGGAGGAAATATGGGTCATCAGATTGGTTGGGGTCTCATGCTGGTTTTCGTGGGAGGAATACTGAACGGCAGCTTTGCCGCTCCCATGAAGCGGCTTTCCGCGTGGCGATGGGAGAACATCTGGCTGCTTTGGGCCGTCACGGGGTTATTGATTCTTCCCTGGGCCATCGCTGTGGCTACAGTCCCGCACCTTGGCGGGGTGATTCAGCAATCGTCGGCCGCAGTACTGGTGAAGGTTGCCCTCTTCGGATTTGCCTGGGGTGTAGGCGGCTTGTTGTTCGGTCAGGGGATCGCACGCGTGGGGCTGGCGCTGGGATTTGCGGTGATTCTCGGCATCACTTCCTCATTCGGAGCGCTCGTGCCGCTGGCGATTCTTCATCCGGACCAATTGGGTAGCCGGCAGGGACTGGCTCTGATCGCGGGTACGGTGGTCATGACCGTGGGGTTGGTCTTCCTGGCGGTGGCGGGGAAGAGGCGTGAACGCGACCAGGCTTCCGGCGCGGCAGCCTCGGAACGTGCCGGATTCGGCGTCGGGCTCCTCATCTGCATTCTTGCCGGCGTCTTTTCCTCAATGCTCACTTTCGCCTTCGTTTTCGGCCAGCAAGTGCAGGATCTCTCGCTTCAGGCAGGGGCTTCGCCGGCGATGTCGGGCAATGCCATCTGGGCGCTCACGGTGAGTTTCGGTTGCCTGCCCAACGTGGCTTATTGCCTATACCTTCTCAACAAGAACCACACCTGGGGTGTATACCGGGAGAAATCCGGGGGCGTTGGCTACGCGATAAGCGCGGCCCTGATGGGAGTGCTCTGGTATAGCGGCCTGGTGGTTTACGGCATGGGCACCGCAGCGTTGGGTGCACTGGGCAAAATTGCTGGGTGGCCCGTGTTCATGACCGTTGATATCATCGCCGGCATCGGATGGGGATTCCTCGGCGGCGAATGGAAAGGGGCCAGCCGCAAAGCTCTTACCTATTGCCTGACCGGGATTGCCATCCTGCTCCTCGCCATCGGCGTTATCAGTTATGGCAATGCCTGATAGGGATTGTGGATTTCCGAACGGAGCGTGCGTCCGTTGTCCGGCGACGGTAGCCGGCCGGCGGCGGGCGCCCGCGGCGTTTTTCTTCTTGACAACCCGCATAAAATAGGCTAGTGTGTAGTCACGAGGATGGGATCGGGCCGGTTGCTGGCCGGAGCCCACTCTCCACGCACGAAGTAAAAAGGTGCTTGATGACGCCGTTTCCCCCCGTTTCAATTCCCTCAAATTGCTGGCGACATTGTGTCCGTAGTGACGCCAAGCTCTCACCAACGCCAAAGCTGGGAACATCCTGAAAACAAAAAACCGGACGAGGCGATTTCCGTAACCCAAAGCTGATAGCCTACTGAAAATAAAGCCACTTACGAGATCTACGGAAATCGGGATTGCGGTAGGACAACGTGTCCCTCCGGGACGAGAGCAAACTGCGGGTGGCGCCCAGCGAAAACGGCCCACGGTGCAGGGAGAAATCCAAACCAACCTAGGATGGAATCCCGGAATCGAGGGCAGCGGGTTGCGCCTGTTGCTGTATCCACGCCATTACGTTGGCGGGAGGTCGTTGGTGGCGGAGTTCGTTGGCCATGAATTTCATGTAGGGGTCGATGTGCTGGAAGAACAGTTTGTATCCGGAGCAGAGGTAATTCAATCCGGGCTCGCCGTCGGGAGTGGAGATGAAGCGATGCTTGGGGCATTCACCGTTGCAGGCAAAACGAACGTCGCATTCGCGGCAATAGCGGGGCAGTGAGTCGCGTTTGTCGAGCCCGAAGCTGCGCTGCTGGGCGGAATTTACCAGCGCTTGCAATGGCTGCTCCATGATGTTGCCCAACTTGTTTTCCGGGTAAACATAGTGGTCGCAGGAGTAGAGGTCGCCATTGTGCTCCAGCGCCATGGCCGACCCACAGGTTGGACGGAAAACACACAGGCTGGGTTCCATGCCCAGCCAGCTTTCCAGCGCCACGTCAAAAGCCTGGACGAAATAATTCCCCACATCCTTGCGCACCCATTCGTCAAAAATCGTGCTCAGAAAGACGCCGTATTGCCGTGAATCCACTGACCACTCAGAGACCTCGGCGGTGTGCGGATCGCGCGGAGAAATCAGGACCAGGCCATCAGGGTTTGCGGCCTTGGCAATCCGCTCCACTATGGGGATGAACTGCATGAACTGGGCACCGATGCCCTTCAGGAATCGGTACACGCGCAAAGGGTGCTGCGAATTCTGGCGGTTCACCACGGTGAGGACGTTAAACTCCACCTGGTGTTTCTTCAGGAAGCGGAGCCCGCGCATCACGCGGTCAAACGTGGGTGCGCCGCCTTTATCCACGCGATAAAAGTCATGGAGTTCGGCAGGACCGTCAATCGATATCCCGATCAGGAATTGGTTCCCGGCCAGAAATTCGCCCCAGCGATCGTCAAGAAGAACGCCGTTGGTTTGAAAAGCGTTTTCGATTTTCTTACCATTGGCGTACTTGTTTTGGATGGCGACGACCTTGCGGAAGAAATCCACGCCGAGCAAGGTGGGCTCGCCCCCCTGCCAGGCAAAGGAAATCACGGGTGAATCCTGCGAGGCAATAAACTGCGAGATGTACGATTCAAGCACCGTGTCGGGCATGGCCCAATCCTGCTTCTTGCCGTAAAGATTTTCCTTTTCAAGGTAAAAGCAATACCGGCAGTCCAGGTTGCAGATCGGACCACTGGGCTTGGCCATGACGTGGAAAGCCGTGAGGGCTTTGGCCGGATTGTTCTTGCGCTTCTTCATTATTTTCAAACAGACCTGGTTTGGGCTTGCAGCGTCTCCATACGCAGCTTCAATTCCTGGATCAAGGGCGCATACTGCGTCGCGCCATACAGATTGTGAATCTCCTGCGGGTCGTGGAGTAAATCGTAAAACTCGTACTCCACCGGCGCCTGCTCATAGTACTCGATGAGCTTGTAGCGCTCCGTGCGGATACCGCGATTCTTGGGAACGCTATGGGGCCCTGGATACTCGTAATATTCGTAAAGGAAATCCCTGCGCCATGGCGGGTCCTCATTTTTGAAGAGCGGGGTGAGACTATGCCCCTGAAACGCTTGGGGAATAGGGAGCCCTGCCAAATCGAGGATGGTGGCCGGGATATCGAGTTCCAGCACCATTTTCTTGCTGAGGCTGCCGGGTTTAATTGCCGCGGGATACCGGATAGCCAAGGGAATGCGAATGGACGGCTCATGCATCACGCGCTTGTCCATGCAGTGCCATTCACCGAGCATGAACCCATGATCGGAAGTGGTGAAGACGGCTGTGTCGTCAAGTTGGCCCGTCCGCGAGAGGACGTCGAGCATTCTTCCCAAATTGTCGTCACTGGCGACAACTCCAACGTAGTGGTCTTTGACCAGTGATTCGAGTGTGCGCACATCCTCGAAGGTGCCAATCTTGTTGTCCGCTTCAGAGAAGGCGTGGGGCTTTCCCGGATAGTTGTTCAAATCGTCGTCAAAGGTGGCGGGCTTGGGAATCGCGACGCCGTTATACATGTCAGCATAGTGGCGCGGGCGGTAGAACGGACGATGCGGAGAGTAAAGCCAAAGGAAGAGGCAAAAGGGCTTGTCGGAATGCCGGCCTTCCAGCCATTCCACACCGGCTTTGGTTACAAGATCATCCACATAGCCGGTGTACGTTGTATCTGGTCCCATGGCGCCATTGATTCCCTCCGCCATGGAGCAATGGTAATAGTCCGCCTGCCCCTTGTAGCCAAGGTAATAGTCCCAGCGCGTATCGCGCAGAGAACCCTTGATGTGCGACTTGCCAAGGAAAGCAATCTCATAACCTGCCTGTTGAAGCATCTCCGGGAGCTTCGCCACGCCGTCACGGATGGCTCGATCCTTGTTGTCGATCACACCGTTTCTGGCGGCGTAGAGGCCCGTGAGCAGGGAGCCGCGTGTGGGCGCACAAAGGGCGTTGGTTACGAAGGCATTTTCAAAGCGGATTCCTTCCTGAGCGATCCTATCCATGTGGGGGGTTTGAAGAATAGCGTTCCCGGCAATACTCAATTCGTCGGCGCGCTGGCCGTCCGTCATGAAAATAACGAAATTGGGCCGGCGCTTGGTGCTGGGTTGATTGCCGGAAGAATTTGCGGCAGACAGGTTCAAGCCCGCCAGGCTCGCCACCGCGCCACCACTTATTTTCAGGATGTCTCTGCGCGTATGCCGCGAAACCGTTTTATCTTCGCTCATTGTTCCTCGCTCTCTGAGGTGACAATCGCCGCAGGCTTGATTGAGTTCCCAATGTAATCCATCCTGCGGTCGCGTGTGAAACTGCATGCGGAGCCGCCCGTTATGCCCACAGCGCTACCGGGGTCCTGAAAAGGGGTTGATGAATGCGCCCTTGATTGCCTCACCATTGGAATTATGAGGTCAGCCGAGCGCCTCCATCAAGTCCCAAAAAGTTTCAGCACCACAAAATGGAAAAACGAGGCCACGAAATTCGCAGCCAGAATCGCGCAGCCTGTGTGCTAATCTATATGCACCCATTTGTTTGGAACTATGGGCCTGTAGCTCAGATGGATAGAGCAACGGTTTCCTAAACCGTGGGTCGGGGGTTCGAATCCCTCCAGGCCTACCACTTTCTCACTTTGTTTTTGCGACTTAGGGGACATTGCATCTTGTCTACCTTGTGTTGGGGTGCATACGGGGTGCATATTCCCGGTTTGCATTTGATTTGGTAGCTTGGATTATTGCCCGCCGGGATGCATATTCGAATGGGCAAGAGGGGGCGTCTTCCAGGCCGCATACAGGTCTTTGTTTCCGCTATGGAAAAAGCCCAAACTTGGTGACGTTCGGTCAGGTGATAATCTGGGGATTACCCCAGCAGGTCCATACTGGCCTCTTTCACCACTTCATCGATTGCAGCCTCCTGCTCGTCTGTCAGCACGGGCGCACTTTCCGCCCCTGTTAGTTCGCGTACCTTCGCGGCGGCGCGCTTCTCGAACCGCTCCCGGTCCAAACTGTCGCCCGCACCCCAAGTCATGGAGTCGAAAAAGGGCGAGAGCATTTCCACGTCGCGGAAGTGTGCGACGGTGTGCGGATGATCGTAGGTGTGGCCTTTAATCCCTGCCGCCTCAATGACATCAAGCGCCAGCGTTTCTTCGTTAACCTCGATGCCCCGGATGGCGTGACGTACATAGCGCGCAATCTCGTTGTCGATGACCAGTTGCAGCGGCGAGAAGGTGACGGCGTTCTCCAAATGGCCCACGGCGCCGAATCCGATGGCTCCTGACATGGCGGCGACGTACATCGTCATCGCTTTCTCCACTCCCAATTGGATTCCCGGCACGCAGGCATCCGTTTTGCCGCCGTGTACGCCGGAGGGACACCCGTAATACTCGGATACGAGTTGCACGCGGGCGGAGAGCAACGGCATGCGCTCCGCACCCGCGTAGCCGAAGTGCATCGAGCGCATGTCGCAGTAACCGGGCGTCAAATCAATGGTCATGGTGGCGTTCGGATCCACCGCGTATCCCAGCACCAGGCCACCCAGCGTTTCCGCCAGTCCCAAGGCGAGCACGCCAGCGGTGCTCATCGGTGCTGTGGCGCCGCCGTTGGGCATCGTGTCAAGGCTCTGGGGAAGCCCGAGTTCGAGATGCGCCAGCATCACGTCGGCCATCACCGCATCAATGCACAGCGGGGTTCGTGCCTCCGCATACCCTACCAGGATCGGGTCGCGCCGGTGCGCCTCGCGACTGCCGGCAACGATCTCACCGATGCGCGTAATGTAACCCACATCCTGGCGCTGGAAGGTCTCAATGCCGCCGTACTTGCGCGTGGCCTTCACCAGTTCCGCAGCCATCACCACCGGCCGAATTTGCACCGGGACATCCTGGGCGGAGCACGGCAGACCCGTGTAGGCAATCTGATCGAGTTTGTCGGCCAGCTTCAGCGCCTGGCGCACATCCTGCAGCGTGGCTTCGCGCCGGCAGCCGTCCAAATTCCAGGTGAAGACGCAGAATCCGCCGGCGCTGACCGCGAAATCGTCATTGACCCGGAACGGCTGCGCGTCAAACCGCACCTGCGAATAGCGAACTGACATACGCTTGGGCCAGCGACAGGGATCAGCAAAGTTGCGGCGCATGCGGGCAACAGCCGCTTCCACTACGTCCGCTGGAAACTTTACTGTGCGGCGATCCATTTCTACGCGGCAACCTGCGTCGCGGAGATACTCCAATGCCTTGGCGTGATCCACCCACATTCCTGTACGTTCGAGAATTTGCAGAGCGGTGCGGTGAATCGCGTCCATCTCGTCATGACTCAAGTATCGAATGGGCTCAATGGATGAAGTTTTCATTCCCCAGGTCCTCTTGTTCGTTATTACAGCGGGATAAGTCAGGATGAACTTGGTGGTTTTCCGGCCAGTCCAGAATTGGACACCCCTCAAGGGTGCGGGATGGACGGCAGCGGCATCTTCCCCGATAGTCCTTCGGCTTGCTTGTTACGGGCGGCAGCTTGAAATTTCTGCGCGGCCGCCAATTCACTCGTCCCCTATTCTCGTCGGCCATTCGTCGAATGAAGGCAATTTACTTTTCCGTCACCGCCGACATCGCATTCAGCAACCCCTCGAGCGAGCGCCTGGTGGTTTCCGTTTGACTGAGATCGGGGGGCTTGAACTCGCACTCCAGAGACAGAATTCCCTGGTACCCATCCCGCAGCAGTGCCCGTAACTGGCCCTTCAAGTCGATCTGCCCCTGGCCGGCAAAGGTTTCCTTGCAGTCTTTGAAATTGGGCGCGCATTGCACACCCTTCATGTGGATGTTCCAAATTCGTTTGGGGTCCAGGGTTTTGTACCCGTCGGGGTAGGGCACTTCTCCGAGCCAAAGACCATTGCCAATATCATAGTTGGCGCCAACATTGGACGGGAGTGTTGCCAGCATCCTGGCTAGCTCATGCACCGTGCCGACGTTGGTGGCATCCTCGTTTTCAATGACCAGTCGAATGCCCACGGACCTTGCGACTTCGGCGGCCTTCTGCACTTCCTCGCTGATTCGCCCGAAGATTTTCCCGGGTTCAGCGACTCGCCAGAAAGTAAAGATGCGCAATTTATCGGTTCCCCAGGCATGGGCCCGGTCGCTCGCCCGCTTCAGCAAATCCATCTGCTCCGCATAAGGATAAACGCCCGTCCCGGCGCCTAGAGTCTGGGTGCCGGGAAGTTTGCACTTGAAGAGCGCTGTGTCCACCTGTGAGCAGCGAATTTCGTACTGGTCCAGCAGTTCCTTGAGGCGCCGTATTTGCTCAGGGCTGGCCTCGGTGTTGTACTTGCCCCAAACGGAGCGAATTTCCACCCATGGAATTTTGTAGCCTTTCATTATTTTGAGGGCAGTTTCAAAATCCGGGGAAAGGCCATCACTGATCACCGCCACCTTGAACTGTTTCGGCGGTGAAAGTGTGGCGGAAGAAAGACTCGCCGCACTTTCCATGAGCCATGCTGAACCTGTGAGAATTCCGGCCGTGCTCATAAATTTGCGTCGGTTCATTTTGAAGCTCCTTGGCTGGCCGACCTCTGCCGGCGATTGGAATACCCTGGGCGCTTACACGATGTCTTCAGTATCAGCATCCCAGTGCACCGGCACGCCTCGACGATAGGAAGCCACGGCCATCTGGCAGGCTAGCGCGGTGCGATACCCGATTTCGAACGGACAGTTCGGTTCCTTGCGGCTGCGAATGCAATCGAACCAGTTCTGCATGTGGATGTCGGTGTTATCCACATACTCCGGGTTCTCAATCGGCTTGTCTGAGGATCCTTCGCCCGTTGCCTGGCCCTGTGGCAAATAATAAACTTTGTTCGACTGGGTGTGCATGATCGTGCCCTTCGTGCCAAACATGCAGCCCTGCTGTTCCCCGTAAAAGTCATTCGAAAACGTGGAACTCCATGTCATAAGGAGCCGATTGGGCAGCTTGAAAGAAACGGCCATGACGTCTGGCATGTGCATCTTGGGACTCAGATAATTGGCACCCATCATCGAGACTGTCTCGGGAATCTTCAGGTCCAGCAATTGGTACCAGAAACCAATTTGGTGAACCATGTTTTCAAACATGTTCCCGCCGGAATAATCAAAATAGAAACGCCAGTTCAGGTAACGGTCGGGGTCGAACGCATAGTGCCTTGCTTCACCCTCGAACAGGCCCCAGTCAACGTGCTGGGCATCACAATCGGCGGGGACCTCATTGCGAATCCAGCCGCCGTAGGGCGAGTTGCGGAAGTGATGGGTCTCAACGAGGGTAACTGTACCGATGCGTTCGGGCGTGGCAAGTTCGCGAACCTTTTTATATCCCGGTCCGCTTTGCATTTGCATGCCGATTTGCACCACGCGCCCGGAGCCTTCATAGGCCCTGCGCATGCGCCGGGCGTGCTCGGGATTGAACGCCATGGTTTTTTCCTGGTAAACATCTTTGCCCGCCTGAATGGCGGGAACGAAGCTTAAGGCATGCTGGTGTTGCGGAGTGACAATGATGACGGCATCGATACTCTTATCATCCAGGAGACGGCGGAAGTCCTGGTAGGTCTTGATTCCGGGAACGATGGCCTGCACTTCCTCCAGATGACGGGTGTAAACATCCGCCACCGCCACCGGTTCGACATTGGGGCACTTGATGGCCTCTTTGAAATCATACTTGCCCCGTGAGCCCGCGCCGATCAGCCCAATTCGAATCCGATCATTGGCGCCCAGGACCCGGCGTGAAGAAACTGCGGTGGAAACCGCGACACCAGCGGTGGTGGCTAACATCCCATGAATAAATTCACGACGATTTGACATCACTAACCTCCGTGGCCCCAAGGGGGGAGAATCGAAAAACCACAGCGCAACATATATACATTTCTAGATATGTCTGTCAAGACCAAAACTTACCCATGCCAGCCCGTAGCGGTCATTCCTCCAGCGCGTTGACTTCGCGAATCTCTCCTCCCGACCGCGGAACGCGTAGGGTCTTGATTTCCAGTGGGTGGAAGGTTCCCGTCCAGTGGCGATTCACCAGCCCAAGATTCAGCGTGGCGGTAGTTGACTGCCCGGCCGTCTCGTAGCAGCGTACAATCAAGTCATCTCCGTCTTCGGCCTCCTTCACGACGGAAACCACAATGTTGGGTACATCCACCGAAAGGAAGGAAGCGGATGTCGGCTGGTCCCCTGGGTGAATTCCCTGATACAGAATCGGAGCGGGCGCGGTGAATTCTTCCGCCATCCGCACAACGGCTGCTTCCCGCCACCCCTTGGCGTGCGGCGCCAGCCAGAAGCGAAAAGTTTGACGGCCCTGGTCCTGCCACAGGTATTCGCCTCCGGGTTTCATTTCGCGCTCGAATTGGGCGTAAACCGGGCTCCTGACAATGGAGACGCGTAGGTCGCTGCCCTGCACGCTGTAACCATACTTGGCGTCGTTAATGACGGCGAGTCCGTACTCGCTCCCACCTTGTTGGCCGGTGACGTCGATCCACCGCTGTCCCGGATCTTCGTCACCCTGGGCTTTTCGCACCTTATAGCCGTAGGCAATCTCATATGTCGGTTGCGAGTTTTCCACGTTGACGGGGAACGAGAATTTGAGGATTTTCAGATGCTCATGCCAGTCGAGCGCCACGCGAGCTTCCAAGGTTCGCGCCCCCGCATACAGCAGCCAGTCGATTTGCAGCGAAGATGCGCCATAGTGAGTTCGCACCCTGATGGTGGCTCGCAGCGGACCGTTTTCCAGCACATGGAATTGCGCATCCCTGAAGGCGCCCACTTCCTTCGTATAACCTTTCACATCGTGGCTCCAGGTATCGCTGGGGTCGTTGAGCACCACCGGCCGCGCGCCTCCCTGAGCGCCGCGGAAGACGTCCACCTTGGCGTCCTTGTCATAGATTCCCAATGTGCCGTCATCGGCAATGCTGACGCGCAGGTGTTCATTCTCAAGTTCGTGGCCCCGGGCGTGAACCGGCGATTCCGACGGCGCCACTGGCGGCACCTTGCGCAAGCGGAATTGCCGGTAGCCGAAGGCCGGCACGGGCGCCCGGAAAGCCAGCGTGTTGCGGTCATCGATGAGCACAGAGGCTTGCGTCCATTGGTGCGCCACGGCCTTTCCATGATCATCTTCCAGCCAGGAATTCTGTTGAATGGATTGCGGAGTTGCGCCGGAGGTCCACTCCCATCCCAGTTCGTATTCAACGTTCAGATTGGCGTCCCAGGCGTGGGGGTTGAAGACCACCAGATATTCCGAGGCGGGATCCTCCGTGGGAATCCGCCAGGCCATCTTCTCCGCCGCCCTGTACATCGCCTGCGACGCCACTTCCATCGAGTAGCCATGCCCCTGGCGCGCCATTTCATAGTGGGCGGGAAGGGCGCTGCCCGCCAGGCTGTCGTGAAATTGCAGGAACAGGACCTTCTTCCACGCCGCCGCGAAATCGCTTCGGGGATAATCAAAGCCCGCCACCACGGAGCCGAGCGCGGCAATCTTCTCTCCGGTCGCGAGCGCTATTTCCGCCGCGCGATTGTTTTTCTTCACCTCGGATACAGCCGTATAACAACCCACCGAATGGTGTTGTAGATCATCGGCCAGAACGGGACGGTTGGGCAGGTCCTTGACCTCGTCGAAATACTTGTACGGCGTGCTGAATACCATGGTGGGCGCGCCCGGCTCCCTGCGCGCGTCCTGAATGGACTGGATATTGATCTTTGTGGGCCCGCCGCCGTGATCGCCGGCGCCATAGAATGCCATCAGGTCTTTGGCATCCTCCGGCAAATCCGAAATGATCCGGTGAACCCGGTCAATGATGGGCCCGTCGTAATCCCCGTAGGCAATGGGGATGTGGTAAGCGAGAACGCGCGTGCCGTCCGCTCCTTGCCACTCGAAAAGGTCGGAAGGTAATGTCTTTTCGCGCGGCTGCGGACGCATGAAAACGTACGCGCGCAGTCCTTGTAATTTGAGGATTTGCGGCAGCGTTCCGGGATGGCCGAAAGAGTCGGGATTCCATCCAATCTCCGCTTTGCGGCCGAAGAGTTGCTGGAACACCCTTTGCCCATAAAGCCCCTGCCGTACCAGCGATTCACCGTTGGGCATGTTCACGTCCGGTTCCACCCACCAACCGCCTACCACCGCCCAGCGGCCTTCGTCAACCCGCGCGCGGATTTGCTGCATCAGCGCAGGATCCGTTTCCGCGACCCACTGGTAAAACTGCGCGGAGCTGGCTGTGAAGGTGAACTCCGGATTTTCCTTCATGCGTTCCGCCGCTGAGCGGAAGGCGCTGACGACCGCCGCCATGCCCTCCGGCCAGGTCCACAGCCACACGGCGTCAATGTGCGAGTTCCCGATCATGTGGAATCGATATTGTGAGGCTTGTGGCGGCCAGTGGTTTGCTGCGGGCAAGGTGGGTGATTGCGCACCAACGGTCATGGTCCCCAGAACCAAAGTGGAGAGTATGAATGCCCCGAGAAACCATCGGGCTGCGTGCATTTTCATGGAGTATCTCCTGAGCTGTTTGTGCATGGTCACAACCGAAGTGTAAGTCACAGATCGGAATCATATTTTATGCTTGACAATGATAGCTAGAGTTGTATATATGTTGCGCTGCGTTTTGTCAAGCATTGTTGTCCTTTCATGCGTCGGGTCTTTACCGTTTCGGAAGTCACATGGAATTCCCGGGGTGGGCATCGCATTAACAAGCCCACCCCGGAGGTTCCGTTCCCATCAGGACAGCTCATAAAAAATGAAAGATCTGGCTCGGAATTCTCACCATGGGTTTGGGAGGGCGGGAGAGCCTCGGTGTGATTTGGCACGAGGAGAAGTTCTCGTTGGTATGAAGCTGCGGCAGGCCCTTCTGCGTGGGGAAGGAACCTGGTGGGCAACCGCCTCGAGTGGGGTCAGGATTCGCGGCGGGAAATCACGCTGGCGCTATAACGATCGCCTCGAAACAAGGAATGGGTGAATTCCACTGGGGCATTGTCCTTGCCGTAAGCGATGCGGCGCATGGAAAACAAGGGGTACCCAATGTTGACTTGCAGGAGCTTGGCTTGCTCTTTTTCCGCGGGGATTGCTTCCAAGTCCTCCTCCGACCACTCAACCCCCACGTTGTAGCGGTTCGTCATGAGGGCGTAAAGGGATTGATTCTCCAGATCCTGTTTATCCAAGTCGGGGCACAAACGGGCGGGAAGAACAGCGGTTTCAAGCCCTACAACATCCTTGTTGGTGAAGCGCAGGCGCCGGATGCGATAGACCTCTTCGTGAGCCCGGAGGCGAAGCAGGTTTGCCGTGGCTGCATCCGGAACCACCTTTTCAATCTGCAGGAGTTTGGAGGACGGTTTGAGCCCTCGCCGTGACATCTCCTCCGTGAAACCGCGGAGCCGATGAAAGTCCTTCTGCACTCGGCCGGTACTAACCACGGGGCGTTTGCCTTTCTCGATGATCAGCAACCCCTCGGCGCGGAGAGCCTGGAATGCCTGCCGCACAGTCATCTTGCTAATGCCGAGTTGCATCGCACAACTTCCCTCCGAGTAGATGGCCTCACCAGCATGAAGCTTTCCGGTTTTGATCATCGCCTCAATCTGGTCACGGATCTGCCGGTAGTAAGGCACATAGCTGCCCCGCTCGAGGCTAAGCTCCGGCATTTCAACGTCATTAGAAGCCGTGGGAACGATTGCGTTGGGCATTGCATGTCCTCTCTAGTCATCTAGGAATCAATGCTAGTATGAGCGCGGTAGATTTCGATTGTCAAGCGTACGCATGGGCTACACCTTTGTCATGGGCATGGTGAGAATGGTCAAGAAGGAGAGGGTAACCAGCGCGGCCATCCCCCACCTGAAAAAGTCTGTGACGCGGGATCTCCACTTGCTCACCGTGCAGAGTTCGCAGGCCCGCGCGTATGGCAGACGGGCGAGTCGGCCAATGCCATTCCGCACCTAACCCCAATACTGTTCACTTAGGCTGACTGGGCCCAACTTGACCCCCTCCCCCGGCCCCTCTCCCCCAAGGGGGCGAGGGGAGAGGTAATTTGAATTTACTTCCCTCGCCCCCTTGGGGGAGAGGGTGGACCGCAACCGGCGCTTTCACCAGCCGGGGCGGGACGGGTGAGGGGGTCGCCTTAAAACCCTTTTCCACTTAATGCCCTGAAACCCATTAAGTGAACAGTATTGCACCTAACCCAGACTTCTCATCGGCCCTGGCGGTTTCCGTTGGGCACTTGATGAGTCAAGCCCCCCAGGGGCGTACTAACATAGCCCAGGCCAACAGCCCATAAGCGCTGAGATAATCCTTGATCTCTCCCGGCGAATCCATGGTAAGCCATTTAGAACGAATGCAAAGCAAGGATTTCACCACGGAGGCCACAGAGATCACAGAGAGCAGGTGGAGCAAACCTGTGCGTCAACAAAAAGAGGAACCGCCATCCCCGCCCGTTAAGGCAGAAGCGCTTTCCTCTGTGGTCTCTGTGCACTCCGTGGTGAATCTTTTCTTTGCGGGTTCGAGTTCGCCGTGGCCCGGGCGGAATCCGGGTTCGAGGGGTCCATCGCAACGTGGCAGCGTTCCAATCAGGCCGTGACGTGACCGCCTCACCGGAATGCGAGGCCAGAGACCACGGGAAAGTGAATGTTCAGCTTAAAGCAAATGTAGAGAATCAGGATCGCGCCCAGCGTGGAAAAGATGAGCCCGGCGGGATGATATCGGTTGTTTGAAGAGCGCCAGAGCAGGTGGGTAACGGCGCCGCCGATGATCGATCCAATGATGCCGAGCACGATCGTCCAGAAGATCGTTATGTGCACATGCATCACCGATTTCGAGATAACCCCGGAGATCAGCCCAATGAGAACGTACCAGATTAAGTGGAACATACTTTTCCTCCATCATCTGTCTTCAGAACGTCGCTGCGTATAGCCCGAGGACTGCACACACGATGCTGCAAGAGTAAGCTGCGAAACTCACCCTCACTGCAGCCCTCATGTTTGCCACCAGCAGCATAATCATGAGTGCGACGAAGGCGGCTGTCTGGTCGATTGTGACCACGTGTTTGTGCACTTGTGCACACCCCGTAGTTTAGGGGTGACAGGGCTGGTAGCCGCGATCAGCGCATTTCTGATCGTGGGCTCATCTTTTTGACCTCAGCGACCACGGTCCGATTATCTTCGCCCCGGTGGCTGGCTCCGCGATTCCGATTGATTCCCGCCAACTGCCATTGGGGTATCGCGGATGTGAAAAGCCCGCGGCCAGAAATGCGCTGACCGCGGCTTCCAGCTCTGACCATGCCCACGGTTTGGTGATTACACCGTCATGGTGACCCTGAAGGTTAGACGAGGGAGCGAAAAGTACAAATCAGTGGGGGGCAAAGCTTTAAAACGCGAATTCGGCGACCAGACGCGTCAAATCATCAGGTTGGGCCTGAACGTCCGCGGACCCTTGGCGCAAGTAAACCACGCCGTCCGTCATATAAAGGGGGGCCTCGCCCCGCGCCACGGAAATCCTCGCGATTGTTATGCCGCGCAAATCCTCGAAAATGACCTGGATCGGCGGCGTGGGTTTTATGCGATTGCGGGCAAGCTGGTGGATTTTTCTTTCCAGGCGATCTCTCTGTTTAAAGTCGAGATCCAGACCCTTGACGTGGCCCGCATCGTCGACCCCGATGAGGATCACGCCATCGTTTGTGTTCGCAAATGCCGCAATTGACTTCAGCAATTCAGTGTCGACGCTGCCAGTCTTGGTTTCGTCGTCGGAAAGACCGCGCTTAAACTCCACCCGCTGCCCTTCGCCAGTTCGCAGGGCTTCCTCGAGAGTCGGCACTTGGATTCCCAATAGAGCAAAATACCTTCGCAGGTATCGCCGGCTTAGGACGCGAGCCAACAGGCTCATGCCCAGGAACACTACGCCGCAAAGGGCCGCAAGCCACCAAAGGCTTCCGATGGAGACGAGCGAGGCCGCCAGGAGCCGCCCCTGTCGGTCGGTTTCAAGAAGGTAGAGGCTGTCGCGGCGGACGTAGAATTGATACCCCGCCGTTGGCAGTATTGTATTGCTAGGCAAGAACGCCGGAAGCCAAGGGCCGGCGACTTTGACGTGCTTCGTATTCGCATCCACTATCACGAATCCGTCGGACGATAGTCCAAACCTCGACCCTGTGGGCACTGATTCCTTGGTGGTAGAGAAATTGGCGAGATCATCGGCCTCGCGCTTGAGCGTCGTATCCACCCTTTCAAAAAGCGCCGGCGGGGTTTCCAACATCTTCCAAGGGGCATTGATAGCGTAACCGATGCATATCTCGACGTTCGTATTCCCCATTTTCGCTTCCCGCGAGTACAAACGCCACACCTCTCCGTCCGGTGTGTTATACGAAACGGGTTGTCGGAATTTCTCGATAAAGCCGGTATCAAAATAGTCAAGCGGGGTGAAATGCTCGGCGTCTTCCTCCGTGGAGGTCGGAAAGGCAATCAAATACAATTTGGCCGTGTCGATAACGTAGTCAGGCTGATCTGATTGCCAGTCTCTCGTGAACCAGCTTGTGTCGCACGTTTCACCCGCGCAACTCATTTCCACCAATGCGCGCGAATTATTCTGTTTCGCCCGTCGTACGTTGGGAAGCGCTGACGCGATGTAGACGAACCCTGTGATGAGGGCTGCAACCGCTCCGATCGATAGCGAGAAGTGCAGAATCTTACTATCCACGTGTCGCCTAACCGACAAGGGCCTGGCGGTGCTTCTGGCAGAACCATCAAGCATTGACACGATTACCACCTATATTTGCCGGGTAGCATAGCAGGTTTGCTGTCCCTCGACAAAGACCGTTGAGGCCATCGAAGCAAGGGGAGCATCAACGTCTCCAGTCTGTAGCGTGAATCGCAGTCATGCCAGTTGATGGCAAAAGAATCGACAGATTGAAGGTGTCCACAAATCGGCAAAGAACAAGTATGTGCTTTACAGACCAGCGCACATTACGGTCTAATCCCCTGCACGGGAGGGCAAACCTGTGCCGGATACCAAGTCACTTAGTGCGCATGCCAAGAGTTTATTTCAGGAATTTGCGAAGGAGTTTCAACCACTCGAGAAGCCCGATCAGCTGTTGGAGTTGACAGACTCTAGAACAGGCGCTCGTTACTGCGAGTGCCATATAAAGGGGGGAAAAATTGTTAACTTGGGTACTGTCGATGTTCCTCTCGACCCGGAAGAGCAACCCGATTATCGCGCAAACAGGGAAATTATGGTGAACAGCAGTGCATATCAGACGATGATTAAAGACGCGAAGCAGAAGCGCTCGTTTAGCAACATCGTCACAGAGTACACGAAAGAATTTGATCCTGAGCACCCTCTCAAAATCATCGGCGGGCAGCACAGATATGAAGCTATTCGAGAGGCTCTCAACGACGGAGTTGACGAGTACCACGGAGTTAAGGTTTACGTCGGATTGGATATGAAGCAGAGGTTGGACGTACAGCTCATATCCAACACGAACATTGCTATTTCTGGAGACCTATTTGATAGGTTGCAGGAGACCTTTCAAGGGCCTGCACTGCGTGATTGGTGCCAAGCTGCAGGACTCCTTGAAAGTGGCCAGGACTTTGCAGACCGTTACGAGAGAGGCGGCCCGATTTCCGTTAAAATGGCCAGGACATTCATTACCAATTATTTCAGAGGCATGTCTGTTGACCCCAAGGACTTTGACTTAACCGACACGTCCCCGATAGTCTGTCCTACCGGGGGGCCCGACCCAGAATGGGAGAAACTCAAGGCGGATCACCCGAAGCTGTGGGATGACGAAAAGCTCCTGAAGGCTGCAAAGGAATTCGCGGCTCTCATTGATGCTCAAAGAGAAGCTTTCAAGAACCAAAAGAAGAAAAAGCCAAAACCGGACTTTCCTGAGAAAGCGCTGAATATGGCGGTAATGGCGGCTTGGGCTTACGTCGCCGGAATGCTTCATCCCAACGCTCAGCGTTTGAGCCGTCACTTCTCGTTAAGAAATTCCACGGGAAAAGACCCTCTAAATGCTGCTGCCCTGGTTCAGGGAAAGCATAAGTCAGACGAGCCAAACTATCGCGGTTTGGGTTATCGGACTGACCCCCGTGAGAGAGGCAGATTTGTTGAGTTGTTCTTCCTGCAGGCAGAAGACGGTCAAGGGATAACGCCGTCTGCTATCGATATAGCAATCAAAAAATATCACGTCAAGAAAGCTCAGCTCGAAGTAATAAAAGCAAAGGCAAAAGCTAAGGAGAAACAGTGACGGACTTCGATGCGTTTGCAATTCAGCTTCTGGAGGAATCAAAGAGGTTTCTGGAAAAGGCCAAAGAGGTTGAGGACCTGACAGCTGAGGCAGCATACCTCCACGCTGCTCTGATGCTTGCATTTTGTGCCCTTGAAGCTCAGGTTAATTCAATTGGAGAGGAGTTCTCCATTCGCACAGACATTTCCGCTCACGAACGGGGATTGATTCTCGAACGAAACGTAAGGCTTGAAAACGGAGAGTTTAAACTGCAACCAAGCCTAAGGATGCAAAGTTCTCAGGCAAACTCATAGATAAGTCGCAAAAGTGGTGGTCGCAGCTCGGGAGCGCGATCCATCTTCGCAATCAGCTCACCCACCCCAAAGCTATCCCCGCAACCACCGAGGCTGCGGTCGGGTCCGCGATAAACTCAATTATCGGCGCAATTCATGCCCTCTATCGATCTATTTATAAGAAGAATTTTCCACCGGTGGGGCAAGGTCTAAACTCAAAGTTAACCTTTTGAACGTTGATTGGTTTGGATGTATGCGCAATTGATCCTACGTACGCGGGGCGGTTGGCCGAAAACTGCGGACTCCTGGTACGGGCTGCAAGAGTCGCCGCACCAAAAGCAATGTCGACACCACGCCGTATTAAATCGGAAGCACGGGGCAGAGTCAGGCCATAGTCGGCGCCAAAGCGGGCATTTCATCCCACGTTCGACCATCGAGTTCCCGTCCGGCTTTCTTCTTTCTCGTTCCACCCCACTGCTTGAAGAAAAACGGAACGCGCGCGTCCAGACACTGGTCGCGAATCTCCAAAACCCAAGCCGGGTCCATGGGGCGAGCGCCGGGACCGGATTCACCGCCCACGATTACCCAATCGATGCCTTCGAGATTCAGGCCAGGCAGCGGCCCCAGCAGTGGTTCGAGGGAGAGAAAGTTGACCATAGCGCCGGTTTGGCGAAGATGGTCAATGCGGAAAGTGTAGCTCGTTGTTTCAACGCTGACGCCCATCCAGATGTGCGGCTTCCAAGGAATCTTTGGGGAGAGTTCCAGAAGGCGGTCCGACCTCTTAGTGAGGACCTGGAAGGTATGCCAGTCGGCCCGGCGCATGACGTCGAAAGTCTTGATGATGAATTCCATGGGTACAGCTTTGTGAAACAGATCGCTCATGGAGTTCACGAAAACTGTCTGGGGCTTCTTCCATTTCAGAGGCAGTTCCAGGGCGCTCTCGTGAAGAGTTAGGTCGAAGCCATTGGCATAATTCGGCTGGCGCATGGCTTGAAGCCGTAGGGCCATCCGCTCGGCGTAGCAATGCTTGCACCCCGGGCTGATCTTCGTGCAGCCCGTGAGCGGGTTCCACGTGGACTCTGTCCACTCAATTGCCGAATTCGCAGCCATAATCTACGATGCCTGGTTTAGCAGAACCCCGCCGGTTCCGCGCTCATGAGAAGAGATGACGTTGCCCGTGGGGATCGATGAGCTTGATTTTCCGCCAAAAGTCGTTGCCTCGCGGATGTTTGCTGGCGAACAGCAGGTAATAAAGCAACGAATTCCGGTCCGTTTTTACTGGAATCCGGTCGCCGTCAACCGCGAGGTACCCCAGGGATTTCAAGTTGGCCAGATACTCCTTGGCTATTCCTTTGCATATCTCATTAAAGGTCGTCGGCGTCTTCCGGTAGTCTTCCTGCCATCTGGCGCTGCCCATGAAGCGGTTGAGTGCATTTCTCTCACTCTGGGTGTATTGGTGGAGATTCATCAGAATCCCCATGCCCTCGGGGAAATTTAGGATGAGGTCGATTTTGCGATCATGGGCAAGCTTGCGAATGGTCTCAAAAGCAAGCGGAGAGACCCCTGTCGGATCAATGAAGGCCAGCCCTAAGCTGGAAGACGGCAGATTAATCTTCTCGATCTCATCGTTGCAATTTCCCTGAATGATCTCCACGTCTTTCTCAGGGGCACGGGCTTTGACTCTCTCCGCCAAAGCTCGGCAACATTTCGTATCAGATTCAATGAAGATGTATTTCGCAAAATTGAATTTTAGAGCAATCAGTGGTGAACCATCGATTTCCTCGTTGGTGCCACGGATCCGGCATATTCCCGGGCCCGCAAAGAGGTCCACATAGTAGAGTTTGCCGGCCCATTTTTTATTCATGCCGACAGAGAAGATATCTAAATAGTGGTCGAGATAGTAAAGCTTTTCCGCCGCCCACAAACCGCTATCTCTCGCTACCAGACCGTCGCTTCCTAGCTGTTCTTGTTCCGCCATGGTTTTGTAACGAACGCTTATAACACAGTTCCCAGAGTCCCGCTCGATTACTCAAAGCAAACTTCGAATCTGGGTTGGCCAAATGCACCGGTCCCAATGTATACAAACGAATTATGGGCGAATACAAAGCGAAAGTCAAATACTCGAGCAGCCCTCCACTTCCGGCCCGCGGGGAGTGGAAGTAACCTCGAACAAACTACATTGACGGCCTTGCCACCGAAATTTGTAGAGTCGCTTGCCATTGGAGATGGCGTGGGAGCCGCTTTAAAGGGGCGGCTCGTGGGGGCGGCCTTTTCGTCGCGCGGCGGAGGGTGCGCAGGCCGCGCCGGTTCTAACGGGAAAAGATGGAAACACCTGTGAAGAATTCTGCCTTCCAGCCTGTCATCAAGGGGGTCCCGCCGCAGACAAGTTATGGAGGTACCCGGCCCGTGGCGGGATTTCCACTTGACAGGGCCTACTTGTTAGGCTAGCATGAAGGAATGGGGATCGAATCAGTTTCGCCCTGGGATCTCCGCCGGCAGGTCGCGCTACGGCTGTGCGCTAACCTCGCGGGGCAGGTGGGTAGCAGGAAATTGGAGCGGACACATTGTTCCATTTGTATCATGACGAAATGTCATTCTCGGGCAAAGTTCCCTAAGCTGGCGAAGTCATTGAAAACAAGCTCTTGAAAAGTCGATTTTTCCCCTCGCAAAGCTGACAACATACGGAAAATAAAACCACTTAACAGGAATACCAAAAACCATAAGAACCGTGCCAAATAGTCCGAAGCAATAAGGGTATAATTGTCGCTATATTCCTTTACTTCGAGGGCTCCCGAACTTCCAGGTACTGGTCCACCTGAACGGCGCGTTGGGTGCGGGATCGCGATGCTTGAATTGAGCGATGCGCGATGAATTATTCCGCCGTGACAGCCGCGCCCGCAACTTCAAACTGGGTCGACACGACCTCGGTGGTTGATGCGTCAGCGGTTCCGCGGAATCCAGTCTGCTTGCCTCCCACCTCGATTCTAAACTGCCCCGGTAGGACAACGCGCTTCCCATTGTTATCGATCACCGACAACTGGCGAGAAGTGAGATTGAAGCTGATCACTTTGCTTTCACCCGGCTTCAGGTAAACCCTACTGAACCCCGCCAGGGCACGAATGGGAACGGGGACAGGAGAGTTTAAATGGGAGAGGTAGAGTTGCACCACCTCGTCGCCGCCGAGCGCGCCGGAGTTCCTGACCTCAACGCTGACGCGCTGATTCCCGGTGGGCTTTATTTGCCGCGCCCCGGTTTCAAGATGGCTGTACTGGAAATGGGTGAAGCTCAGCCCATAGCCGAAGGGGTAAAGCGGTTCGCCGGAAAAGTACCGGTAAGTTCTGCCTGCCATCTTGTAATCCCCGAAAGGCGGGAGCTGATCAACAGACTTGTAGATCGTGACGGGCAATCGGCCACCAGGATTGTAATCGCCGAACAGGACATCGGCAATCGCCGTGCCGCCTTCTTCGCCGGGATACCAGGCCTCAACGATGGCGCCCGCATGGATGCTGGCCCAGGTGGTAGTGATGGGACCTCCATTTAACAGGAGAAGCACTATCGGCTTCCCGGTCGCGGCCACGGCTTCGAGTAGTTTCTCCTGCGCGCGGGGGAGATCGAGGGAGGTGCGATCCCCCCAATAAAAGCCCTCGGTTTCAATTTCGAATTGCTCATTTTCCAGGTCGCCTGACAACCCCAACGCCACCACGACAACATCGGCAGATTGGGCAGCGCGAACCGCTTCGTCCAAAGAAGTGGCGATGGTTGGGGGCTCAACCGGTTCGCAGCCTTTGGCGTAAATGACCCTGGTCAGGGAGGAAACCTTTTGCCGAATTCCCACCACGGGAGTGACCGCCAGCGACGGCGTTCCATAGTAATTGCCCAGGAGCGCCTTCACGTCGTTGGCGTTCGGACCCACCACGGCAATGGATTTGAGTGTCTTGCTCAGAGGCAGGAGGTGATGATCATTCTTGAGCAGGACAATCGATTCCCGCGCCGCCTGCAAACTCAACGCGCGATGCTTGCCGCTGTCCACAACCGAAAAAGGGATTCGCGCGTACGGGACCTTTTCGATAGGGTCGAACATCCCCAGGCGGAACCGCGCTTCCAGAAGGCGCTTTAAAGCGGTATCAACGTCGGCTTCACTCACCAGGCCTTGCTTCATGGCCGCGGGCAACGACATGTATTCATTGCCGCAGTTGAGATCGCATCCCGCCTTTAGCGCCATGGCGGAAGCTTCTTCCTCACTGCTCGCAAGGTGATGATTCTCAAAAATGTCCCTAATTCCTTGACAGTCGGAAACCACATAGCCGCGGAAGCCCCATTCCCGTCGCAGGATTTCATCCAGCAATTTGTGGCTGGCGCAGTCGGCTTCTCCATTCAGGCGCGAGTATGCTCCCATCACCGCAAAAGCCTTTCCCTCGCGAAGGCAGGCTTCGAAGGCTGGCAGGTAGGTCTCGCGCAGATCACGTTCATCCATCTGGGCGTTGAAGCGATGCCGCTCGGGTTCGGGTCCGCTATGGGCGGCGAAATGCTTGGGCGTCGAGACTACCTTCAAGTATTGCGGATCGTCGCCTTGCAATCCCTGAACATAGGCGACTCCCAAGCGGGCCGTCAGGTAGGGATCCTCACCATAGGTTTCCTGACCGCGCCCCCAGCGGGGATCACGAAAGATGTTCACGTTGGGACTGAAGAACGTCAGACCGTAGTATTTCCGTTGCCTGTTCTGCCTTAGCGCGTCGTGATACTTGGCTCTACCCTCATCGGAAATTGCCTCGGCAACACTGTGGATCAAGCGCGCGTCCCAAGTTGCCCCCAGACCTATGGACTGAGGAAACACCGTCGCCACACCCGCCTGCGCCACGCCGTGCAGACACTCGTTCCCCCAGTTATAAGCAGGAATTCCCAGACGATCAATGGCAGGCGAGGTGTAGACGAGTTGGGCCATCTTCTCGTCCAGTGTCATCCGGGAAACCAAATCGTTGACCCGCGCCTCAACCGGCAGGGAAATGTCCCTATAAGGAGCAATCGCCTCACTCGCACTTTGACGAGGGGCGGCAAGGAAGATCAGTCCGGCGATGGGAACAAGTAGGAGCGTGGTTCCAGCAAGGTAGATTCTGTTCCTGGCGCGAAAGTTTGACATAAGCATCCTCGTGGCTAAGCCTGCGGGGCCCGGTCGAGCATTCCGCGAGGATCATTGGAACGGGAAGATGATCCCGCGTGGAACGTCCCATTTGCTTTCCTCCGGGCATGTCGAATATACTCCCACAGTCAGCTAGGTGGCTAGATATGATTTTCACCCCCTTCTGCGCGCGCGACGAGGTCGACTGCTGGAGGATTACTTTCAGTCCCCTGGCGGCCTTTGCCTTCGGCCACCCGGTCGTGAGCCAGGCCCGCGACATTATTGGGGCTTTTTCGCATGCGCCCGCGCCGACGTTCCCGTCAAGGCTGGCTGCCAACCCACCCGGGTGCGAAAATCATGATCTTCTTCCTTTGTATCCTTTTGGAAGGTGGCGAAAGCCGCCCGATGTTACAACCTCAAGGAGACCCTCCACTTCCTTTCCGAGATGCCTATGAATGAACAAGCCACTCCTCAAGCCTCAACCGAACTCAAACCGCCGTCGCGTGCCACGAATCGAGTCGCCTCAATCGATGCGCTGCGGGGTTTCGACATGTTTTGGATCGCGGGTGGCGACGCCCTGGTCTATCACCTTTCGAAAGCCGCTCCCTTTCCCCTTTTGCTGATCCTCGCCAGACAATTCCAGCATGTGGAGTGGGAGGGTTTTCATTTTTACGACCTCATTTTCCCGCTCTTTGTATTCATAGTGGGCCTGGTTCTCCCCTTTTCTTTGACCCGAAGGCTGGAGGCGGGAGGCAATCGCCGGGACCTCTACCTGCACGCCTTGCGACGGCTGTTTCTACTGTTCTTTTTGGGGCTCATTGCCAATGGCCTGCTGGACCTCAACTTCCCTGACCTTCGCATCCTGGGTGTCCTCCAGCGTATCGCCATCGCCTATTTCTTCGCCACGCTGCTGGTGATGAACTTCAAAGTGCGAGGCCAAGCTATGGCGACAGGATTGATCCTGCTGGCTTACTGGGCGATCATGGCGTGGATTCCGGTGCCGGGGTTCGGAAGAGGCAATTTCACGATGCAGGGAAACCTGGCGGCCTACATCGACCAGCGCTTTCTGCCGCGCCCCTTCTGTTGCTACGATTTTGGCGACAACGAGGGCATCATCTCTAACATTCCCGCCATTGCCACCTGCATGCTCGGCGCGCTGGCCGGACACTGGCTGCGCACGGCCTACTCGCAAACGCGCAAGG
>CAYTMD010000015.1:0-28785 GCA_964438685.1 uncultured Acidobacteriota bacterium
CATCGGCCCCCGCTCGTTACACGCCACTCCTTGCGCGAGGAACGGCGGCAATTGCGAATCCTCCTGGCGGAGGATAACTCCGTAAACCAGATGGTTGCGGTGCGACTGCTGCAAAAGATGGGGCACACCGTAACCGTAGTCGCCAATGGGCGCGATGCCGTTGTGACGCTGAATGATCAGGAATTTGATCTGGTCTTAATGGATGTGCAGATGCCGGAAATGGACGGGATTGAAGCCACCCATGCCATCCGCAAACAAGAGGCTGTCACCCAAAAGCACGTCCCCATTATTGCCATGACAGCACACGCCATGAAAGGTGACCGGGAGCGATGCCTGGAAGCGGGGATGGATGG
This sequence comes from uncultured Acidobacteriota bacterium, assembly GCA_964438685.1. Lineage (GTDB taxonomy): Bacteria > Acidobacteriota > Terriglobia > UBA7540 > UBA7540 > Bog-366. The sequence continues at coordinate 354 of CAYTMD010000015.1, forward strand.
GTATATTGCCAAGCCGATCCGTCCGGCGGAATTGTTTGCAGGCATCAAGCCGTTCACCCGCCGCCCGCCGCCAGTCCTGGCGGATCCGGCGCCAACCACCGAGGATGATTGCATAGACTGGCAAGGGGCATGGGGCAACCTCGAAGGCGATCGCGACCTGATGAGTGAGTTGGCTGGTTTGTTCCTGGATGACCTTCCCCATCAGATGGAGGCCATCCACCGGGCAGTTGATCAACAGCAGGATCACGAATTGGAGCGCCTCGCCCGCCGATTGAAAACCTCAGTAGGGAACTTTGCGGCGAAGCCGGCGTTCGAGGCAGCCGTCCGCCTGGAGAACATTGGCTGCGAAGGAGACTTTACCCAGGCACCGGGCGCCCTGAATGCCCTTGAACATGAAATCCGGCGGCTCCGGGAAGCTCTGGAAGCATTGGTAGCCAACCCATTGGGAAATGACCCTGCGCCTTTGTCCCTTCCTCCGCCACCTCCGCTTGCCACTTCCAACTCAGGCCCGATTCCGGGCCACAGTTAGCACATACACCCAGCCACAGGGAGGCCTCTTGCGCCACCTGCACCTGCCGGGGGGGCGGCTGCAAGTTATTGGGCCACGCTTTTCCAGAGTACCGATAGTCTCTTATAACTGGATTTCCATCATGGGCGGGAAATCCCCGCCACGAATTTCTCAAAATTCTGAAGAACCTGGAGGGCTATTTCCTCTTCGGTCAGATTGTGGAGACGGGCGAGTTCCTGGGTGACTCCACGCACATAGGCAGGCTCATTGCGCTTGCCGCGGTGGGGCACCGGCGCCAGGTAGGGAGAGTCCGTTTCTGTCAGCATCCGGTCAAGCGGAATCAATCGCGCGACGTCGCGCAGATCTTCAGCTTTCTTAAACGTCAGATTCCCCGCAAAGGAAATCAGAAAGCCCCATTCCATAAAAGTCTGTGCGTCTTTGATGCTACCCGTAAAGCAATGGAGTATCCCGCCCAGGCCGGTTGGCTTCCAGTGGACGGCGGCAATCTCGCACACATCGGCCCATGCGTCGCGGCAATGGATGATGATGGGGAGTTTAAGCTCGCGGGCCAGCTCCATTTGGCGAATCAGGACTTGCTTCTGAACGTCCCGCGGCGAATGGTCGTAGTAGTAATCGAGGCCGATTTCGCCCACCGCCAGCACCTTGGGATGCTGGGCGAGCTGGCGGATTTTCTCCGCGTGAGAATCGGTGAAGTGCCGGGCTTCGTGGGGGTGAATGCCCACCGAGGCATAAATCCAATCGTGGCTCTCGGCGATGGCGAGCGGCGAGTCCAGATGATCGGGGCCCGTGCCTCCGCCCGCAATCAGAATGTAACGAAGGCCCGCGGCCCGAGCGCGTTCGATCACCGCCGCGCGGTCGGGATCGAAGTCGGAGTCGTCAAGGTGGGCGTGGGAATCAATGAGGAATCGGGTGATCGGGCCATCGGGTGATCCGGTGATCTGAAAGTCTGACGACATGTTATTCGGATGATCTGTTGATATGCTGTTTTGTTCTTTGTTCACCCGATCACCCGATCATCGGATCACCCGATTATTTCAGCCTCACTCCATTCGGCACGTCTTCGCCGAAGGTGGCCAGGACGGGCCGGCCTTCTTCGCCGACGGAGGCGGCGACGATCATTCCGTTGGATTCCACGCCGCGCAGCTTCCGCGGTTGGAGATTGGTCACCACGATTACTTTTTTACCAATCAGGGTCTCCGGCGCGTAGAACTCGGCAATGCCGGCGCAGACCTGTCGCACCTCGGTGCCGATATCCACGGTGAGCTTCAGCAGTTTCTTCGCCCCGGGGATGGCCTCGGCAGTTTTGATCTCGCCTGTCCGCATCTCCACCTTTACAAAATCGTCGATGGAAATCTTTGGCGTCTCGACCGCTGCAGCAGGGCTGGGTGCTGGGGGCTGGGGGGTAGGTGCCTGAGATTCCTGAGTCGTCGCTTGAGGTCCGACGGGGGTAGCCTGTGCTGACTCCTGGCTCCTGACTTCTGCTTCCTGCTTCTTATCTATTTCCACGGGTTTTGATTTCTCCTTAGGTTTATCGCGATTGCGGTCCGCCTCGGCCGTTTCTTCCAGTTTGGCGAGCGTGAGCGCCTTATCGAGTCGCGGGAAGATGGGCTCTGCTTTGCAGACTTTCGTGCCGGGCTTCAGTTGACCCCACTTGAGTTCGTCCAATCGCTGGTTTGATACTTTGCCTTCGCAGCCCAATTGCTTCCAAATTCGTTGCGCGCCTGCCGGCAGCACCGGCTTAAGGAGCACTGCCACGAAGCGCAGAGCCTCAGCGGCCGTGCCCAGGATCATTGCGATCCGATCGCGGTTCGCTTGCAGGTCCTGTTCGGCGAGCGTCCACGGGGCATTCTCGACAAGGTACTTGTTAACGTCGCCGACGAAGGCCCACACATTTGCCAACACAAACGAAAACTCACATTCCGTAAACCTAGCCATGACGGATTCGTGCAGTATTTTTGATTTTTCAACGATCTCCACAGTTCCAGAGTCAATGGCAAATCGATTGGCTTCGAGGGTCGCATGGGCTTGCGCGTCACCCATGATTGCAGAGTTGATTGTCTCCCAACCCACAGGAAGAGCGGGAATTGCAGCGTTCAAGTACCGGTTGATCATATTCACGGTACGGTTTGCCAGATTGCCTAGATCATTCGCCAGATCCGCGTTGTACCGCTTGATGAAACTTTCATATGAAAAGCTCGTGTCTTGCCCGAACGGAGCTTCGCGCAGCAAATAGTACCGCAAAGCGTCATTGCCGGGAGCGCCGAAGGAATCGAGAGCATCGACCATCGGCTCGGGGTAGACGACGTTGCCCTTCGACTTCGACATCTTATCCTGCTCGTAATAAATCCATCCATGCGCAAAGATCGTCGTCGGCAGCATCTCCGGCTGGTCGGGATAAGCGGCCATGATAAACGCCGGCCAATAAATGGCGTGAAAGCGCAGGATGTCTTTGGCCATCATGTGGAAAATCTCTGACTCGCCTGGTTTATTGCGCCAATACTTCTGGAACTCCTCGCTGCCGTTTTCACCGTGCGCATAGCCGATGCCCGTCATATAGCTGGTCAGCGCGTCGTACCAAACGTAAAACACCTGGTGGATGTCATCCGGCCAGGGGATGCCCCACTTCAGGCGGCTGCGGCTGACGGAAATATCGCGCAACCCGCTTTTCACGAAGCTCTTGACCTCATTCATGCGGTAATCGGGCTTCACGAAATCAGGATGTTTCTCGTAGAGCTCGAGGAGCCGTTGCTCAAATGCCGATAGTTTGAAGAAATAATTATCTTCGCTGATTAACTCCGCCGGGCGGCCGCAAATATCGCAGTTTACGGGGTCAGTGTTGTCGGAAACATACCGCTCGTCGGAGACACAGTAACGGCCCTCATAGCGCTGCTTGAAGATATAGCCATTGTCTCTGGCGCGAATCAGCAAGCGCTGAACGGAGGTCACGTGGTCCGGATGGTCGGTATAGATGAAGCGCAATGACCGCTGGTCAGACTCCGGATAAACTTTGACGGGGATGCCAAGCTTCTTCCACAGGTCGACGAAGAGCTTCCGCTTTTCCGCCACGAATAACTGCGGCGATTTTCCCGCGGCTGCGGCTGCGCGCTCCAGCTTCTCCCCGTGCTCATCCGTTCCCGTTAGGAAAGCCACATCGTAACCGCACATGCGCTTAAAACGTGCCAGTACGTCACACACGATGGTGGTGTAGGCAGAACCCACGTGGGGGCGGGCGTTAGGGTAGTAAATTGGGGTTGTAAGGAAAAACTTCTTCATGCGCCGGCCACCTTTTCACTTGGTTGCAGATAAGCGGCTTCAGCGGCGGCGATTACCTGCTTGAGCGGCACGGATTTCTCCATAGCCAGACGTTGGCAATCGTCAAATTCGGGGGCCGCGTTCACCACTTTCCCCTCGCGACGCGCAACTTTCACCTGCACCGTTCCGTAAGGGGTTTCCACGGTCACCTGTTCGCGATCCAGCACCTTCCGCCGTGCCTCGTAGATGCGCACGCCAATGGTGGTGGTCTGCTCGAAGAGCAACTGTGAAAGCGCGTCACTCTTGTCCGGTTCACAGAGGATGCTGATGGTCAGCCCGGGGCGATTCTTCTTCATCTGTGCCGAGCTGCAGGTGACGTCAAGCGCGCCGGCAGCCAGGGCCTGCTCCATGAAGTAACCGTAGAGCTGCGGGCTCATATCATCAATGTTGGCTTCGATCACGGAAACGATCTCGTCACCGGCAGGGGATTCCACTGCTGCCTGTTCGCGATCCAGTTTCTTCCGCCGCGCCTCATAGGTGCGAATACCAGCGGCGGTTGTCTGCGCGAAGAGCAATTGGGAAAGCTCGTCACTTTTCTCGGGCTCGCAGACTATGCTGAGGGCAAGGCCGGGCCGATTCTTCTTCATCCGAGCTGTACTGCACGTGACGTCAAGCGCACCTGCTGCCATGGCCTGTTCCAGGAAGTTCCCGTAAAGTTGGGGGCCCATGTCATTGACGGTGGCTTCGATCACGGAAACAATCTCGTCACCGGCGGGTGGTTCCAATTTTGCCTCATCGCGCTCCATTACCTTCCGCCGCGCTTCATAGGTGCGAATGCCTGTGGTGGTAGTCTGCGCGAAGAGCAATTGGGATAACTCGTCACTTTTTTCGGGCGCGCAGAGAATGCTGAGGGTAAGGCCGGGCTGATTTTTCTTCATCCGCGTTGTATTGCACGAAACGTCAAGCGCGCCAGCGGCCATTACCTGTTCCAGGAAGCTCCCGTAAAGTTGCGGGCTCATGTCGTGGACAGTGGCTTCAATCACGGAAACGATCTCGTCACCGGCAGGGGATTCCAACTCTTGCTTTTCGCGCGCCATTACTTTCCGCCGTGCCTCATAGATGCGAATGTCAGCAGCGGTTGATTGATCGAGGACCAATTGGGATAGCTCGTCACTTTTCACCGGCTCACAGAGAATGCTGAGGGCCAGCCCTGGCTGATTATTCTTCATCCGCGCCGCACTGCGCGTAACGTCAAGCGCGCCAGCGGCCATTACCCGTTCCACGAAGCTCGAGTAGAGTTGCGGGCTCATCTCATGGATGGTGGCCTCAATCACGGAAACGACTTCATCCCCAGGGAGACCTGGTTGGCCGGTGACGGCTTCAAGCAACTCGCCCACGAACAAGCGGGCAACGTTGGGGTGACCGGGGAACTCCTTTTCTCCCGCGCCATAGCCAATTTTCTCGATCTTCATCGACGGCAGGGGACCGAATCCGGAAGCCAGGGCAGCCACCAGTGCGGCGCCGGTAGGAGTGACCAGTTCCCCCTCCACGCCCGAGGAATAGATTGGAATATTCTTCAAGAGTTCCGCGGTGGCGGGCGCGGGGATGGGTAAACTTCCGTGCGCCGCATTGACGTGCCCGCTACCGACGTTCAGAGGGGAACAGATCAATTCGGAAATCTCCAACAGTTCCATGCCAACACAAGTGCCCACGATGTCGAGGATCGCGTCCACGGCGCCGACTTCATGGAAGTGAATTTCCGCGGCCGGTACATTGTGAAGTTTCCCTTCCACCTCGGCGAGGGTGGTAAAGATCTTTAGCGCCATGGCCGCTGCCTTTTCCGGCAGCAGTGCCTTTTCCAACAGGACCTGGATGTCTGCGAGTTTACGGTGAGGTTGTTCTCCGGGAACACGGATGTCCACACGCGCCCCCACCAAACCACCGCGCACAGCACGTGTACGTTTGAATTCATAGAAGCCAAGGCTCAACTTCCTCAGTTCGCTGAAGAGTCGATCCACTGGAACGCCGGCGTCGATGAGCACGGCCAGGAACATGTCGCCGCTAATGCCCGAAGAGCAATCCAGATAGGCCTTTTTCATAGTAACCTCGGTAGAATTTCTCCGGCCGGGCCGCGCAGAATCCATTCGGCCAGGTCATCGGCAGGAGTGGGGTCAGGATTTACAATCACTACGAGGGCACCCGATTGGCGGGCCACCTTTACCAGCCCGGCTGCTGGGTAAACCAAGGCGGAAGTTCCAACGGCAATAAAGACATTTGCCTGTCGTGCCGCCTCCACAGCTCGCTCCCACTCTGCCTCGGGGAGCATTTCGCCGAACCAGACAATTGCCGGGCGCTGGATTCCTCCACAACGGCAAAGTGGCGGCAGGTGATCCATGGGCACCTGTTCGTTCCGTTCCTCCCGCCCACAAGTGGTGCACCGCAGCCGCCAGATGTCGCCATGCAGTTTCACCACGTCATGGCTGCCCGCCCTTTCGTGCAGCCCATCTATATTTTGGGTAACCAGCGTAAATCCTTTCGGATTTCTCCGCTGTAATTCCGTCAATGCGAGGTGGCCCGGGTTTGGTTGGGCCGCGTGGATCAGTCCGCGCAGCCAATCATACCATTCCCAAACCAGGCGTGGATCACTGGTAAAGGCCTCAGCCGTCGCCAGGCTTTCCGGAGAGTAGTTCCTCCATAGCCCATCGGCTCCGCGAAAGGTTGGAACATGGCTCTCCGCCGAAATTCCTGCCCCTGTGAAGGCTACAATCTGGCCGGCTCGCAAACCCCGGCGCACCGCTTCGATCGAACTATCCACTCCCTCCCCAATTCTCGACAGGCAATTCTGCCGGAAATTGGATACTATGCTGTACCACAAAAGGTTGTCAATGAGTGCCGACATGTGGCAGAACCTTATTTTCGCCTTTTGCCTTGCTATAGAATGAGTCCGATTTGGTATTCGGCATCCTGAGGACGTGCAGGAAGAACTTGCACGGTGCTCATCGAAAAGAGGTTTCTGAATGGAGAATCTTAATCGTCGTCGTTTTCTGCAGGTTTCAGCCGCCGCGGGTACGGCGGGGCTGATCCCGAGCCTTTCGGCAGCGCCTGCGATACCCGCAGGAAAACCCTTCCGGCTGGGAATCATCATCCATGTCGGCAAAGATCCGGTGGCAGCCCTCAAGCGGGTTCATGAATTTGGTGTTCCGACGTGCCAGGCCGGAACCGACGACTTCTCGGACCGGGTTTACACCGCCCTCAAGGGGGCCGTGGAGACCTACGGAATTGAGATCACGGCCATCAATACATCGGGCGGCGCCCCCAATTCGTACACTTTTTATGAGGGGCCGCTGACCATCGGAGTGGTTCCCCCCAAGTATCGCCATCAGCGCGTGGATAACTATAAGCGGGCCTCCGACTTCGCCAAGCGGCTTGGTGTGCCGGCCCTTCACTCGCACTTTGGATTTATTCCGGAGAATCCGAATGATCAGGAATACGAAGGTGTCGTCGGTGCGCTCCGCGACGTGGCCACCCACATCAAGGGTAATGGCCAAATTGTGCTGATGGAGACCGGGCAGGAAACGCCTATCACCATGCTGCGCGCCATCAACGATGCGGGTGTTGATAATCTGTTGGTGAACCTTGATTGCGCCAACCTGATTCTCTACGGCAAGGGCAATCCCCTGGACGCGCTGGATGTGCTCGGCCACCTGGTGCGGGGCACGCACGCCAAAGACGGACTCTTCCCAACGAACCCCAAAGAGCTTGGTGCAGAGGTACCGATCGGGAAAGGCAAAGCGAATTTCCCCAAATTAATCCCGCGTCTGAAGGAATTGGGGTACACCGGGCCGCTCACGATCGAGCGGGAAATCTCCGGCCCCCAGCAGCTTGCGGACATCAAAATGGAAAAAGCCTACCTGGAAAGGCTGGTTGCAAAGTTGGGATAAAGGGGGAATGTTTCACCTAAATTCCAGATGGGGGTTTACGAATAGGGGCTGAGTGATGTAACTTTGTAGGGTTAGACTCCGCAAGGATTGCTTGTGATCTGCAGGATACTTTCCCTGTGATTTGGGTGTGGAGTCCATGCCCGCGTGTTACGGATAGCCGGGCCGGTAGCTCAATGGTAGAGCACTGCCCTTTTAAGGCAGGGGTTCTGGGTTCGAATCCCAGCCGGCTCACCACCTCTTTGTTTGTCCCTTCCCATCGTTTGTCCCTGCCGGTACACGACGCTGATCTCAACGGCCTTCGGGTTTCATAAGAACTTATCTCTACCTTGCGAGTATTGAAGGATGCGGTGTCGATGTGCGAATGGAACTATCAATCTGCCACTGCCCTGGCAGCATCGATCCGAAATAAGGAAATTTCCGCGTATGAGGTTGTTCGCGCCCACCTGGAGCTAATCGAGGAAGTAAATCCCCGCTTGAACGCCGTCGTGCAAGTATGTGCCGAACAAGCTCTCCAGGCCGCGCGCCGCGCTGATGAAACGTTAGCGCGGGGAGAAGTGATTGGGCCCTTGCACGGAGTACCGTTCACGCTGAAGGACGCCATCGAGACCCGTGGAGTGGTCTGCACCGGCGGAACCGAGGGCCGCGCGCATTACGTTCCCAACGATGATGCGGTGGTGGTGAAGCGCTTGCGCGAAGCCGGAGCCATTCTGCTGGGAAAAACCAATTGCCCCGAATTGGGATGGGCTTGGGAGGCGGATAACCTCATTTATGGCCGCACGAATAATCCGTATAACCTGAACCTCTCTCCCGGTGGGAGCAGCGGCGGAGAGTCGGCGATTATTGCGGCAGGCGGATCCCCTTTCGGGCTGGGAAGCGATGCCGGTGGAAGCGTCCGCTTCCCGGCGCACTGTACTGGGATCGCCAGTATCAAGCCCACTTCGGGGCGAGTTCCACGCACGGGACACTTTCCTGGGCCGGGTGGATTGCTCGATGCCTTTTGGCAGATTGGCCCTCTGGCAAGATACGTAGAGGACCTGGCGCTTGTGCTTCCATTAATTTCCGGCGTTGACGGACAAGATGCTTCCATCGCCCCCGTGCCACTCGGTGATCCAAAGGGAGTGGATCTGGGGCGTTTGCGGATCGCCTTCCACACTGATAACGGCATTGCGGCCCCTTCGGCTGAAACGATTGCGACGGTCAAGAAGGCTGCGGCGGCTTTGGCGGGGGCCGGGATTTTTGTTGAAGAAGCACGGCCCCTTGGCATAGAGCAGACCTACGAAATCTACTTCGACCTCTTCACGGCCGATGGGGGGGCTGGCCTCGAATCGGTGCTTAAGGAGGCAGGCACGCGCCGCTTTCATCCGCTTATGCAGCGTGTGCTGGAGTTGCAGCACCAAGGCGCCCAAACGGGGGCGGAACTGTCTGCTCTCGTGGGTCGCTGGGATTCCTTCCGGCGAGAGATGCTCTGCTTCATGTCAAACTACGATGTCCTTCTTTGCCCGGTTTGCTCCTTTGCCGGGATGGCGCACGGCTCAACCTACGACCAACTTTCCAGTTTCAGCTACACGATGACTTATAACCTGACCGGGTGGCCGGCGGCGGTAGTTCGTGCAGGGACGAGTCAGGGGGGCTTGCCAATTGGCGTTCAGATTGTTGCGCGCCCGTGGCGGGAGGATGTGGCGCTGGCTGTTGCGCAGGTTGTGCAGGATGCACTGGGCGGCTGGCAGCGACCAGCGCTCTGATGAGCAAGCACGCTGGGGCCGTCCAAACTATGGGGTCTGTGTACTTGATTCACCGATGCCGGACTCGAACCGGATTCTCTTCGACAATGTCCGGCGGACAGGGCACGCATTGGCGGCAAAAATCAACATCTGCTTTTGCGCCGGGGTCAAATCACCCTCCAATTCAATTTCATACCGGAATACGGTTTCGTCAGGAACACTGCGGTCGAGTTTCACCCTGGTCATTACGCCGGCAAGCGGAATGCCATGATGATCCGCATACATGCGCAGCGTCATGTTCACACAACTTGCCAACGCCGCTTCCAGCAAGTCATGGGGCCGGAAACCGCCATGATTTCCACCTTTGTCGGCGGTGGTATCGGAAAGCCCATCGTGTGTGCCATCCGAGAACCGGGTACAGTAACGGGCTGATTCACTCTTGCTGATAATCATACGTCAATCCCCCAGGGCGAGCGCGCGTGAGGCACGCTCGCCCCGAGTTATAGGATGCAGAATTACTTCCAGTTTCTATTTACGCTTCCCGTGCTGTGTCACTGGCGGCGTCCCACACCATCTTCTTGCCGGAACGATAGGAGAGGTTGACCATGTGCCCAGCAGCGGCAGCATGGTGGCCCACCACGGCGTTTTCGCTGCACTGCTTGCGCGAACGCACACAATCAAGGAATTCCAGCGTATGCAGCACCACGGAGTCCGTACCCGTGTCTTTGTAACTGACGGTCCCTTCTTCGTTGAGCGGCGGATACGCCTCGGTGCGATGGTCGCCAGTGTTCATGAATTCGTCTTGCAGAGACTTCGGCCAGGAATCAATTGCATAGCTGTAACCTTCTTTGTGATTCTCCGGCGCAACGGTAAAGCTGCTTCCCATCAACGTGAGAGAGCCGTTGGTTCCCAGGAATGTCATCCCCTGATCGGGCACACTCGCATTGTTGAATGTTGCCCCCATGTTGACGTTGAATTCCTCCGGATAAACAAAGAGGGCATCAAGCGTGTCGGGAACTTCCCGGCCATCTTTCCGCACCAGAATTCCTCCCGTTGCCATGACGCTCGTTGGAACCGTAGCTTCCATGATGAAGTGAATGGAGGTAATCAGATGGACAAACAAGTCGGTGGAAATTCCGCCGGAATAATCCCAATACTTGCGATAGCGGAACACGCGCTCCGGGTTGTAGGCGACATTCGGCGCATTACCCAACCATTCCTTCCAGTTGAAGTTCACGCCTTCCTTCAGATCGGGGGGGATGGGGTAGTTCCAAGCGCCATTGGAGCTGTTGCGATTGTAGGAGGCAATGACCTTGGAAACTTTGCCCAATTGCCCGGAAGCCACGATTTCATGGGCCTTCTTTTGCAGGTATGATGAGCGACCTTGACTGCCCGCTTGCAGAACGCGGTTGTGCCGTTTCACCGCCTCAATTATTTTGGGCCCGTCTTCGACGCGATGCGTCATGGGCTTTTCGATGTAAACGTCCTTGCCGGCGGCGAGGGAGTCCAAAACCATCGGCAGATGCTGGTGATCGGGAGGCGCGAGAATTACCGCGTCGATGTCCTTACGGTCGAGCATGGCTTTGTATTGCGCAAAGTTGGTGTCAATCTTGCCTTCCGTGCGTTCCTTGGCGCGCATCAGATGGCCCTGGTAGCAATCGCTGACGGCCACTAGATTGGCTTGACCGGTCTTCTTGATGGCTTCCATCAGGATGTTGCCGCGAATACCGAATCCGATAAAACCCAGGTTGACGCGGTCATTCGGGCTTGCCGGTCGGGGCAGGGGAGCGGCCTCCAGGGGAACCCACTTCCCATTCAGCAGCAGGCCCATGCCTGCCGCTCCTATCGTACTTCGGCGCATAAACTCACGTCTGGAAAATGATGACATTAGGTATTTCCTCCATGCAGACTAGAAAAATTGGCAGGTGTCCTGGCGTTCCTGGTGTACCTGGCGAGATCAATCCGACCCTAACTCATACCCCTTTGGAGGTTTTCGGTCAACTGGAATCTTCTCGCGAAACTCTGATGCGAGGGAATTTCCGATGGCGGGGATAGCGAGTCTGGTATTCTCTACCGGGTCGCTGAAATGCCGTTAGTCGATGAAGACCCAGTTCCCATTTCACTGGGATACCAGTTTGGCGGCAGTTAGCCCACCGGCATTGTGGGATAGAACATCGCCGCGATGAACCCAATGAAGTTCTTCAGCAACCACCCAGGTGTTGACTCCACCAATATGAGGAATCCATGGCAAATGACAACAAATCAGCCGCGCAGATACCACAACTTGCCTATAGAAATCTCCGCTTTCTGGAAAGCGCCGATGCGCGCGCGCTGAGAATTCTATCCGAGTACTTTGAACCCCAGGCCCAATTGCGAAGAGCGGGTGTGCAGTACACCACAGTATTCTTCGGCTCGGCGCGCATTCATTCGCGTGAAACGGCCGTTAAGAATCTGCGGGAAGTGAAGCTTCGCCTGAAGGGCAAATCCGCGGGAGTGCAGCAATCTGACCTGAAGCGCGCACAGATGGACCTCCACATGTCGCGCTATTATGATGCGGCGCGTGAATTGTCGCGGATGATCACGGTATGGGGGATGAAATTGAACAAAAGTCCCCGCTTTCTGATGGTCTGTTCAGGAGGGGGACCCGGCATTATGGAGGCTGCCAACCGCGGGGCTGCTGATGCCGGCGGCAAATCCCTGGGGCTTAATATCAGATTGCCCATGGAGCAACGACCCAACCCTTACATTACCCCTGAGCTTAGTATGCTGTTCCGCTACTTCTTCATGCGCAAACTCTGGTTCGCGCAGCCCGCCCAAGCCCTGATTGTCTTCCCCGGCGGCTTTGGAACCATGGACGAGATGTTCGAGTTTCTTACCCTCATCCAAACCCACAAGATGGGCCATCGCGTATCCATCCTTCTCTATGGCTCGAAGTATTGGAAGCGCGCCATTAATTTCGGATGGCTGGAGGAGACGGGGACCATCAGCAGCGAGGACCTGAAATTGATCCGCTTTGTGGATACTCCCCAACAGGCTTTTGAGGTTTTGAAAGGTGAGCTGGGCGCGCGCTTCGGCTTGCACCCTGCGGTCAAGCATCCATTTGTCTAACGGCAATGGCGTTATAATTTAATGGTGGCGGGCCAGGCGGGCCTCGCCGTTAATCCCCGGAGGTGTCTATGCAGTTTCTTAAAGAAAGCATGCTCGAACTGATCATTCAAACGTCCACGAATTTGCCGCCCGATGTGCGTAAGGCCATGGCGTGGGCGCTGCGGACCGAGAATCCGCAAACCCAGGCGGGGCAAGCGTTAGCCATTATCGGTGAGAATATTGACATGGCCCACCACGATGAAGGCGCAATTTGCCAGGATACGGGCATGCTCACTTTCGAAATCAAGACTCCTGTCGGCGTGAACCAGATCGCCATCCGCAAACAGACCTTGGAGGCCGTGGTGGAGGCCACCCGGCGCGGCAAGTTGCGTCCCAACTCCGTGGACTCGATCACGGGCAAGAACAGCGGCGACAACCTTGGACCCGAGACGCCGATCTTCCATTTCGAGCAATGGGAAAGGCCGGAGGTGGAAGTGCGTCTGATTCTAAAGGGAGGGGGATGCGAGAATAAGAACATCCAATATTCCGTACCTTGCCAACTCGATCATTTAGGCCGTGCCGACCGTGACCTCGAAGGCGTTAAGAAATGCCTGCTCCACTCTGTTTGGCAGGCGCAGGGCCAGGGTTGCGCGCCGGGAGCCATCGGTGTGTGCATCGGCAGTGATCGCGCGGGTGGTTACCATCTTGCCAAGCAGCAACTCTTCAGGACATTGGATGACACGAACCCCGATCCCGTCCTGGCGAAGCTCGAACAGGAAATTATGGAGCAAGCCAATCAATTGGGAGTCGGAACCATGGGCTTTGGTGGTTCGAACTCCCTCATTGGGTGCAAAATCACCGCGGCAAATCGGCTTCCCGCCAGCTTCTTTGTAACCGTGGCGTACGATTGCTGGGCGTTCCGTCGTCTGGGATTTTTGCTCGATGCTGAAAGCGGTGCCATTACCAAGTGGTTGTACCGCGATCCCGACCGTCCCGTTGAAAAGCTGATCTCGGCCGGGACGGGGTTCCAGTTGACAGGACGCGAGGTGCGACTTGAGCCTCCCCTCAGTGAGGAGAAAGTCCGCGCCCTTAAGGTGGGTGACGTGGTGCTGATCAATGGCCCCATGGTTACCGGCCGTGACGCCGCGCATCACTACCTGCTCCATCACGACACGCCCTATGACATGCGCGGAGGCATCCTCTATCACTGCGGCCCTGTGATGCTCAAGGAGAACGAGCAATGGCGGGTCAAGGCCGCGGGGCCAACCACCAGTATCAGAGAGGAGCCCTACGAAGCCGATATCATTCATCGCTTTGGATTGCGTGCGGTAGTAGGCAAAGGCGGAATGGGGGCCAAGACCAGCGCGGCGCTAAAGGAATTCGGCGCGGTGTACCTCCACGCCATCGGTGGCGCTGCCCAGTTTTATGCGCGCTGCCTGCCAAAAGTCCACAGTGTTCATCTGCTTGAGGAGCTCGGAGTGCCCGAGGCCATGTGGGTATTTGAAGCGCACAATTTCCCCGCCATCGTTACCATGGACGCGCACGGCAATTCACTGCATGCGGATGTTGCCGCAACCACGGGCGCGGAATTGGAAAAGGTGGGAAAACGGTAGCGGCCGGACGCCGGGCACCAGAAAGTCGCCGCGTCCTGATCGTGCTCATGGCGCAGCGACCAGTTGTTGTTTGCGTTCCGCTAGCAGCGGTTTGGAGGGGTGAACGGTGGCAGGGGCAAGCACAGCTTGAAACTGGGAGTTGATGTCTATAGGAATGGGTATGACGTCAACGATGTGTTTGTCCCGAACTGTTGTTTTCAGCATCAGGCCGCGATGCGTATTCGGATTCCGCTGGTCGAACACAAAATTGCCAAGGCTGTAAGCAATCCAATGATCGCGGTATTTTTCCATGGGCTGCACCACGTGCGGGTGGCTCCCCACAACGATGTCTGCACCCGCGTCGATCATCTGGTGGGCAAGGTCCACCTGGTCGCGCGTCGGCTTCAAGGCATATTCCACTCCCCAGTGCGGGCACACAATCACCAGGTCCGCCAAGGGCCGCGCAAAACGGATGTCCGCAAGGACTTGTGCCGGGTCCAGCCATGCCACACCCGGGCGATCCACACGCGCCGCCGCTTCCTTGGGATCAATGTCCACGTAGGCAAGGATGGCCAGGCGCAGGCCGCCCACTTTGACCAATAGTGGGGAATGCGCCGCCAAAATGTTTTGCCCCGCACCCACGGATTGAATGCCCGCGGCCTGCAATCGCCCCAACGTATCGAGAAGCGCCTCGGGGCCCCAGTCGTAAGTGTGATTATTGGCTTGGGAAACGACATTGAAGCCTGCTGCCTTCAGCCCCTCGATCACCCGAGGGTCGGCGCGGAAGGAATACAGGTGATGTAGATTTCGGCCACGGTCAGAGACGGGACACTCCAGATTGCAGTAGCGCAGGTCGGCATTGCGAAGAGTACCAACGATGAGGTGGAAGGGAAGGGACCAATCTTTTTGCGCGGCCATGCGTGAGCCCACCGCGCGCGAAAGCATGACGTCACCCGTGAAGATCAGCGTGTACTCGCGCTTTTCTTGTGCAGCGGGCAATTGCACGGGGAAATTCTGCGGCGGCACCGCGACTTGCGGGGGCGTGAGCGGACACAAAATGCACCAGCCCCCCACCGCCATCGCGGCCAGAAACCCCATGCGCAGCCATTGCTTTATCTCCTTCATTGGCAGTCTTACTTAAGATTTTCCGGAATCAGGAATTCTACCAGCACGAGATCGTGCCATTCGCCGCCCAATTTCCCGTGCTTTTCGTGCAGGCCCACTTCTTTCCATCCCGTCAATTGGCAGAGCTTTCGCGCCGCTTCGTTCACGGCCATGATGCGCCCAATGATTTTGTAGAAGCCCTTTTCGCGTGCGGCGTTTTGCATGGCCTTCATCAACTCCTGTGCCACGCCATGGCCGCGCAAGCTGCGCTCAATGTAGATGGATAGTTCCGCGATTCCCTCGTAGCAGCGGCGTGGACTGTAAGGGTTGAGTGCCGACCATCCCATCAGTGTGTGCTTGACCTCCGCCACCAAAACGGGGAACCTGTCCGGCCGCGCCGCGAGCCACAGGTACCGTTCCTCCGGTGATACGAAGGAATTTTCAAAAGTCGCCGCCCGGTCCTGCACCCCTTGGTTGTAAATGCGGGCAATTTCCTTGGCATCGTCAATGCGCGCGGGACGAATCTTGAGAGGACCACTCCACTCCGTCATTTAACCCCACCTTGAATCTGAATTGATTGCGGTGCCGATTCTAACCTGTCGAGGCGGAGAGCGCAAATGTCGGAAGAAGCAACGTCGATGGAAGTCGCTTAAGCGGCACGCCGGCATTGTTGGCCGGGTCGAAACCCATCCAGATTGGCTGGTGTCGGAAGGTGCGGGCATACCCGTAAACACAGCTTGACAATGAAATCGCGTGGCGATAATCTGTTGGCGAATAAAAGGCGAAGATAATGCAAAAGCCTTCTTCCGCCAGAATCCTTGTGGGCCCCGCCGGTTGGTCCTATGCCGACTGGGAAGGCATTGTTTATCCACGCAGCAAGCCGCGGGGCTTTCACGAAGCGGCCTTCCTGGCCCAGTATTTTGACACCATCGAAATTAACACGTCCTTTTACAATCCCATTCGCGCCGAGGTGGCCCAATCGTGGGTGGAGAAGGTCCAGGGCAATCCTTCCTTTCAATTTACGGCAAAGCTTTGGAAGGGCTTCACGCACGAACGCAGTGCCAGCCTGAAGGATGAAAAGGCCTGCAAGCAGGGATTCGATCCGTTGGCCGCCGCCGGCCGACTGGGCGCCGTCTTGATACAGTTCCCCTGGTCGTTCAGGAACACGCGGCAAAATCATGAATACATGAGCGGCCTTTTCATGCAGTTTATGGAATACCCTCTGGTGGTGGAGGTGAGGCATAGTTCATGGAATCAGCCCGAGGTTTTCGACTGGCTGCGCACGCTGGGAGTGGGCTTTTGCAACATCGATCAGCCGGTCATCGGCCGCTCGCTTGCGCCTACAGACCAAGTCACCATGCCGGTGGGGTACGTGAGGCTGCACGGGCGCAACTACGAACACTGGTTCACCTCCAACGAACATCCCGAAGAGCGATATAACTACCTCTACAATCTCGAGGAGCTTAAACCCTGGGCTGAGCGTATCTCCCAAATCGCGCGCCACGCCGAAGTCGTTTTCGTTGTCACCAACAATCACTTTCAGGGGAAAGCCATTGCCAATGCTCTGCAGTTGATCAGCATCCTCCGTGACTCGCCTGTTCCCGTGCCGGAAACTTTGCGTGAACATTATCCGCAACTGGCAGAGATTGCGTTGTCGCAGACCGGGCATTCAGCGCCAAAACAAAGTGACCTCGGGTTTGGCCCTCTTCCGAATGCGGAGTGAAAGACTGCCGTGGATGGACCCCGCTTGCTTCTTCACAATCAGGCGGGGAGGCCACATCGTCCCCTCCCCTGTTTGACTGGCCAATGTACGGAGGGCGACGGTTTCTGGCATCGCTTGAAATGGGGATCTATTGTGCGTGGTGTGGGTATTGGGCCCGCGTATTTTCGTGGCGGCGGTCCAAGTTTGCCGAAGGTTTGTAAAGTGGAAGCGGGCCGGTTCCGGGATAGCGGGCGAAGCACCCGCTCTACGTCTGGTCTTTCACCTTTGTCTCGTGCACGTGCCCCAAGAAGAATAATTGACAGTTGGAAAGAGGCGCTGCTAGCATGGGAAGGTTGCGCGTTGCAGTCAAAACCCTGCTGAGCGAGTCTTTCTACGAAAGCCGCCCCGGGGAAGCATCGTTGATGCGCCGAACTGATGCAATGATCACCCACCACGTCCCCGTCGTCTAGCCCGGCCTAGGACACCGCCCTTTCACGGCGATAACACGGGTTCAAATCCCGTCGGGGACGCCAAATCAAATCAAGCACTTACAAGCAATTTAGTTTCCTTACTTTCTGGCTTGGGGACGCCTTGGGGACGCAAAACCCCGAAAACGCCATCCAAACGGGTTACGGCATCCGATAGAAATTCGGGGCTCAAGTGGCTATACCGGGCGGTCATGCGCAAATCTTTATGACCGAGCAGGGACGCCACGGCGTGAATGTCGCTACCCGACATCCGGAGCCATGATGCCGCGGTGTGCCTCAAATCGTGAAATCTGAAGTCCTGGATGCCCACCGACCGGCAAGCTCGAAGAAATTTCATGCTGGCTTGCTCTGGCGTTACATTGGGAAACAGTTTGGCGGTCCCCACGCCGGCGGGCAGGGAATTGATTGCGGCCATGGCGTTGACGTTCAAGTAGACGATCCGGCCTTCACCGTTTTTCGTTTGAGGCAGCATGATGCGACCGTTCTTGACGTCAATGTCCAGCCAGCGTAGCCCAAGGATTTCAGATCGGCGCATTCCGGTTGTCACAGCCAAGGCCGTGATGGGCCACAGCCATGTCGGGCAGACCTTGAGCACGGCCAGGAGCTCAGTCTGCTGAAGGTAGCGGAGCCGGCCGGCGCCGACGCGGGGAGCCTTGACGCCTTGCGCCGGGTTTACCGGGATGATCTCCCACTCAGTAGCGAGTCGCAGGAGATGTTTGAGCACATTCAATTCCCGCAGCACGGTTGCGGCGGAAACCTTCTCCGAGCGTTTGGTAACGTAGCGCTGCACGTCGCCACGCCGGATTGACGCCAGTCTACCCTTGAAAAAAGGCTCCAGGTGCGCGTTGATGATGCCATCCTCACGCACATAGGCCGCGGGAGTCAGCCGTGCGGCCTGGTGGTTGAGGAATCGCTTGGACACTTCCTCGAAGCTATCCTCGGTGGGTGGCGTGAAGCCAAGGATCCGGGCTTGAGAGACGCGGGTTACTTCGGCGGCGCGTTCGCTTCGAGCCTCACCCAGCGTCAAGCCCTTTGCCTTGCGCTTGCGGCGCCGGCCTTGCGCGTCAACCCACGATATGAAGTAGCCTTCCCGGTCGGTGCGTGTGTGGATTCCGTCCATGTCTTACCTCACATTGCGAGTCGCCTGCAGGCGGCGGTAATCCCGCATGTACTTAGCTCGTCTTTCCTTCCATTCCTTGCTCGTTCGGAAATATTTTTGTTGGCAGGCGACGGAACAAGAGAATTTATGAATCACTCTGGCGTAGAACCATTTGCCACAGGCGTTACACTTCCTTAGCCTATCCAAATACCCATCTTGCCCCAAGTAAAAGAATATTTCGGCCGCCTCGGTGGCGTCCCCGGGGACGCCGCGCATCGGGATTCCGGCAAGATGAATGCTATTTGACGGGCTAACCCCAGAGAACGAAGGGCGGGCGTAGTAACGGTCCACATCAGCCCTTATCCTTTCCACACGCCGCCGGTATTCAGCCCTGGTGATCGTTTTGGGTTCTTGTTTGAGGTGGGGCCTGAAAATGGAAGTCCCTTTCACGTTTATATTGAACAGTTCCAACGCGGCCTCAATCCCGCGCTTGAGACGCATGGAATGCGGGTCTCGCGGCCTTCGATTAAGCCACGCCGCGAGGTCGTTTCCTTTATCCTCGGGCCTTGCGCGTAACAAATGGTTGAGTGTCTGTGCCATGGTCATGAAAGTTATTTACGTCCAAGCGCTGATTCTGCCACAATCCGCTCCGTTGTCAAGAAGTATTTGCGGCAGGGAAAAGCAGAAAACGAATTAAGGATAAAAGTTTTCTAATTTTCGTCGATTACATGTTTACGCAATCTGGAATCGAAAAGCGGGAAGGACGGGGAAAATGGCAGCGCAATTAAGAACGATGGCAGACGCGGCAGAGCGGCTTTGCGTGAGCAAGGACACTATTCGACGGCTGGGGTTGCAAGGTGATTTGCGGCTTGTGCGCATCGGGGGACGGGTTTTGGTACCAGAGTCAGAGATTGAACGCGCCTGCGAATTTGGCGTAGGCGGGCGGGCGAAGTATCGGAAGCGGTCGACCATTCTGGCAGCACGAACGCAAGGCACGGAATTGGCGGCTGGAAATTAACCCATGGAGGTGCGGAATGAAGTTCTACGAACGAAAAGATTTTGTTACCGACATCATACGATCTGCCAGGGCAAGTTTGCTCTCAACTTTGGGGCGTTTCCCAGATGGACTGCACGAATGCCAACTGGCAAGGAAAGACAATGGCCACGTCAACTCCCACTCGTTTCTCAACTGGAACGAAATTGCCCAGCTTTTGGAAAGTATGTCGGACGTGGTTTGGCGCGGCCCTGATGGTAAGTGGCGCTTAAAAATCCGCCTGGACGATCCGGATGAGGATAAGCGCATGTTGTACTTGGCAAATTTCTTCGACATTACCGTTAGCGACATGAGGACGGCCAGGATGGTTAAGGAGGCCTCCCCAGAGATCGCCGGCAGAGTCATTAAAGGCGAGCTGACAATCGAACAAGCCATGGAGGAATTGACCTCTCCAACGCGTGGTAGCAATGGGTAAGGATTTCAGGCAATGGCGGGCCGGGTAACGCCGGCCCGCATTTCACGGGCGGCCACCGGTCGCATAGGAGACACGCAGATGGGAATGAGCACGGGATTTACCAACAGAATGCTTAACAGCGAAGTGGCCATGCGGACGCAAATCGGCGACGTGAGCAGCATCCATTCGGCCCACACGACGCTGACGCGGACCGAAAACCAGAAGTACTCGCTCATCAGGGCGATCCGCCAGCTCGCCGGCCTTGAGCGCGACGAGCATAGCTTTGAATTTGAAGTTTCGCGGGAAATCGAGCGCAAGTGCGGAAAACCAACCGGCGGATTATATGTCCCGACCGGGATGCATGTGAGTCCTTACAGCTCGCGCGCATTGACCAATACCGGAAATGCCGGGGCCTCCGTGGTCTTCACGGAGCCGCAGGAATTCATCCAGCTCTTGCGCAATGCGATGAAGGTCCGCGCGCTGGGGGCTCGCGTGCTTTCGGGATTGACTTCCCCAATCGCCTTTCCCCGGCAGACGCAACCCGGAACGCTGCAATGGACGGGCGAGAATCCGGGCGCTGACGTACCCGATGCGGACATCACCTTTGACCAGGTGACACTGAGCCCGCACGCGGCAATGTCGAGCACGGCGTACACCCGGCAATTGCTGCAACAGAGCAGCCTGGATGTCGAGCAGATCGTGCGCGAAGATCTTGCGATGATTAACGCCGTTGGAGTTGACCTTGCGGCCATCAACGGGCTTGGCACCGGGAACCAACCCAAGGGAATTTTGAAGATCACCGGAATCGGATCCGTAGCCATCGGCGCAAGCGGTGGCTATCCGACCTATGCCACCTTCGCACAGCTTGAGGCAGCGCTGGCTACGCAGAACGTGGTCATGAACACGCCGGGATTTTTGACCACTCCGGGCGTTCGCGGCTATTTGAAACAAACTCCGATTGTCGCCAACTACCCCACGATGATTTGGGGCAGTGATAATCAGGTGTACGGCTATCGCGGCGAGTATTCCAACCAAGTGCCTTCTGGCTTGACCAAGGGCAGTAAGAGCGATTGCCACGCCATCATCTTCGGCAACTGGTCGGATTTGCTGATCGGCGAGTGGGGCGTGCTGGAATTGATCGTGGACCCCTACCGGCTGAAAAAGCAGGGCGTGATCGAAGTTACCAGCTTCCTGATGGTTGACATTGGCGTGCGCTACCCGGTTTCGTTCGCGACGTGCCTGGACGCGCGCATCGTGCCGTAATTGCAAGATTCTGGCGAGGAACCCGAACAGCCAGAACCCAAGCGGAACGACCGACCGCTTGGCTTGTGCCGGGGAGTTCGGCTGCCTCCAGATAACTGGGCACCCCTACCACTTCCCGGCACGGCATTTTAAGTTTGGGGCGCCGGCGCGGCGCTCCATTGATGGCCGGGAGCCTTCCGGGGCCTCCATTCCCCGTTTTCGCCCCGCCCTTCGACAAGGCGGTGAAGGCTCCCGGCCTAAATATTGCTATTAACCAGAAAGGTGATGATTATGCCAGCCGTATTAGAAACCATTGGCGGGGCTGTTGCCATCGCGGTCGGATTGCTTATTCCGCCCATCGGCGCGATGGAATTAGTAGCAATGGCGCTTGTCGGCGGTGGAACCATGGTGGTCTTGAACTCCCTTACGTCCATGCTGCGGCCAAACAACTCCCTTGCGAACAATTCGGTAACGCGCACCCAGACCTTCCGCCAGGCTGCGGCCTACCAGCGTGTTATCTATGGTAATGCGCGCTCAGGGGGAACGATCACGATTTTCCATGGCCGGGGTAACGAATGAGCATTGCGATTGCCCTTCTTGGAAAAGACCACGCCTATTTGGCTTGCGACGGACGCGAGCAGATCCTGCTGTTCAATAAGTTCAGAATCCGGACTCGAGATGGAGCCAACAAGGTGGGGGTATTAATTCCCGGCCTGATGGCCATGGCTACCACGGGACAGGTGCGGATCATCGACCCGTTGCGGTCGTTAGTCGAAGACTGGGTGCGCAAGTCCACCGAGAGTCCAGAATCGCTGTTCGACCAGATCCGCGAGTCAGTCAGCCGAAATCTCGATGATTTCTTCAATGGTAAACCCGGCTGGCATCCGTTTTTCAAGGATGAAATAGCGGCGGCTCTGGTGGGTTGGGATGGCTTGCTTAATTCCTTCCGGGCTTGCGCGTGGGGAGTGACCAGCCGATACAAATGCATCGATGCGCCCGCGCCGACGCGACAGCGTCCCACGCTATTCGCGATAGGGAAGGACTTTCCCCCGGAATATCAGCGGGTGCTCGCGACGATGATGGCGGGTGGTATGGAGCCCACATCCGCATTGACCTACACCATTCGACTCCTTTCCCTATCAGATCGGGATGTGGGTGGAACCGTTTCAACGTGCACACTGAAAGCCCCAGCACGAGTAATTGGAAAGGGAAAATTCGATGCCGAAAAATGATGCTCAAGTTCGCGTAGCCATTACCGCGCTGGATGATGCCTCGGCGCCCATCCGACAGATAGGCTGGGCGCTTGATTCGCTTGTCGGAAACATCCAGGGCGTGGGCTCAGCACTTAGCGCAATGAGCATGGGTTCAGGGCTGGGCATGTTCGCGGGTGCAGCAGCTGGGGCGGCGGAGCTGGCAAAATCCACCGCAGACTATGAAGTGTCTATTTATCGCGCGTCGCAGGTAACTCACGTGTCAGCGGAAAATCTTTCCGGCTTAAAGGTAACCACCGATGAAACGGGCGAGTCGTTTGATTCACTGACTAAGACACTCGGCAAATTGGGTAAGTCCATCGGGGAAGCCTTCGATAAACCCAGCTCAGAGGCCGGGAAAGTCCTCTCCGCATTGTTCAATCAGACGGAAATTGACAGTCTGAAGCTCGCCCCTGTTGATGAGCGAATTCAGAAAGTGGTGAAGGCCCTTTTTGATCTCAAAGACCCGAACGACCAACAATTGGCAATGAGCATCCTGTTGAGCAAGGGCTGGCAGAGCAACGCCGAAACCCTCCGCGAATTGGCAGATGGATACGGACCCCTGATCGAGAAGGCAAAGGCATTAAACGAATGCGTCGATCCGGAGCACGCCAAGGCAGCCAATGACTATGAGAAAGCGTGGACCCACCTGAAAGACACATGGCAGGGAGTCGCCCACGAGCTTGGCGAGGACTTGATTCCGCTCATGACGGCACTGTTTAAGATGGCCGTCCCGCAGGATGACTCTTACTGGAAACAGATGAACGACCGTGCCGACGCTCTCAAAGCCCGGCTGGAATCTGCGAAGAAGCATCCGGTCTATACCGAGGATCAAAAGGACGTGGAGGGGTACAACGAATATCAACAGGGCATTGCCAATGATACCAAGGAACTCGCGGGAATCGAGGCATGGATAGCGGCGCAGAAAGCGGCCTCAGAGGCCTACGTCAAGAATGCTGCCACAGCGAAAGATGCCCGCGACAAGCACCAAGCCCTTGTCGATGCTCTTAACCATGAAGTCAAGGCCCACAAGGAAGCAGCTGAGGCGGCAGATACCTACCGCGATCCACTGGCCAAGCTCATGCAGCCAATTATTACCGAGGCGCAAGAGTTGGGCATGACCACCGACCAAATCAAGCTCTACACTTTGGCGATGGCGGGAATGGATCAGGCCGACGAAAACTTTATAGCGCGACTGCTCACCAAAATTGACGCCTTCCATGCCAATAAGCAAGCCCTCGCCGAATGGAAATCAGCCGCGGATGCTTACCAGCAAAGCCTCAAGACGTTCGGCGACCAGATTCGTGATGAGGTGGCGACGCCGGCGGAGCAAGCACAGCAGAGGCTTTCCATGTTGAGTCAGGCACTGGGCGCCAGGCAGATTTCGCCCGAAACCTACAAGCGCGCTGTCACCAAGACTCAGGACGATTTAGACCATCAGAAGGAAGATGCCGACGAAGCGGCCCTTGGCGAACGGATCAGTAAGAACGACGCCTTGGCCGTACAGTTTGGCCAGGACATGGGGCATACGTTCGACTCGCTCATCATGGGAAGCAAAAACTTTACCGCGACCCTCGAGCAGCTGATTCTCAAGCTTGCGGAAACCCTCATTCAAATTGAGCTTTTCAAGCCCTTAGCGGATAGCTTCGGAGGCGCCACGGGCGGACTCCTGGGGAGCATGTTCTCGACCTTGGCCGGAGGCCGTGCTGGCGGCGGTGATGTGAATTATGGGCAGTCCTACATGATCGGCGAGGAAGGCCCGGAAATCTTTACCCCGAATGTGCCAGGGACGATCACGCCGAATAGCGCGCTGCAGACGGCTTCCGGGGATGGTGGCGTTCACTACGACATTGACGCGCGTGGGGCAGATGCCGGCGTTGAATACCGTGTAATGCGGGCGATTGCCGCGGGAAACCGACAGGCAGCCATCAGCGGTTATATGCTGAGCAGGGAAATGGCGAAGCGGGGAGCGTAGGCCCGAAACTACAGCAGACGGACCGCTAAACACCGTTGCAAGGTGCAATGAGATTTTATCGGGGGGGGCTGGGAATGACAAAGAATATAACCATCAGAGTTGATTCGAGTGGAAACAAGGTTACGAAGATCGATAATATTTACCAGCGGGGGAGCATTGAGATTTCTCCATGTAAGAACTCACGACGCTGGGCGGTAAGATTCCGCGATCCGCACGGCAATTTCAAAAAGCGCCGGACTACCACGCTGGAGCAAGCTCACTGCGTCTTTTTACACTTTATCGAGGAGATGCGCTTGCAGCTCGAATCCTCTCCAATGTTGACGGAGCGCTTTCCGCTTTCTCGCACTGCCGATGTTGAGCGAGATGCGCTGGCAGCATCCGAGGAGCTTTTGGCGAAGATCCAAGATGCCGATATAATTGTAGGAGACCGGCGTTGAATCGCCTGATTTTGCAGGTATCCCGCATTGTAGCGCGGAGGAAAAATGCGTTGGTTTAAGCACCTTACCATAGCTTCACAAAATCCCCTCATTGCTGAAATCGAAGACAAATTTGGCTTGGAAGGTTATGCCAGATATTTCAAGCTCATTGAGGCCATAGCCGCCAACATGAAGAACGGCGGCGAGCCCAAGTTGGCTCTCCCATGGTCGAAATGGCAAATGATCCTGAAAGGAAAGCGGAACAAACTCTGTTCATTCCTCGAACATTTGGCAAACCAAAGCGAAATCAAGCTAACTCAAACCGGGAACATTCTGGAAATCGTTTTCCCTAACATCAAGAAATATATGGACGAATGGCAATCCAGACTCGGGAGCAACTCGGGAGCGGCTCGGGAGCAAGAATTAGAAGTAGAAGTAGAATCAGAAACAGATGTTCTTTCTTTAGAAAAGAAAGAACCAAAGAAAGACTCTCACTCACCGGACGACCCCCATTTGGAATTTGATGCCCACGCCTTGCTGGCATACTTGCACAAAACGAAAATGCCAAACGCTGAACTGGGCACCTTGGTAGATGCGGCATTTCGTGGAGATCTATCAGTGCAGCTACCACCCGGCATTACGAGGCGGGGATACTGGACGGAAGCAACAATCGAGAGTTGGCATGAGCCAACAAGGGTATGAATGACGTGGAACCTGAACCAGCTTGGACTATTGCCGAAGTTATCACATTGGCGTTGCATTCTGTCCTGTCGGCTGCCGAGCAAGCGATATGCCGATGCCACGTGCGCTGTTCACATGCCATGAAAGCCCGCTGTATGACGCACTGCGGATATACCATCGAAGACAATATGCACTCGAAAGCCCAGTCTTTTGCTGTCAATGGTTTGCATCATCTTGGCCGCCTTCAAAACAAGAAGGTTACACGCGCTTTTACGTGCGCACCAAAAGGTACTTCCCAGGGGGGGCCGACCGCGGGTAACGCGCGATGGCGGGGAAGGCCGGAATATGAGTCAAAAATCGGGGTTAACGCCATGAGAAACGGAGATACGAATGAGCGAGGAAAATACGCAGGAAATTGGAAGCACAGACGATAAAGGGCTTATGAGCGAGTCGGACGTTGCCGAAGTCTTCAGGATAACGCCGCGCACGCTTCGCGCTTGGCGCCGACGCGGGTATGGACCTGCTCATGTTCATGTCGGTAAGTTCATTCGATATTGGCCGGCAGAGGTCGAGAGGTTTATTGCTGATCTGCCTCCGGGGCCCAATGGTGCGAGGGAAGATCATGCGGGAGTTTCCCAATCTACCGGGATATGAGCCAGGCGGGATTTGCTGGCACTGCCACGGGACCGACCTTTGCAATTGTATCGCTTGCGCAACGGCGGGGAAGCCCGGGCCCTGCGTGTCATGCTTATACAGGCGGGAACAAATCAAAAATCAGGGAGAGGCCAATGCCGAAAGTCGAATCGCAGGACGAAACGAGAGGGACCGAATCAGTATGCGCGATCCGCGCCAAGGCAGTCACCGAGGCAAAGGCAGAGGCAGAGCGCGTGCGCGACATTCAGGCCTTAGCCAAGGCATACCAGCGAGAAGACCTCGAACGGTTTTGGATTGGCACGAACGCTACGGTTGATTCCGTTCGCCAGGAGATCCTTGCGGGCATCTGCGAACGCGCCAGACCCGCGGACGCGGCGTGGATGCCATTGTTTCCCGAGAGCGAGCCAATCGAGCGCCAAAGCCGGCGGAACACGCGGCCGCGCACCGCCGGCTAAGGGGAATCGCTTAGGCTGCGACCATGGAAATTTCCTTCTTTGTTGTACGTTCCTCGTCTATCTTGCGTAATACGTCTTCAATGAAATCAATTGCCTCGAGCATTTCGACCCGCGCTTGCAGGTCTCCGAGAGCGGCGCGCGCAAGCAAAGCCTCAAATCCGAGCCTGCACGCCATGATATGATCTTCTCGCTTATTAATTTCGGAAAGAACATAAGGGACTGCACTTGCAACGACAGAGAGATAACGGCGTTCTTCCGGATCGTGCAATAACAGGGCAGATACTTGCGCTGCTTTTCGGATTGGGAGTACAGATGATTTAGATTTCATGATGCGGACTCCTCGCATTTTGAGATTAGGGAGGCTCGCCAGTCGACACTGGCGGGCCTTCCGTCTTTCTGGGATAAACGGACTTCGGGAAAGCTCATACGATAGGGCGCCGTGAGGCCAGGATAGGGCTAGAATCGACGCAGACAGCGCAGGTGAAGGTAATCCACCCCCGCGAAGGATGCAAGGCCCAAAAGTACGGGGACGCTGGGGGGACGCAAAAATGCTATTAGGTGCAAATTTCTGATAATTTCTGCATTGAGCTGACATCGTTCGGACCCGCATAAACACTGGCAAATTATTTAGTATCATGAAGATGGTTATTACCCAAAAATGCCCTTTCACGGCGATAACACGGGTTCAAATCCCGTCGGGGACGCCAAACTTGAAAATTCATCCTCAAACTCAGCCATCTGCTTGAATAATAAAGAGGTTGCAGCGGTTCTAGACTCACCATTGAGGAAGGTCACTCCGTCAGGGTAGAGAATCCGTTGCAACCGCTGCTCTTGAGTGAGGTCGGCCTCCATCCAAAGGTATGCGGCGTTAGGTGAGAGAGGTTCGCTCGATGTGGAAAATAGACTAGTTTTTCCCGCAAGTGGACACGTAGACAGCATCTGCAACCCATGCCACTCGTTTGGGGTCGCGTGCAGAGAAGGAAAGCCAATAAGGTCGGCGTACCTCGACTAAGTAGACTTCAGCTTTGTTGTCCAGCCTCCATTCGTAAACTAAACGGCCTTGTGCCTTCCTTTTCAGTTCGAGTTTGCCAGTCAACGACTGGTCAGTATGAAGGTGTCTGGCCAACTCGTGAACGTATAGGCCGAGGGCATCGGTGGCAACCCTCAGTGGGTCGTTAAACGCATAATCAGTCCAGCCAAGGTCGGCGTCTCGCTGCGCTCGAACCAAATCTCCCGTTGTGCGAAATGGAGTGAGGAGACGATAGCCGCATCCGGTCTTATCCACGTCCGGCTGGTCAGGAGATGCTCCGTAGTCCAGATCGTCCCGATCTTGAGGGTCTACGGACTTAATTTGTTCGATGGCAAGTAAAGAGCAACAACCCAAATGCCCGTACCCGCCCCAAAGCGTGATCGTCGGATAATGGATTTGTCGGCCTGAGAAAAACCGTCCTATTAAACTGGCATGTACGACAGAGCCGTGGTTGCCTGACCGGAACGGAGGCTGTATCAGTCTGCCGAACTCTTGATATTGCCCATCAGTCGTGAGTCCAATCGGTATGCTTTCGACGACGAGTTCCCGTGGGCGCTCTCTATCAGCGTTGACTCCGCAGCAGTCCATAGTTCCCGATTTGGAAGTCCCGCCGTACTCCAGCCACATGGTTGGGCGCGAGGACGGACAGGCAGGATCGAATAGTGTGAAATCCTCGAAATCGTGCGAGACGAAACCCGTCACTTGAACCAGCTGATTCCGGTATTTTGAATTGGCCCAGTTCGGCGGTTTAAATTGGCCCACCTTG
>CAYTMD010000016.1:0-28740 GCA_964438685.1 uncultured Acidobacteriota bacterium
GGACTGATGAAAACGCCGGTTGCGGTCCACCCTCTCCCCCAAGGGGGCGAGGGAAATAAATTCGAGTTACCTCTCCCCTCGCCCCCTTGGGGGAGAGGGGCCGGGGGTGAGGGGGTCAAGTTGGAACAGCCAGCTTAAGCTAACAGTGTTGCGGCCAGCAGACTTATCCCAGCGTTGCCCCGGGAGCCAGGTAAAGGAGACTTTGATGAACGCCGATCCTCCCCGTCACGGGGCGCGCCCTAAACCGTATTTCCTTCTGCTCATCTTGTGCAATCTAATGTGGGCCTTCCAGTACACCGGAGCCAAGATTGCCACGCGCCAACTGGGCCCGATTACGGTTACCTTCCTGCCGATGGCTGCGGCAACGATCCTTCTGGGCTTCCTTCTTCTTGCCCGGCGCGGAAGGAAAAACGCGAAGTCCTTGCTGGAGCGCGGAAGCTTCCTTCAACAGTTGCTGAACTTTGTCGCGTTGGGGGTCGTTGGGTGTGTCCTCTCACAATTCTGTATAACTGCCGGTATCAAGCGCTCGCTTGCCTCCAATGCCTCGATTATTACCTTAACGATTCCCGTTCTGACCGCATTACTTGCCACGCTGCTGGTTGGTGAAAAGATGAGCCGGCTCCTCTGGGTCTCATTTGCGCTGGCGATTGCCGGGGTACTGCTGGTGTCAGATGTGGACTGGCACACGGTGCAGATTTTCCACGGGAAATACCTGGTTGGCAACGTTTTGATTCTCGCCGGATGCTTCGGGAGCGGATTCTATAACGCTTTCAGCAAGCGATTGCTGCGCACGTTTACGCCGTTGGAAGTGGTTTTCTACAGTTTCCTGGTTGCGGATGTGGCGCTCTTTTTCGCCATGCTGTCGCGGGAACCGCTGTCGCGGAAACTGTTGATGTCACTTGGGCCGGCGGTATGGCTGAGCCTGGCGATGATTGCCATTTTCTCCCTGTCGATGGCGATGATGCTCTTCTTCTGGGTAATTGACCGCATTAACCTTACCCAGGCAGCGCTGTCAATTTACCTCCTTCCTGTCTTCGGTGTCCTCATTTCCACCGTGACTTTGAAAGAGAGGCTAAGGTGGCAGTTGGTGGCGGGGGGATTGCTGGTATTTGTGGGCACCCTTCTCGCGACCCGATACGAGGGACGCAAGAGCGCCCGGGAAGCAAGTGAGCAGGCGATGGGATCAGAGGGCCAAGCCGCGGCGAGCACAACGAATTCCAGAACCTAGTGAAGTTTTCAAGAGACCGCCGGGCGGCCCATCAGTCGTAGCGCTGGCATCCTGCCGGCACCGGAGAATGCCGCCGGGACGGCTGCGCCACGAAGAGTAAGCCGTCACGATATTTTGCGTACGTCAGAAGTGAAGTGCCCAAGCGATAGCTGGGCAGTTCATCAGTCGTAACGCCGGCATCCTGCCGGCACCGGAGAATGCCGCCGGGACGGCAGCGTTACGAAGAGCAAACCGGCACGATATTTTGCATACGTCAGGGAAAAGACCCCTCACCCGTCCCGCGCCCGCTGGTGAAAGCGCGCGGCGCGGTCCACCCTCTCCCCTCGGAGAGGGAAAGCCCGGTTTTCCGCGCGCCCGTGCGCGCGCTGATTTCTTCCCTCTCCGAGGGGAGAGGGTGGCCGAGGGACGAGGTCGGGTGAGGGGTCGTTTCCGGGCGGCGGCAGACCACTTTGGTTAACTAGCCTCGTAACTTAACCGGCTTTGCTGAAGGATGATTACTACTGGTTTGGAGAGGATGCCATGAGCAGGGTATTGTCGAGACGAGAACTGCTTACGGGAGGAGCAGGCGCGGCGATTCTTTCCCTGGCCTCGTCGCGGGCCGCGAGTGGCATGCCCACCGACGCAGGAATGTCACCGGTTCGCGTGGGCATGGTGGGAGTGGGCCAAAGGGGAACCTCGCTCCTCCGCGTCCTTTTGTCGATGGACGGGGTGGAGATAAAAGCCATTGCGGACATAACCCCGGGGAACTTGTCTCATGCGCAGGGGCTGGTTGAGGCGAAGCTGGGCAAGCGGCCGGAAGGCTATGGTGAGGGTCCGGAAGACTTCCGGCGACTGGTCCAGCGCGATGACATTGATGCCGTGATCGCAGCCACTCCCCGGCACTGGCACTCGCCCGTGGCGGTAGCGGCCATGCGGGCGAAGAAGTATGCCGCCACCGAGGTCCCGGCCGCCGTCACCCTGGACGATTGCTGGGAGCTGGTTAACACTTCCGAAGCCACCGGGATGCCCTGCATGATGCTGGAGAATGTCTGCTATTTTCGCGACATGCTGATGCTGTTGAATATGGTGCAGCAGGGCCTTCTGGGAGAACTCATCCATTGCGCGGCGGGCTATCAACATGACTGCCGGTACCTCTGCTTTGATGAGAAGGGAGAATTCAGCGAAACGAAATTCGCCCCCTCCGAAGGCGGACCACGTTACCAGTTGTGGGGCACCATTGACGCGCTGCAACGCAATGGCAATCTTTATCCCACTCACGCGATCGGGCCGATCGCTCAGTTTATGAACATCAACCGTGGGGATCGTTTTCTCCAACTGGTTTCGATGAGCAGCAAGGCCCGCGGCCTGAATCGGTGGGTCAAGGAAAAATTTGGCGCCGACCACCCGAATGCCAAACAGGTTTTTGCCCAGGGGGACGTCAACACCACCTTGATCAAAACTGAGAACGGCTGCACGGTTACGCTATATTTCGACGTTCAATCACCGCGCCCCTATGATCTGGGTTTTCGCGTTCAGGGGACTCAAGGGATTTACATGATGGAGAAGGACTCCATCTACGTGGAGGGCGTGAGCAAGCCGGATTCCTGGCAACCCCTGGATGACTATCGCCAAAAGTACGAGCATCCGCTGTGGCGCAAGTTTTCAGGAGCGGCAGGAGAATTCGGCCATGGCGGTTCCGACTACATCACCGTCCATCAGTTCATACAGGCGGTTCATGACCACGCGCAGCCCGAGCAGGATGTTTACGACGCCGCTACCTGGAGTGCCATCAGGCCGCTGACCGAAATGTCCGTGTCGCAAGGGAGCGGAGCAGTAGCATTCCCCGACTTTACGCGCGGCCAGTGGAAGTCCCGGCCGCCGCTGAAAGTCGCGGCGGGTTAGCTGCGGGATTCTCACGACGGATTTGCCCGGACCTAGGATTGGCTCCGCCGCTACTGTGACGTTGCATTGGTCCTGAGCGAGCCCCAAAGGGGCGTACTATCACAGCCCAGGCCATCGGCCCATAGGTGTTAACATAAGACCGCGATAGTACCAGCCGCGTAGCGGCGTAAGATCGTAGCCCACGGCGTAAGCCGTGGGTCAACGGAGGACCCCGCAACGAGCCCCAGAGGGGCGAAAGAAGTAAGTCGCGGCGAGTAAGGCGAAACCCCAGGGCTGTAGCGGTCGACGTCCATGGTCCCTTTCTTTCGCCCCTCCGGGGCTGGCGGTCATCGTGCGCGCTTCACCCACGGCTTACGCCGTGGGCTACGGTCTTCCGGCCCTCCGGGCCTGTGCGGAGAGCACATTAATTCAGGCGGATGCCTTAGGTTAACGCCCATGGGCCGGCGGCCTGGGCTGTAATAGGGCGCCCCTTTGGGGCTTGAAAGCATCACGGCCCAAAGGGAACCGCTGAGGTTGGTGAGAAGTCCGGGCTAGCGGCAGGATTCGGTCTGCGCCACACCGGCGATGGGGAAGCCAGCATGTCTTGCACGGAAGAGGAGCTTTTCATGTCGTTGCAACGACCGCCTGGTCCTTCACCCGAGCCTGTCCTATTCAAAGCGGGGCCGCAAATGCTATTTTCCGCGCATCGATAGGCGAACCGCCGTTCTTGAAAGTTCAGCTTGAACCGCCAGTCAAGGAGCAACGCGTGAAATCCTGGCTTTTCCTCTTTTCGTGCAACTTAATGTGGGCCCTGCAATTCACCTGTATCAAGCTTGTTCAGGACCAGGTGGGTCCCTTATTCACCGTCTGGGCGCCGATGACCCTGGCCACCCTTATGCTCTATCCTTTCGTTCGAGCCGAGCGGAAGAATGCAACTCCTCAGCCAGGGCGGGGAAGGAAAGACCTGCTCCTCTTCTTCATCCTGGCCTTTTTCGGCGTCTTCCCCGGACAGGTCTTGATAACCTGGGGGACTCGCCTGTCACTAGCCAGCAACGCGGCCCTGCTGATGTTGACGCTGCCTGTCTGCACGGCAGTGTTGGCTTATTTCCTGCTGAAAGAAAAGATGACCGGCGTCCGCTGGGTCAGTTTCGGCCTGGCGATCCTGGGGGTTCTGCTCTGTTCCAATTTCGATCTCGGGAATTTGAATTTCGGAAAGGGCTATCTTTTTGGCAACCTGCTGATCTTTGCAGGCGTGATGGGCGGGTCCTTCTACAACTCCTATGGCAAAACGATGTTGGAACGTTATTCGCCGATGGAGATGCTTTTCTACACGTATGTGGCAATGTTTATCATCGTAACTCCACTCGTTCTCCACCAGGAGACCTGGGTCCTGGCCCGGGTCCCTCACTTCACCCTGAGGACCTGGATTGGTCTTGCATCCCTCACCTTCTTTCACAACTTCCTTTCCATGGTGCTGTTTCTCAAAGCCCTGAAGCAATTGGACGCCATTCAAGCGGCTCTCTCCAATTACCTCATCACTTTCTTCGGCCTGCCCATCGCGGCGATCTGGCTGGGAGAAAGGTTGACGGTCATGGCCATTGTCGGCGGGGTACTCGTGCTCGTCAGTACGCTGGCCATTACGATCTGGGATGAGCTTCGCAAGCCCGCCCTGCAGTGACGGCAGAAAAGCAAAAGACCTTCCCTTGATAAGTGCGATTCATGTCGTCGCGGACTCTCCCGGCACGACTCGCTCGCTACCCTGGACCCCGCAAGCGCCTTCTTTCTTGGGCATTTTGTCGCGTGTTTTTCTTGTTCCTATGAATTCTTACAAGTGGCTGTATTTTCAGTATCTTATCAGGTCCCACCTACAAAAAGGAGTCTTGTCATCCTTTTTTTTCAACATGTTCTCAGGTGCGACCCTGCTATCGGCAAGTGGACAAGAAGTCATTAGGCATTTGGCGGGGCGTTCGGGCTGGGCAAGTAGCATTGATCCCTTCTGTTTTCATTTCAAAGTATAGCCTAGAATGCTGCCATTGTCAAGAGGAGAAATGGCTGCGGCGCCGCGGGCCACGCGGTGCGTCACCAAAGACGCGTCTTCTAATTCAGGTGAGAAGCCTGGGCTAGGACCAATGGTGTTCATTTAAACGAGCAGAGAGGTAATTTGAATTTAATTGCCTCGCCCCTTTGGGGGAGTCCGATTGCTGGACCCCGATGGGGTCTATCGGACTCCGGAAATCGGGGAGGGTCGCCCGTAACTGGCGTTTTCATCAGCCGGAGCGGGTCCGATTTCAGGACTCCGAGGGAGTCCATCGGACTCCAGTCATCGGAGACGGTTGCGGGGGGCGCTGGTAACCGATTACCACTAAATGTCCTGAACCCGATTAAGTGAACAGCCTTGGGGGCAGCGCAACGGCCGTCCACCCCTTCGTCGCTAATCCAGACTCCACCCCCGAATCACCCAGTACGCGGGTATGGCAAAAGCTCAAAATGCACGGCCCAAGCATAGCGCCGGAAGAAGTGGGTTCAGACCTTTGTCGAGTATAGTCGAATGATTATTCGACTATGGTTATGTTCTCGAACGACGAGCGGAGTGCCGGAAGATGCTCCTCCAGTTCCTGACCGATATGAACTATGGATATGAGATCAATCTACGCGCGAGGGTGTGCGGCGGATCCTGAACCGACCCGGCGAGCGCGGGAATGGGATATGTTTGAACAGGAGTTCCGAAGATGATAACCTCCACATGCCAGTTAATATACGATGACGAAAAGCCGCGGAGTGATGCCGCTCGAAGCGACATAACTCCGCGCTACGTGCTCTCAAATCATGCTGGACGAGCTTCTAGCGTAGATTAGAGGCGGACGAATTCACGGAATAGCAAGCTGATCCAAACTGGTAAGTGCCACCAACACTGGCGGTCCGATCGGCTCCAGTCGGATGTACCACAACTGGAGGTCGATGTGGAGACATCCTATGATGAGATTATCACCTTTACTCAAAGCGGTGGGGTCTCGCCTTCTCCGTTTGAAAACACCTCTGACGCAAATACGAATAAAGCTGCGCGATCAAGCAAGTTGCACAATATCTTACGTGCGCGCGCATCGGATAGGTATGCTGATGCTGGCCGCTGGCATCATTACCCTTGCAGCCGTGGTCATCTTTTGGCCATTTTGGCTGAGAGAAGTTCCCATGAAGTTGGCTGCACTATCGAAACTCATTTTAAACTTTGCTCATCGCCATCCTCACTTTTCCCGCATCCTCCACATTTCATTGGAGACGGTGCCCGATTTGGCTTTTGTTCTCTTGGCGCTTGCCGGACTGTCATACCTTATGCCGGAATTGATGCAGAAATTCGAGACAAGCAAGGCACTACGCCTTAGTGCATTCGCCGTATTCTTGGTTTTTGGGTTGGCGGCAGTGGTAATGAACTCCGTGAACCGTGAAGATCAAGAAAATCAGCAACAAATCGACAGAAACAAATTTGACAACCTGGGTGGTCAAGTCCACGACACATTACAATTCCTTGTGCAGAGCAAAGGACAACCCAATGAACTAGAGCGCCGTAGGCACATATTAGACACGTTGCGCAGCCAATATATCCTGATAAATCCAGAGGTATCGGCGGCCATGATCTCTGGAAACGCCAATCCCCCCTCAGACTGGATTAACGATCGACTCCGAGAATTGGGGGAGCAATGGCCATACGTTCCACCCCCAGTACCCATAATGGCAGCAATTCCAAGAAGTTACGTTGTTTGGGCCGAGGAGCCAAAATTTGCAGGCGGAGAACATGAAGGCGATCCAATCTCGGTCGCACATGTTATAGGTTTCAACGTGTTTTACAAACAGTCTGGCCAGAATCAAGTCGAGATTAAGAGAATCTCTATATGGCTCTACATAAAACCTGATACTTCCCTAAGAACACAGAAGACTATAATCGAGGACTTTAACAATCGACAGAAGTTGGTAAATCAGCCTATAGAACCTTTAACGCTGATGCCAAACCAGAACCCTAACTTTGTCTCAGCCATAGCCGTTGATGATACTGGTGCCGCATACCGGCTGGCTACACAAGACGACTTAGACAACCTCAGGGATGGTAAGGAATTTATATACGTCGTTGCCTTGATTATCTATAAGGACATAAGCAATGATCCAAGAAAAGAGCATCATTTACCTTTGTGTCTACAGTTGCAGGCCCCAGCAAAGCCACCGGGAATTTGGCATTATTGCGACGCTGGATTTAATCGTTCCGATTAACAAACTTCCCGAACCACCAACACACATATGGGACACCACCTGTTATTGATCTTCCTTGGCAAAACTGTTTGTCCACGCTGGCGCAAGTCCCCTCCTTGCTAGGGGGGGTGCCCAAAGAGTGGGGTGGTGATCGCGAATGCCGAATGCGTCAATCGCACACGAAGCGCAATCGAGGTATTTCTATATCGCCGATTGGAAACACTGCTCGTCCAAATTAGTTCTGGTGGAGGCTCAAAAGGATGCAGGTCAGCCTTGTTCCTCGAAGGGGGACAATATTATTATCCGTAGGTGAAACCTACGGCTCGGGACAGCGATGAATATGTTTTTCCGACCCTGACAGGGTCCAACCGTTCGGCCCCGTCAGGGCCGGGACCTGATTTTCCGGGATATCTTCCCGTAGGTTTCACCTACGGCTACTCATGTTATTCCCCGTCGGGGAAACGTACTGCAGCCCGTTCGCATTCGTACGGAGCTCAGCCTTGGCGAACTTGGACAGCGATGAAATAGTCCTTCCCGAGGCCGGAAAATCCTCACCCTACTTCGAATAAGCCTTGATCACCTTGACCAGTGCCGCCGCGATCTGGTGCATGTCCTCTTCGGTATAAGTGGGATAGGCGAAGCAGGTAAAGGTGTGGCTCTCGTGCCAGATGGCGTTGGGAACTTCCACTTTGCTGTAATCCACGCTCTCAGCATCGGCATATTCTTTTGAGGTGAAGGGGAAGCCCGACCGACCAAAGCCCTGGTGGTCGCGGAAGGCGCGCTCGGTGTGGCATTGCGGCCAGAACACTTTCCAGCAGGGAGCGCCCTCAGCACCGGCAGCGCGGACAAATTCCATGATGTCGCATTTCATATTCTCAATGTCCAGGGAAAAGGCCATGGTGTAAAAGCCGTTCTGCCGTTCCGGCGTGTCGATGGGCAGGTATTTGACTTGCGGAATTTGTTTGAGCGCATCAATCAGGATCCTGGCATTCCGGCGGCGAGTTGGCATGTTCCACGAATCCATCCGGTCCAGTTCCGCCAGCCCAATCGCCGACTGCATTTCCGTCATGCGATAATTCCACCCCACGCGGTTGTGGATGTAGGGGAGTTTCTGCTCCATCTCCATCAGATTCAGCCGTTCCTTCACGTCGTAGCCATGATCGCGGAAGCTGCGGGCGACCCAGGCAAGGTCTTCGTCATCGGTTGTGACCATGCCGCCCTCTCCGCCCGTGGTGAAGGTCTTGTTCTGGCAGAAGCTGCACGCGGCCATGTGCCCGATGGTTCCCGTCTTCTTCCCTTTGTAAGCGCCGCCAAAAGCCTCGGCGTTGTCTTCAATGACGTAGAGGTTGTGCCGTTTGGCGAAGGCCATGATTTCGTCCATATCGCAGACGTTCCCGTACAAGTGCACGGGAATAATGGCCCGGGTCCGCTTGGTAATGAGCTTTTCCGCTGATTCGATGCTGATGCAATGGTCCGCGATGTTCACATCGGCGAATCGGGGAATGGCCCCCGCCTGCACCACGGAAAAACTGGTGGCGATGAAGGTGTAGCTCGGCACAATAACTTCGTCGCCGGGCCCCACGCCCAACGCCGCCAGGGCAACGTGCAGTGCTGCCGTCCCGGTGGCGACGCTGATGGCGAATTTGCTTCCTTGCCACCCTGCGAAGCGCTTCTCAAACGCCATGCCATTGCGGCCGGTCCAATAGTTCACCTTTCCGGATCTGAGCACTTCCTCCACCGCCTTAATCGCGGGCTCGTCGAAACTGGGCCACATCTTCAGCTTGTTGGATACGGCCTTCGGGCCTCCGTTGATGGCCAACTGGTCGGTTGCAATTGCTGTCATTCGTTCTCTCCTCTGGCAGGTTGTTGAATTACCGTCAGCTTGCAGGTCGCGTCTTTGCAGGTGCTGAGGTCAATGTTGTATTTAAATCCGAAGGGTTCCAGCACGCGGCGATAGAGCACGTCGCAATGCTCGCAGTAGTGCTCGTAGGGCTCGATGTGCTTCAACTCGTTCAGGCGGCCGCGGCTGGGGCAATGGCGCATCTCAATTTCAAACGTCCCTTTCTTCTCATCGAGTGTCATGCGGAAGTCCGCCGCTTCCTCCGTCAGCGAGTGGCTCCAGTACTCAAAGCAGCCGGCCAATCCCTTGGTTGCTGTGAGATCGTGCAGGTTGGTCAGGAACTTGTCCGAAAGATCCTCCCAGAACCTGACCACCGCTTCCTTGCCGCCTTGCGCTTCCAGGAATTTGAACAATTCGCTGTAAGCGGGAATGAATTCTGTGCAGGAAATCATGCTGTCACTCCTTCTCCTTCCAAAATTTCTGCACGCATCGGCCCTCGCCGGGCTCGTAGTGGCAACTGCATTTGTAACCTGCCTCGCCGCAAACCGTTTCGTTAACCACCACGGTGGTCTCGCAGAAGCGTGGGGTAAAGAGTTGGTTGATCCTCTTCAGATGGGCAATGGCGGGGCAATTGTGAACGGTCAGGGTCAGTACGCCATCCTGAATCTCCAGGGAGAACGCTCCACCCTCTTTGGTAAAAATCTCCCGCCAATGCTTTTCGAGCGCGGCCAAGCCCTCGTCCCGTAGTTGCTGGCTTAGAGGCGCAAAATAGCTCCGGCCGACCTGCCGGAGATATGCCGTCGTGGCCTCGGGCCCAAAGTGATCGTCCAAATACTTGATGCCGTAACACAGCGCGCCGTGAAAGTCCTTGTGCAGGTACTCGTGGTCGGTGGCTTTGCAATCCAGGACTCGCAGGCCCTGATCAGGGTCGAGCATTAATTCTCCTCCTTGGCAAACGAGCGTGGTGATTTCCATGGCCCGCGAAAGCAAGCAGGCCAAACGCGTCCTACGAAAACGAAAGTCTGAGGCACCGTGGTTCACCCTGTCAAGGGGGCGAATCGCCGCTCAAATCAGAAGGCATTGTTTACAGGGTAGAACAAGGGTGTGCCGGCGTGGCCGTCCCAGCTAATTCTCTACCCGGCCGGCCTGGGATCCTCGGTGTTGCAAGAGCGCAGGGCCATGCGCCCCTACTTCCAGGATAGGAATCGCACATCGCCTCATGGCAAAGAAATCATGACGTCATACTTGCACCCGGGCGCATCAAACGTTGGTTCCAGCCCCGAAAAAAAAGGTTGAATAAGCCCACTTAATTGCTGAATTCTTAAACACCTCCGTGGGGGTTTAAGGCCCACAAGATACTTGGAATCTATTATTTACAAGAATAATCTCCTTGGGGATTGTTCCTTGATGATTACTTGAGAAATCCCTTGACAACTATGTATAGAAATATTACCGTACAATGGTACCAAAACTCTGAGGTAGGACAGATAGTTCGTCGCAGAATTTAGCGTGAGCGTACTCCACGCTATCAGTAGTGCCTGCGGATCGAATTCTCCAACCGCTCACGTGAGCACTAACACTCTCAACAGGCCCCGTCATTGAATGGTTGTACCGATCGGAGGCGACTCTTGGGTAGATTGGCCGCTCACTCTTAACGAGACACTCTGATTCTCTCTCCCTCGCATCAGCAGTCTCCCTTTTCATACCCAGGTGGCAAATAAGGCCTCCTCGCATTGAGCTGTTTGACGAGATAAAGATCGGTCGTTTCCGACGGATCAATGGAGGGGCGGGACTCCCTGCAAGACGGGTGATAGATTGACTCGATAAGGAGAACTCCCATGGCAAGCGACGTATTTAAACAGCGGGGCATCGGGTTTGGGACTCGATCTACAAGGGTACTTCTTGTTGACGAGGACACCGGCGACTTGAGAAACCTTCGTGTTACGCTGGAAGGCCAGGGATACGAAGTCGTTACCTGCCCGACCTATGAGGCCGGTATTCAATGCCTGGAGTCGGAGTCCATTGACTTCGTGGTTGTGAGCCAGGGCTCCCTGGCCTTTGAGGGGCGCAGTGTGCTGGATCGGGCCGTGCAGTTGGACCGGCACCGGGCGGTTTTGGTTTTGACCCGGTGCATTGATATGCGCTGCTACCTCGATGCGATGCAAATGGGAGCCGTTGATTACCTTGCAAAACCTGTTCCTGCCGCGGATTTATTGCGGTTTGTGCGGACACACGTCAATCGGGCGGCTCCCAATGGCAAGCGGCACGACTTGATGGGTCAAGCATCTACACGGCAGACGCCGTCGGTTGCGTGATTTTCTCGAGCTTCGGGGTCAGCAATTGGATAACCCCCATGGTCAGGGGATGCATGACGCCGGCAATAATAAAGAGCGGGAGATACGAGTGATGTTGCAGGATATGGCCTGCAACCCACGCCAGTATTGCTCCGCCGAAAGCGCCGGCGGCTCCTCCGATTCCCACCACTGAACCCACGTCCTTCTTCGGAAACGTATCGGACGGGATGGTAAAGACGGTGGAGGACCAACCCTGGTGGCCGGCCGTCCCGATCGAGATGAAGGCCAGGGCCATCCACGGGCTTCCCGCAAACACTGCCAGGATTCCAAGCGGCATACACAGGGCGCAGGCGAGCAAAGCGGTTTTGCGCGCGAAGTTGACGGAACGGCCGCGGCGAAGCAGATAGCCGGACAGCCAGCCTCCTGTGACTCCACCCGGCACTGCCGCCAGGAAGGGAATGAATCCAAAAAGCCGCAGGTGTTCAACCGAGAAGTGGCGCGCCTCAATGAGGTATTTGGGCAGCCAGA
The DNA here is from genome assembly GCA_964438685.1 of uncultured Acidobacteriota bacterium. Taxonomy (GTDB): domain Bacteria; phylum Acidobacteriota; class Terriglobia; order UBA7540; family UBA7540; genus Bog-366. The sequence goes on from CAYTMD010000016.1 coordinate 11,990, forward strand.
AGATGTAGAACCACCACACGGGGTCGGTCATAAACTTGGCCATAATGAAGGTCCATGCCTGCCGATAACGGAAAATCTTACCCCACGCCATCGGTGCCCCGAGTGCCTCCTGATCTTCGCCGGGTTCGGTCTCAATATGGTGAAGCTCGTCCGGCGTGATCCAAGGGTGCTTGCGGGGCAGACGGTAGATCAGCAGCCAGGTGGCGACACAGACCAAGCCCAACGCGCCCGTCCCGACGAAGGCCATCTTCCAGCCAAACCTCAGGAATAACCACCCCACAAGGGGATAGGAGATCACTGCTCCCACCGCCGTGCCGGAATTGAAAATCCCGGTGGCCAAGGCCCGTTCGCGCTTCGGGAACCATTCGGCCACGGCTTTGATGGAACCGGGGAAACTTCCCGCTTCTCCCATCCCCAGAAAACCGCACGCCACCGCAAATGAGCCCACACCGCGCGCCAAGGCTTGTCCCATGGCGGCGAACGACCACCAGATCATAGCCAGGGCAAAGCCCATTCGTGTGCCCAGCCGGTCGATGATCCGCCCGATCCCCAGCAACATGATGGCGTAGGAAAACTGGAAAGAGAAGATGATCCAACCGTAATCGCTCTCTGACATGCTGAAGATCTTTTGCACGTGATGGGAGAGGATGGAAATGGTGCCCCGATCAACGTAGTTGATGACGGCGCCAAAAAACAAGACCCCGCAAATCAGCCAGCGCAGGTGAGGTATCCGGAAAGAGTTCGAAAGAGGTGGGGGAGTGGATCCTGAGGGTTTCAAGTCCGGTAGTGGTGTAGGCACGATTCTCCTTGCGCGAGGCTTCGACAATTAAACTGTTAGTCTTTACAGCGTCTGACTCTGGTGCGGCGGCCGCAATCACGGTGGCGACCCGCTTAGGGATTCTTTACCCAGGCGTGGCGGGGATCATCAGCCCAGGCGCCATATCGCCGTTCTTCACCTGCGAGCACCCAGGTGTAATGCAGTTCGTAACCGGGCGCCGCCACGACCGGATGATATCCCTTCGGCAGCAGCACCGTATCGCCATCTTCGACGACAAATACGTTGGAAAATCCCTCCGGGTCGCCGGCGGCGGTATAGGTCCAGATAAATCCGAACCCCTGCGCGGGCTTGACGCGGAAATAATAGACTTCTTCCAGAACAGCTTCCTGGGGGGGATTCGAACGGTCATGCTTGTGAGGTGGAAAACTCGACCAGTTTCCCGGGGGACTCAGGGTCTCACCGGCCAACAGGCGTTCCGCCGGTACGTTTTCACCCAATGCCGAATAGACCATCCTCTGCCAATTGTCACGGCCCACCTGCTTGGCAATCACCGTGGACCCTTCCAGCAGCGCGGCCGGGGCCCTGGACTTTGAGGGAGCGGAGAAGATTCCCAAGGCCGCGGCTGAATCTGCTTTGATTTCCAATTGCGAATTGGGCGGGATGAAGCTCATGACCGGCGCTCCGGAGAACACATCCTCGCGTTTCCCGGCCTTGCTGTAAATCTCCTTGCTGCGTCCCACGGTGCTGATGGTCAGGGTTACGAGGCCAGAAAAGATATCGAGGACGTATTCGCGATCGCCAGTCTGCAGGGAGTGGCGTTCACCCTTTTCCAGTTGCAAGGTGGCGAAGTCGAGGAACCGCATCGTGCCGGGTGCCACAACCTGTTGAAACTTCCCATTCATTCGCGCTTTGATAAGTCGATCCATGGGTACCTCGCTGCGACGGAGATGCGCCGGGTGGCGACCGTGTGCCGGTGCTTACTTGCCTCCCGTATAATTCTGATATGCGGCGGCAACCTGGGCCTCGGCCGCGTCGCCATGGTGGATCACCACGCGGTAGGTGAAGGTAAGCGCTTCGCCTTGGGCGATCGTAACGCCGCCGTCACGATTGGGGTCGTGGTAAAAGTCATGTTCGCCAAAAGGATTGACCGCGAACAGCCCATAATCGCGCGCGTGCCAGTAAGTGGGATGCTTGATGTTGGCGGGATTATCGAAGATCGCGATGCCAAGGGGTTCGCCATCCACCACGCCCGAGTAATCCACCCAGTTGGCGCGCTTGCCCCAAATTTCATCCACTCCCACCTTGCCTTCCGAGTTGGTCATCTTTAAGTCGGGTTTGGTGAGGGCGTTGACGACGCGGATGGCAAAGGTGCCTTCCTTGGTGTCACCCATTTTAAGCGGCACGCCTTTATTGGCCTTCAGCGTGAAGCTGCAGTCGATAGTGCGGGTGGAGTCGCTGCCGCTGAAAGTATAATCCTGGATTTCACTGCCGATGGCTTTCCCGTCGGGTCCCACCAGTTCGAACTCAGCCCTCAAGGTTCCGCTTTCGCCGTCGCTCTTGACCTCATCGAGCTTGCGGAAGGCCGTTCTCCCTTTGGGTAACTCCTCGCTCGGGTAACGTATGCCATTAACCGTCTGCGATGCCTTGGTGGGTTGGCCTTCTCCCCAGAAGTCGATTCCGTTGATATTGCCATGAGCGAAGAACAAGGCGCGATGATGCGGGTGATCATGGCGTTCCCCGGGGATATCGTTGCGCATGGGGAATCCGCGTGTCACCACCGTCCCTTGAGCGGAGTGCAGGGGGTGCAGATAGGGCTTGGGTGAATTCGGGCCAAAGTAATAAGTGGTAAAGACCTTCCCGCCGATTAGTACGTCGACGGAATCGGTATGTCTTTGGAACTTTACTGTTTCATTGGCGCCCATCACGAAAGGGCAGAGAAGCAGCATGGCGAGTACCAGCGGGCATCCGGATCTTTGTAGGCACATGGGCTGAGGCCTCACTTACCATGAATTACGGCCGCGCATGCTGGCTGTGGCGTCGACGTCCTTAAGATTCCTCGTGCGTCGACGCCAAAGGCACAATACCGCAACTGATCGGCGGAGGGGATGCGGTTAATACGCAGGCCACGACCTTGAGATTATCGGCAGGGCGCCACAAGCTGTCAAGTCAAGTGGATGACCAGAGGTCCTAAGATTCGGGATTCATTTCGTTGGCGATTACCCCCACTATAGTAGAATAGAAGGGTAGTACAATCCGTACCCGGGGATACTGAACTATCTCCCTGCTCCGAACACGCGGCACTTTGGGGCCGGAGCGCGGGAAGTCCTTGTTTTCGGAGTACTAAATCAGGATATGTCCCAATCTCTTCCCGCTATACCCACGCCTACGAACGTCGCGCTCAGCGAGCAAGCCGGCTTCCGGCTAAAGCAAATCCGTGAGCGATTGGGCCTGACTTTGCGCCAGGTGGAGGAAGCCAGCCTGGAAATCGCCGACACGGAGCGAAGCTCTGAGTACGTGGTTTCCACTGCCCGCCTCAACCAGATTGAAAACGACGGCTCACTTCCCAGCATTTACAAATTTTACAGCCTCACCGTGATCTACGGGATGAGCATCGAAGAGGCCATGGCATTGTATGGGATTAATCTGGGTAAAATGGAACAGCACCGCCACGCCACTCTGCAGGGTTCCACTCATCTCTTTACCGTCGAGGTTGGCGACCCGGCGCGGCCCATTCGCTTCCCGGTCCGGTTTGATCCCGGGTTCCGGCCGGAGAAGACGGCATTCCTTTCGCGCCTGGTTGAAACCTGGGGAGAGATTCCCGCGGGATTGCTGAGTCAGCTTGACCTGAAGAAGTTTCGCTATGGTTTTATCGGCCTGGAAGATCAGATGATGGTTCCGCTCTTGCGACCCGGGTCCGTGGTGCAGGTTGACGACACCCGGCGCAAGATTGTGAACTCCGGATGGCTGACCGAATATGACCGCCCCATCTATTTTCTGGAGTTGCGTTACAGCTACGAATGCTGCTGGTGCTATCAGCGGGGCAAGGAAGTGATCCTGCTGCCCCACCCGTTGTCTCCTGCCGGACCACAAACCATCCGCATTCCCGATGACGGCGAAGTGCTAGGGCAGGTCATCGGCGTCGCTATGCGAATCGTGCAGTAATGGCCAAAGATCGGTCTCACGCAGGATTCTCAACATGATTTCAATATTTGTGTCAAAGAGCTCCCGTGCCAGGGGATGGCAATCCTCCGGTGGGAGGATTTGGTAGGACCTCAGCCGCTTCCACACAACCACCAACCGCGTTTTGTCTTCCTTCAGGGATTCGAAGAAATTCAGCAGATCTTCGGTTTGCTCTTTAAGCGGCAGGGCAACGAGCTCTTCAAAAACCCGCACGTGGCACTGGTGCAGACCCTCGTCGATGGCTTCCGGAGAGTAGCGCGACTCCAAACCGTAGTGGTGGTAGCGGCCGGTGTTGTAATCGCGCAAAGACGCGAGGTAGACCAGTTGGCTAAAATGCCCCTCCAGCCCCACAAGAGTGCGTTCCTCAAAATCGCGCACCACACGTTCAACCTCATGAGGGTCGGCGGCGTTCGGGTTGGAAACTTCATCAGTCGACATGACGATGGGTTGCAGGAATGGGACCTCAGACGTTAACACCTTCGGCATTATACATGAGGAAAAGTCAAATAGCAGATGGAAGGTGTGCGTCCGCTCGAAGTGACGCACCTCGTGGGCAAAGATGCCAGGATAAGAGCTGTCGGCCGTTAGCCTGCGTAGCGGGCTGGCACATCGCCAGCGACGGCATCTATTAGCGCCTATGCAGCTCGCAGGCACCCTCGCAGACGCAAGAGTGGTCCACAATCTCCGGTAGACACCCACGAAGTCTGCCCCTACCAGAGAAAGGGTGCCAGGATTCAGGATGACAGCCTTGCTCACGCCCGCAAAACGAAGCGATAGCGCGTGTCTTCGCCAAACCACTGGACGTAGTTCGTTCCCCAAGAGTTGTTGAACAGGCTGAAGTGGATACCTTTGGCGATGTCGGGTTGAGCTTGGGAATACGCAATGGGTGACTTCTCGCCCAGTGCCACCACCGGTGCATCCACTGTCTCAATCGCAAATCTCCCTTTTGCATCCTGGTAGTGAATGGCGTTTGAAACCGCGTGCATCTGCCGATTCCCTCCGCGGACAACATCAAACGGTGACACCAACTGGTCCACCTTCTCCAGCATCCATCCTTTGGGCTCAGGGGCCTGGGGAAGGAAGCTGAGCCACATGGCTTCGGGAAGCCGATTGGCCACCTTATCGAAGCAAGAGAAATTGATTCTGACAACCGGCTCGGCGTCGGGAAGGAACAAGTCGAGATACATCTTTTCCGGCCAAGCGACCAAGCCGGATTTTTCCGCCGCGTCGTCGTCAATTCGCAAGTGGGCGAGAACCCGATGGCCTCCTTCCACCTTCCCGGACCAGCACCCGGCCAGCGACGCGGTCCATACACGGCTCTGCACGCCAAAATCCTCGATTTTGGGCTTGCCGAAATCCCCCTCCGACCAGAAGTTCTTGACGACAACGTAGCTCGCAAATAAACGATCAAAATCCGCTTGGGACAGCGTCTGGTAACTAAACAACGCCAGAGGGTGCGACGCGGAGGCCCATTCGCGACCCGTGTTTTTCGCCCGCAATCTTTGGATAGCGCCGGTTTGGGGATCAAGCGCGATCACCCAGTGAGCGGTATCCAACTCCGTCCCGGCCGCATGGGCCTGCAGGCTGGAACGATCTGGTTCGACGGGTTCGAGCGCGCGTAATCGATTGCGAGCCTCGCTCCGCAGAGGCTCCGGAAGATTGGCAACGCCATCGTCGATGTTCTTCCGTTTCTCCGCCCAGGTTGCTTCCGCCACGCGAAACATCGGCAAGTCGAGCGCGGCCAGGTCTCCGGGCTTGTAATGTTGAAAGTCCTTCAACAGCTTGCTATCGATGCCCCAAGTGTGTTCCGCGCATAGTGCCACGCGGCGCAACAAGGAGCGGTCGGTGGAGTCTCCCACGCGAAACTTGCCTTGGGCCAGCCATTCCTTGCGCAGCCGGGCAAGTTCGCGATAGCGGGCCACCTTGATGGGGTCGCTGGGGACCCCGTAAATCCACGTGTCGCCGATTTCCTGGGTCAACACCGGCAATTGACTTCGGTAGAGTTCAACCGCCGCCGCAATCTCGCTGAGGTTCGCGGCCGTCACCTGGGCATGGGGGAATTGTTTCCGTCGATCGGCGTAAATCTTGGCGATTGCCTCTAGCGTATGCGGTCCGTCGTTGTCGTTGCGCATCTCGACGTCTACGACGAGATCGGATCCGGGCACCTGCATAATTCCGCCATACTCCTGATACATAATGATCAGGGATGCTCCTTCCGGATCTTTCCACACAAACATCGGCGGTATGTCCGGGGGAGTGCAGGAGGTGTTGGCGGCAATGTTGAGAAACTTAATTCCGTTCGCGGCCAACGGGGCTATCAACCCGCGTGAATGACCCGGCACGTCGGTCATCTTCGCGCCAATAGTGGTGCGGCCGAAACGCTGGTCGAGCGATTGCGAGAACCCCAATGCGCCCTCGATCATGGAACGATCCATGGCCTCCGTCTCCCACGTAAAAGGTAGCGCATGCCAGGCCAGATCTCCCGCCGCCACCGCCTGCTCCATCTTCCGGCGCTTGTCGCTCGATGCTTGTTCCAGATATTCGTACAGCGGCCACGACCCCGTAGTCCAAACATACCGGTCCGTTCCTGATTGCCGCATGGCCGTGGCAACTTCGATGGCGCGGGGGAAATAATCCCCAAAATACTTTTGCATAACACGTGCTTGAGTATCCGTATAGCCCAGGTCAAGGTGGCACTTGAACAACACCATCACCCGCTTGACCTCCTGCGCTTCCGTCGCGGCCGGGAACCCCCGCAAGAAAGCGGGTTGGCAGGCAAGCGCCCCGCCGGCGACAAACATATTTCTGACGAAATCACGTCTTCTCATGGGTCTACCCCTGGAACGCTTGGAATCGGGCTAAGTGATCATCTGTTACCCCACCAATACCGTAGATTCTTGTTTTTTTGGCAAACACTTTTGTGCTCGTGTTGAAAGTGAGAGGTAGGGAGAAGAGACCCCTCACCCGTCCCGATGCATCGGGACCCCCTCTCCCCTCGGAGAGGGCAGTTTAACAACCAACCTTCTCCCAGGGGAGAAGGTGCTGAGGTACGAAGCGGATGAGGGGTCTCTTCTCCCCCGCGAAAATTTGGTTGCGGCCGCGCCGCACTGCGCCACAGATAGTAATGCGCGTTCAGGATGCTTGGCGATTAAGGTCTTGCCGTGGGCAGACGCCAAAGAACGACTACCTTCGCAAGCCCGCGCAATCCCTCGCAATCACCCCCGCAGAACAAAGCGAAAGCGAGTGTCTTCGCCAAACCACTGGACGTAATTCGTTCCCCAGGCGTTGTTGAACAGGTTGAAGTGGATGCCTTTGGCGATGTCGGGTTGAGCCGGGGAATAATAAATCGGCAGCATCTCGCCCAGCGCCACCACCGGCGCATCGAGCGTTTCAATCGCCAAGCTCCCCTGTGCATCCTGGTAGCGGACAGTGTTTGAAACCGCATGCATCTGCCGGTTTCCTCCGCGGATCACGTCGAAGGGGGACACCCAACGGTCCACTTTTTCCAACATCCAGCCCTTGGGTTCCGGGGCTTGGGGACGGAAGCTGAGCCACATGGCTTCAGGCAGTCGGTTCGCCATTTTATCGAAGCAAAGAAGATCGATCCTGACTACCGGCTCGGCGTCAGGCAGAAAGAAATCGAGATACATTTTTTCCGGCCATGCCACCAGCCCGGATTTTTCCGCCTCGGCGTCGTTAATTCGCGATTGCGACAGAAGCCGGTAACCGCCCTCGACCTTTCCGGACCAGCAATCAGTGAGTGACGGAGCCCACTCCCGGTGCTGCGCGCCGATTTTTTCAATGTTGGGCTTGCCGAGTTCCCGTTTCGACCACGGGGCCTGGATGAGCACGTAGTCGTTATAGTAGCGGTCGAAGTCCGCCTTGGATAAGGTCTGGTAGGTGAACGACGCCAGCGGGTGATCCGCGGAGGCCCATTCGCGGCCCGTGCTTTTTGCGCGCAACTTCTGGATGGCCCCGGTTTTGGGATCAAGTGCGATGATCCAGTGCGCGGTCTTGATCTCTGTTCCCGCGGCGTGGGGATGCAAGCCTGTGCGCTCGGGTTCAACCGGCTGCAACGCGCGCAGTCGATTGTGCGCCTCGCGCTGCAAAGGCGCGGGAAGGTTGGCGACGCCGTCATCGATGTTCTTCCTCTTTTCGGCCCAACTCGATTCCTCTTTGCGGAATAGTGGCAGGTCGAGCGCCATCAAATCCCGGGGTGTGTAGTGTTGATAGTCCTTTATGAGTCCGGTATCGATACCCCAGGTGTGTTCTGTGCAAAGCAGCAACCGGCGCAACAAGGCGCAGTCGGTGGAGTCTCCCACGCGGAATTTTCCCTGGGCCAGCCATTCCTTTCGCAGCCGGGCCACCTCGCGATAGCGGGCCATTTTCACCGGGTCGCTGGGGACTCCGTAGATCCACGTGTCGCCGATTTCCTGGGTCACCACAGGCAGCTTGTGGCGGTAGGGTTCAATCGCAGCGGCAATGTCACTGAGGTTTGCCGCGGTCACCTGGGCGCGGGGAAGTTGCTTTCGCAGATCGGCGTAAACCTTGGTGGCTTCTTCCACCGAATGGGGGCCCATGTTGTCGCCGAGCATTGCCACCGAGACAGCGAGATCGGAATCCGGCACCCGCACAACATCCCCGTAATGGTGGTGATACATGACAATCAGTGATGCCCCCTCCGGGTCCTGCCAGTCAAACAACGGAGGCACGTCCGGGAAGGTGCAGATGTCATTGGCGCCGATATCAAGCAACTTCACTCCATGCGCAGCCAGCGGGCCCACCACTCCGCGTGATTGGCCCACCACATCGCTGGTCTTGCCGGCAATGGTGGTGCGGCCGAAGCGCCGGTCGAGCGACTGCGATAATCCCAGCGCGCCCTCGATCATGGAACGATCCATGATCTCGCTCTCCCAGGTGAAAGGAAGCGCATGCCAGGCCAAATCGCCGGCCGCCACGGCCTGTTCCACGGCCCCGCGCTTTTCACCCGATAGTTGTTCCAGATATTCGTAGAGGAGCCACGACCCCGTGGTCCAAACGTAGCGGTCCGTCCCTGACGTCCGCATGGCAGCGGCTACCTGCATGGCGCGGGGGAAATACTCGTCAAAGTACTTGCGCACCACGGCTGCTTGCGTGTCGATGTATCCCACATCCAGGTGGCACTTGAACATGACCAACACGCGTTTGACTTCCGGCGCCTCCGCTGCGGACGGGAATCCACGCAGGAGGCCGGACCGCGAGGTTGCTGCTCCGCCGACCGCCAACAGGCTCTTTACGAAATCTCGTCTTCTCATAGGTCTCCATTTTATAGAGCGATTTGAATCGGACCCAGGTGGCAATCTTCTGCCCCGGGCGCGACCCACAGTAAAGCGCTTAACGAGCGTGATGGCAATAACGGTTTTTGGGGGACTGTAGCAATTGAGATAAGTGTGGCAAATTCAGAAGCGGCCAACCGTTGGGAACAGGGAAGCGTAAGGATACCTTGCCCCGCCGATCAGTCGCCGATTCCCAGCAGAATGGCGGCTGATAGCACAGTTGTCCAGAGACCTCGCTTGTCACCGATTGCCGATTGCGTGATGTGCATGGTGCGGACGATCTTATTGGAGATCATGTAGATCTCTTTCTTCTCATTCCAGCTCCGATCAGGGTCGAACTCAACGCCCAACGTGGTGGCGAGCATTTCGGCGGCCAGTTCTTCCGCATATTCCCCCGCCACCTCTTCCGTTTCCCCAAACGAATGGTGTTCGGAGAGATAGCCAAAGGCGTTGCGGTCACTGGGAATGGCGACGCCGCAGGAAGCAGCAATCAAACGATGCGGCTCGCGCGTGGAGTTCTCACTCATCACGACGAAGGAAACTTGTCCGGGCTTCAGTTCCTTCACTCCTTCGGTGCGGGGAATCAGTTTGCATCGGGGAGGGAAAATGCTGGAAACCCGCACTAAATTGCACGCGGCAATTCCTGCGGAACGCAATGCCAGCTCAAAGCTGGTCAGCTTTTCGCGGTGCTTTCCCACACCTTTAGTAAGAAACATCCGCTTGGCTACGAACATTCCGCTTCCTGCCTTCTCCTGGAGGGGCCTGATTCTGTTCCAAAACAATCAAATCCGCTGCCAGACAGTGAAATTCCGCTCTTGCACGGGAATTTTTACCGTAACAAAAACTTCGGAAAAGTGTCAATGGATTTCTGGACCTTGCCTTGCTCGGGCGTCGTACATCTGCAAAATCCGCCCCTCCAGGGCTGCTCCCGGCGGTCCTGCTTAGAGCCTTCCCGCCGCCTTGCAGAAGGCCGGATTTCTCCCTTCCTGAAGTTGTTCCCATCCGCTAAAACTGCGGCTCTGATAGGGGCTTGACTAAACCGGGTGCGAGGCATATGTTTTACCATTCAAATGTACAGGTTTCCCGATAGCAGAACTAAATTTATTGCAGGGAGGAACTATGAACCCCAAGGCCGTATTGGAGTTTGCGGCAGCCAACAACGTTAAAATGGTCGATCTTCGTTTCACAGACCTGCCGGGCCTGTGGCACCACGTTTCCTATCCCATCCATGAATTGGACGAGGCATCATTTGAAGAAGGGTTCGGCATGGATGGGTCCAGTATTCGGGGTTGGGCTGCCATCCACGAAAGCGACATGCTTCTGGTGCCTGATCCGAGCTGGTACATGCTCGATCCTTTCACCGACACACCCACGCTGGTCATGATTGGCGACATCATTGACCCTGTCACCAAGCAGCACTATGTGAGAGATCCGCGCAACGTCGCCAAGAAAGCCGAGACCTATCTTGCCTACACCGGCATTGCCGACAAAGCCTACTTTGGGGCGGAGGCGGAGTTCTTCATCTTTGACAACATCCGCTTTGATCAAGCCCAGCAACATGGCTATTACTTCATCGATGCCGAGGAAGGCCGCTGGAACTCAGGGCGTGAGAGGGACAACCTCGGTTACCGGCCCCGTTACAAGGAGGGCTACTTCCCGGTTCCGCCCACCGACCATTACCAGGATTTGCGCAGTGAAATGGTTCTGACCATGGAGAAAGCCGGCCTCGACATCGAGTGCCATCACCATGAGGTGGCCACCGGCGGCCAGGCGGAAATTGACCAGCGCTTCAACTCCCTGGTGAAATCCGCGGATGGAATGATGATCTACAAATACGTCATCCGCAACGTGGCCTATCAGTATGGCAAGACGGTGACCTTCATGCCCAAGCCGATTTACCAGGACAACGGCTCCGGGATGCACTCTCACCAAAGTTTGTGGAAAGGGGATAAGCCGCTGTTCGCGGGCGACCGGTATGCGGGTCTGAGCCAACTGGCCCTTCACTACATTGGCGGGCTTCTGAAGCACTCACCCGCGCTTGCGGCGTTGATTGCTCCCACCACGAATTCTTACAAACGGCTGGTGCCGGGATTCGAAGCGCCGGTCAACCTTGCCTACTCACGACGCAATCGCAGCGCGGCCTGCCGCATTCCCATGTACTCGGCGAATCCCAAGGCCAAGCGGGTGGAATACCGGCCGCCTGACCCCTCGTGCAATCCCTATCTCGCCTTTGCCGCGATGATGATGGCCGGGCTGGACGGCATTGAAAACAAGATCGACCCGGGCGAACCCTTGGACAAGGACATCTACGATCTTGGCCCCGAGGAAATGAAAGCGGTGCCCTCCATGCCCGGTTCGTTGGAGGAATCGCTCCGCGCCTTGGAAAAGGACCATGACTTCCTGCTCAAGGGCGACGTTTTCAGTGAGGAACTGGTCGAAACCTGGATTGATTACAAAATGAAGAATGAAGTGCAGGCCATCAACACGCGTCCGCATCCGTACGAATTCGCGCTGTATTACGACATCTAAGAAGCAGTGGTTAGTGGATAGTGGTTAGTGACGAGAGGCAGGCGCGGGTAAGACTTCCAGGCCGCTGGGATGCCACAGTGTGACGTCCCGGCGGCCATTCTTCTTTTGGCGTGCCGAAAGGCCTGCGGGGAACCGGCAGCGTTCATCCAGGAAATGGAAAAGCAAAAGGACGCGAGGATAATATAGAGTTAAAATGGAACCTTCTTACGCAGGCAGAAGACGATGGATAAGCAGCGACTAGACAAGGCACTCACTCGGCTTGGTCAACTCCTCCGGGAAAGGCGAGTGGCGGGCGAGATTGCCGTGTTCGGAGGTGCGGCGATTGTTCTCGGCTTTGACTTCCGGGATGCCACCCAGGATGTCGATGCCATGATTACCCAGGGCCACGGGCAAGTGGTGAAAGCCCAGGAGGAGGTCGGGGTCGAACTGGGGCTTCCCCCCAACTGGCTGAACGAGCAAGGCACCAGCTACCTTTCCAAGCACGATGACTTCAAGCTGTTCAGGACTTACCCCTCGGAAGGCCAGTTCGGACTTCGGGTGTTGACGGCAACCCCGCAGTACCTGCTGGCGATGAAGCTTCTCTCCTTCCGGTCGCACGGGCATGATATTCAGGACATTGTGCAGCTTGCGCGTCGGCTTGGGTGCACGACCGTTGAGGATCTCCTGCAGTTGGTGAAGCACTACTACCCTGACGAACAGGTCCTTCCCGAGAAGACGGCGGAGATCCGGAGTATCGCGAGGCAAATTAATGCGCCCCACATCCCTTAAGGAAGCAGTGGACCGCATCATTGGCGGCGAAATTTGGGTGGATGCGATCAGCGAGTTTCTCGATGAGTTCTACCCCCGCAGCTCTTCGGAGCGGCAGCTCATGATTGTTGAGGAGCCGGGGCTTACGGGCGTGAGGTTTCAAGATGCGTATATCGGGGCCGTCGGGGAGCACCTTGCCAGACGCTGGGGGCTGGACATCCCGGCATGGGCCGATGACCCTCGCCGGTTCCTCGTCGAGCCCCATTTTCCCGAATACATGGAACTTGCGAAGCCGGTCTTCCTGCGCGACAGCCCCATCGCTTTTCGCCGCCGCCTGATTTTCACTGAAGCCGAGCCGCTGCGGCGGGCACGCTTCCCGAAATAATGATGACAGAGTCGTCCGGCCATCGATGGGCACTGAAATCCCTTCACTAACCACCCGCCACTAACCACCATCCGCTGACAACAGCCAGCGGACTTTTCCAAGACAAGCTATAATCTCCCGAATGCGACCGGAATTCGCGGCAATAAACTTTGAGGATCGCGGCAAGGCAGCGGGCAACCTGGCGCGCCTGGAAGAACAGTTGGCGCCTACGCTGTTGACGCCTTTGGCTTCGCTGCTGTCCCAGTCGCCGGATCCCGACGGCGCCCTTAACCTTTTAGAGCGTTACGCGCACGGCGCGCCTCCGCAGGTTCTGGGTGAGTTGGCTCGTTACCCCTCCGCCCTCTCCTACCTGATTGCCATTTTTGGGTACAGTGGCTACCTGGCGGAAACTTTGCTGTCGGAGCCGCAATTGGCCGTGCAGTTTGCGCGCGACCGGAATTTCACCAAGCTGAAGTCCTATGAAGACCTGATGCAGGACTTCGCGAGATTTTCCACCACCAACCCTGACCCGTGGCTGGCGGCGTTGCTGGCGCGCTTCAAGCGAAGAAACTACCTTCGCATCGTGTTAAAGGATGTGCTGGGCCTCTCGACGCTGGGCGAGACGACGCTGGAGCTTTCCACCCTGGCCGATGTGATCCTTGCGGACGCATACCTGTTTTGTGACCGTGAACTGGAAAAGCGTTATGGACGTCCGCAATACCGCGATGCGCAAGGGCGGTTTGTGCGCGCAGGCTTCAGTGTTATTTCTCTCGGCAAGCTGGGTGGAAATGAGCTGAACTACAACTCCGACATCGATCTGCTGTTCCTGTATTCCCACGACGGTGAAACGGCGGGCGGCAGCGAGCGCAAGTCCATCATCACCAACAAGGAATACTTTGTGCACGTGGCGCACGCCATTACGCGCACCATTACCCAGGCGACGACGCAAGGGGAGGTGTTCCGCGTGGATCTGCGCCTGCGCCCCGAGGGAGAGGCGGGCGATCTGGCGATTTCCCTGAATTCCGCCCGCGAGTATTACGAACACCGCGCCCGCGACTGGGAATTGCAGATGCTTATCAAGGCGCGCCATTCCTGTGGCGATGCCAAACTGACGCGCGACTTCCTGCGCGCGGTGGAGGAATACGTTTACCGCTCGCCCGGCGATTTTGTGGCGGTGGAAAGCATCCTGCTCTCGCGCGAGAGAATTTCCAAGAAGCTGCGGGAGAGCCGCGGGCACGCAATTGACGTCAAGCACCACCGCGGGGGTATTCGCGACATTGAATTTCTGGTGCAATGCTTGCAGCGGCTGCACGGTTTGCAGGATCACTGGGTGCGGTCAGGGGGAACTCTTTTCGCGCTGCGCAAGCTCAACGACAAGGGCTGGCTTACCAACCGGGATTATGCAGGCTTGACGGGCGCATACGAATTCCTGCGCAAAGTTGAGCACCGGGTGCAGATGGAAGCGGGTCAGCAGTCGCACCGGATTCCCACCGATTCCGGCGCGCTCGACCGGCTGGGGCGCAGGACCGGCGTTGAGACGGCGGCAGGCGAACGTCCGGGCGATGTCCTGCTGCGTAAGGTTCGCGAAGCCTTTGCGGTGGTGGACGAAATTTACCAGCGCGTCATTCATCCCCGGGAGGCGGACGTGCCGGGAACAGTCTTTGAGCTGAAGCCTGCTCCCACGCTCCTGCCGGATGCCGGGCGCCAGTCATTCGATTCGCTGCTGAGCTTTCTGGATATCCAAGCCCCGGAAATGTCGCGCATTGTGCGCGAAGCGGAGCTGCCGGAAAGTGCGCGGCGGAACGCCATTCGCTTGCTGACGGCCATGGCTACATCGCCGGAACGATTTGCCGCGGCGGGCGCCAGGCCTGCCAGCTTGCGACGCGCCGTGGAGGCGTCAGGCACCAGCGCCTACCTTACGGAATTGCTGGTTCATCATCCCGAGGACATGGAGACTCTCGACTCGGCCGGGCTGGCGCCCTCCGACGGTGGGGCGGCGGGGCAGTTGGATATGGGCCTGGAAGATTATTCCCTGCCGGAAGCTTATGCCTGGGCGGCAGAGACCGGGGTGGACCTCCGCGAGAAGATGGCCCTATTGCGACGCCAATATCGCGTGCGGCTTCTGGAATTGGGCACCGTGGACCTGGCCTCCGGCGGTTCCGCGTTTGCCATGTTGAAACGTTGGACGTCCAATGCCGCGCGCTGCATTGCCAGCGCTCAGGCGATTGCGCAAAGTTCGCGGATGAACGAAAAGGCGGCCCCCGGCGGGGTGCCCTTCGTGGTTCTGGGCATGGGCCGCCTGGGATTGAGTGAGTTTGACCTGGCTTCCGATGCCGACCTGGTTTTCGTGGCCGGGCCGGATGCAAGCAGAGAGGATCTGGAACACTGGACGCGCCTGGCGGAGAAGACCATTGAGGTGCTTGCCAGTTACACTCGCGACGGCACTCTGTTTCCCGTGGATACACGCTTGCGGCCGCACGGCCACGAAGGGGATTTGGTGGTGACGCTGGAAGGGCTTCTGAGCTACATCGCCGAAGACGCGCAGGCGTGGGAGTTGCTAACTTATTTGAAGGCCTGCCCCTTGGCGGGAAATCCGCAACTTGGAAAAGCGACGGTGAATCGGCTTCAGACGGCGATTTATGGCCGCCTTCCGGCCTTCGATGATTTTGAAGGTGAACTCCACCAAATGCGGCGGCGGTTGGAACGGGAAGTGGCGGTCCCGAGCAGCAACACCAAGACCCCCCCCGGGGGGTATTACGACGTGGACTTTGCCGTCTCCTGCACGCGGTTGCGCCACCGTGTAGCGGCCCCGCCCGGAGCCAACATGGTGGAACAGATTGCCGCGCTACTGGCGGCCGGAGGTCTTTCCCCTGATGATGCCGCCGCCTTGACCGAAGGCGCGGGATTTCTGCGTTCCCTGGATCACATCGTCCGGTTGGTGACGGGGAAGGCCCCGATGGGTTTGCCGGAGAATGGGGCGCACGCGGAAACCGCCGAAACCGTGGCGCGGCGCTGGAACCTGATTTCTGAGGGGCAGACACTGGCAGGCAAGCTGGAGGACACACGACAACGTGTTCGGTATGTTTACCGACGGCTGGTGGGCTCAGAATAATTGTCGATTCTTGATTGCCGATTGTTGATTGAAGAAAGTCTCCCATCCTCAATCCCAAGCCGGCAATTTACATGCAATGGATATTCGATTGCCGATTGAAGTTTCCAGTTTGCAACTGCGGTCTTCCGTAAAACTTCTTACGGCGACCGACGCCTTTAAACCGAAAATCGTCAATCGGCAATCGTCAATTCTACCAGTCGCGGCGGCCACCCCCACGGCCACCACCACCGCCGCTTCCCCCGCCGGAATGTCCACGCCCGGGGCCACGGCCACCACCACCGCCGCCTCCGGGGCGACGCCCTCCCCCGCCTCCGCCAAAGTCGTTGCGCGGCGGACGCGCTTCGTTAACGGTTAGTCGGCGGCCTTGCAGCGTTTGTCCGTTAAGGCCGGCGATAGCCCGCTCCATGTCCTCGCCCTCAGCCAATTCGATAAATCCGAAGCCCCGCGATTGTCCCGTGGTCTTGTCGCGAATGACTACGGCCGAAGCAGCCTGAAAGCCTGCGCCACTGACGAACTCCCCCAGTTCACTATCTGTCACTTCGTGGGGAAGGTTCCCCACGAACAGCTTTTGCGGCATGAGATGCTCCCGATGGCGAGGCGGCCTCCATCTGCCTCCTTCGCCTTTTGAATTTGCACCACCTTAACTGTTTGCGGACCCTGAACCCTGTCGGACCTCGAACCTTGTGCGCGCATTTTCCGGAAAAGAGCGAGACCCGTCATTCCTGG
>CAYTMD010000017.1:0-4783 GCA_964438685.1 uncultured Acidobacteriota bacterium
ATTAGATGCATCAACACCCGAAAACGTTACATCCGTTTAGGGCCGAATCAGTAATGCCCATTACACCGCATCATATCTCATCAGGCCATGCGCCAGCCCCAGCGCCTATCCTCAGACAAATAGTCTAAAATGATTGCCCAACCAACCCGCCCGGGCAAAGTGTCTGGAATTGGAGGCCCAGGTCGAGCCGCGCTCTGCTTGCTCTCTAACTCTTTTTGGTCGTCGACTGCCTACTGTCTACGGTGGCGGGCGCCGTTCCCCCTGACACCGGGCACCTGACACCTGATACCTGTATTTCCGCCTTCAGCCTTCCGCCCGCCGCACGTAAGTCTTGAATCTTGAATCGACTTCTCCCGCACGTTAGTCTTGAACCTGGAATTTTGAATTGAATGGATTCCCTCCGTCACTTGCATCTTGAATCTTGAATGGACTTCCCCACCGCCGCCCCATAGCCGTGTAACGGCAGGTTTACCCCACCACATCGCGGCGCACGCCGCCCTTACTCCCTGATGTTCCGACGCTTGTGGCCAACATCGGAAGCAAGTGCGCAGATTTCTGCCGAACGCCGTTCCGCAACCCGCCAGGCCGAATCTTCCGCCTACGGCCGTTCGGCCCAAGAGACAATACTTGAAAATATAACCTGAGGCGCACATACTCCCTCGACTAGGCACACTGGAATTTTCGGCCCCTGCACGGAGCGACGGACGGGAAACGGAATCATGACGGCTAGCGTGAACCCGACGCAGATTCTGCTGAGGAAGACCGAGCATCCCGGCACGGACCATAATTCTAAAGTGTGGGTTCTCCGATGCTCCATTTGCGGGTGGCATTACGGAGCCAACAGCACAGACGCTTGGGAGCGCAAGTGCCCGAAATGTCAGGGCGGGAAACCGGGGCTCCCTATCCCGAATGAACGGAAGGGAGAGGACTGGGACCGGGAAGAACTCGTCATCGCTTTCAACCTATATAGCCAGATTCCGTTCGGCACGATTCATATGCGGAATCCGAAGGTTATTGAATTGGCTGCATTGCTGGGGCGCTCACCTGGTTCGGTGTCGTGGAAGCTCACGAACTTCGCGCGGCTTGACCCGGCACTAAAGGCACGCGGTATACAAGGCTCTCCGCACGGCGCGAAAGGTGAAGAGGAAGTTTGGCATGAGTTTGCCCAACGGCCTGACGCTTTGGTCTATGAGAGTGCGCAATTGCTTGCTGCCCGCAGGGGCCGTTCGCTCGAAATCGTTGCCGATGTGGACGAATCTGATCTGCCTCCTCCCGGCATGGAACGCGAGGCAATCGTTCGACTGCGCGTAAATCAGAGTTTCTTTCGCAGGCGGGTTTTGTCGGCTTATGAGTTTCGCTGCTGTGTCACGGGTTTAGGTGCAAAGGAACTTTTGGTTGCGAGCCATATTATTCCTTGGGCAGAAGACCCAGCGAACCGGCTAAATCCCAAGAACGGTCTGTGCCTGAATGCCCTTCACGATCGCGCCTTCGACCGCCACCTGATGTGGATCGATTCAGACTTCACAGTCCGCTTTGCTGCCTGTCTTCACAAATCTGCTCAAGGCGATGAAACATCCCTTGCTTGGATGCTTGGCTTTGAGGGGTCCTGCCTCAAGCTTCCAAAACAGTTCACGCCCGACGCGGAATTCCTCCGTCAGCACTCGGCGCACTGCCTGGCTGGGTCGCGCGACCAACCCTAGCCCCAAAGGAATAGCGCTCGCCCCGACGATTCGCGGTTCAGTACGGTTTTGAATTCTGACCCGACCGTCAAACTGCCCAGAAAGCCATAGCCCTCGCTTCGGAAGTCCGCAGATCAACTCTGCCCGCTCTTCCCCCCGCCGGCCGGCCTTGAAGAATGCTCTCCGCCTTCCGTCCGCCGAATCTGTGAAATCTGCGTAATCTGTGGACTAATTCTCACCCGGAGGTTCGGAGTTCCTTGCGCAGGGGTTCCCGTCAGGCCGTTGCTTTGGCGGTATTTATAGTATGCCCGGCACCTCCCCATCGTGTACCACGGCACAGCAAAAATAAAGTCCTGCCAAGTCATGCCCAATTCCTGCGAAAGTGTGCTATACCATGCGCCAGGACGCCTCTGAACGATGGCGCGTCCCACAAGTCCCCAAGAGGATGGTGGGAGCGTCCAAGGATATCTCTATGGAATTGAGCGCTGGGCAAATTAAGGAACCCTGCGGGCTTTCGCTCGAACAGTTGAGCAGATTGCCCGACCCCGACTTACTGGCGCATCTCCGCTCCAAACACACTGATGCACTCGCCGTGCTGTTCGGCCGCTATCATCGGCTTATTCTTAGTGTGGCATTCAAAATCCTCCGCGATCCGGCAGAGGCGGAAGATGTGATGCAATCCGTCTTCCTTGAAATTTATGGGGTGGCGGAACAATTCGACGCCGCGCGGGGCACGGTCAAAGTATGGCTTCTCCAGTACGCATATCACCGTAGTTTGAATCGCCTAGAGTATCTCAAGATGCGGGGCTTCTACGAGCAAAGTCAGCGAGGATCCCCTCCGTCCAATTCTCCGGAGATCTCTGCCGGGGACGCGGGGCCGGGATTGCTTAGTCTTCCCGAAGCCCGCTGCCTGGTCCAGGAGGGGCTCGAGAGCCTGAATCATTCGCAGCGGACGGTGCTGCGCATGGCGTATTTCGAGGACATGCCGTTCAAAGACATCGCCGAAAGGACAGGAGATTCCTTGGGGAACGTCCGGCATCACTATTATCGCGCGCTTCACCGTCTGCGGTCGTTGTTGCTGCCCAACAACGGCAACGGGAACAGCAGGCGGACCGGCAAGGCGAAATATGAAATCGCTCGTCAAGGGGCTATCGATGCGGAAGCCAAAATCATTTAACGATGTGTGCGCGTCAGCCGATTCGAACCGGCTCTCATCCGATGAATACAAGCGGATGATTGAGCATGTGGAGCTCTGCCCGTCTTGTCATGCGGCCCACGAGGAATTCTCGTCTTTCCTGGAGCAATTGCCGGCGGAGGAACGCGGCAAGGTGAATGGAGACCTGGCACGCCACGTGGAAAAGGGAGGCCTGCAAAAACGATTTATTGCACGGGCACGCGTCGAGGGGATTCGGTTTTCACCTGATCTGGAAAATCGCTACAGCGGCGAGAGTCGAACAGTGTACCGCCTGGCGCCTCCCTTCCGCTGGGCCGCGGCAGCTGCGGTGCTGGCGATGATTGTGGCCGGCATCGGCTACCACATAGGCCGCCGGGGCTCAATACGCCCAGAGGAGGCAGCAACGCAGGCGCCAGTGAGGCAATCCCTGGCCGCCCGAGGTCCTAACCCCAACGAGTTGGAGGCTAAGCTCGCTGAGGTTCAGGCCAACCTTAAGGCTTCGAAAGAAGCTGTTTCCAACCTGCAAGATGAGAACACCGCAACGCTCCTGCGGATCGGCGCCCTGGAAAAGGATTTGGGGGCCGGCCGAGCAGAAAATCAAGCTCTTCAAAAGTCCCTCACTCGCCTGAGCGATCTCAACGCGCAGTTGGCGAGCCAGAATGATCACAGTGCCCAGCTTCTCGCCCGAACTCAGGCGGAGATTGAAGGGGCGCGAGTCCGTAGGACGGAGATGGAAGCGGAGATCGCAGCCGAGAGGGCGGAGGTCAGCACTCTCTCGGACCAACTCAAGTCGCAGACGGCCACTATCACCCAGGAAAGGGAGTTGCTCGCCGCGGGACGCGATATCAGGGACCTTATGGGTGCGCGGAATCTTCACATCGTCGACGTCCATGACGTGGACGCAAGGGGCAAGAAGCCGAAGTCTTTTGGGAGGATTTTTTACACCGAAGGCAAATCCCTCATCTTTTACGCCTACGACCTGGACGAAAGGAAGTTGGCCAAGGCAAATTACTCCTTTGAAGTTTGGGGCGAACGGCTGGGCGAACCGACCTCCGTAAGGAACCTCGGTATCCTGTATACGGATAACAAGGCCCAAAGGAGGTGGGCACTGAAAATAGACGATCCGCAACAGCTTGCCGAGATCGATTCGGTGTTTGTGACTCTCCAACGTCATGAGCCTGGCAGCAAACCGCTCGGCCAGAGGATTCTCTTTGCGTTCCTGGGAGGCAATGCCAACCACCCGTAGGAACTTGCGATTCGGAGTTCACCCATTCAAGTTTTCAATCTCCCGACTTTTCACTTTGAGCTGACCAACCGTGGTTTCTTTGCCATGCTGAAGTGGCCCCAGCTCTTCAACTTTTCATGCCTTCAACTCGTTTATGCTTGGCACAATCGCCCTTCCTGAGCGGCATACGTATTAGCTGAGTCAACTCATTCATCCCGGAAGTAGATAAGGAGGGAATTATATGGATTTGCGGAAAGCATGGCATAAGTGCGGGATTTTCAGTGGACGTTCACTTGAAAACGGCGAGCGTATCCAAAATAGGAAGCCGCCATCGATAGGGGGTTTTGCTATCCTGTGTCTCCTGGTCATCTCATCGGTCCCCCCTCTTCGAGCTCAAATTGACACGGGAAGAATTTCTGGGATGGTGAGTGACAAATCCGGCGGGGTCATTCCCGCAGCCACCGTCGCGTTAACCAATGAGGGCACGGGCCTCAGGCTGGTCGTGAAGACGGGCGACACCGGGTACTACATGTTCCCCATGCTTAGAGTGGGCACCTATCGTGTCGAAATAGAGGCTGCCGGCTTCGCGAAATTTCTACAGTTGGGCATCCCCTTGAACGTCCAGCAGGACGTGGTCATCAATGCCATTCTCCAACCTGGGTCGCTGACCCAAACCATAGAAGTAACCGGAGCTCCACCGCTGCT
>CAYTMD010000017.1:4793-28650 GCA_964438685.1 uncultured Acidobacteriota bacterium
CTCGGGCAGGGGCAGGCTCGCGGGCTGAAGCTCTGCGTCCGTGGGCCAGGTCATCGGAACCAACGCGGTTAATGATCTGCCTTTGAACGGCCGGAATTGGACCCAACTTGCGCAGCTCGTGGCGGGCGCCACCTATTCGCAGCCTGACAGCTCCGGCCGGCCGTACTTTTCGGCGAATGGCCACCCGCTCGATCAGAATGATTATCGGTTGAACGGCATCAACAACAATGATGAGGCCTGGACGAATCCGGAGCCTTATGTCGCGCTCCCGCCCCCAGATGCGATCGCGGAATTCAAGGTGCAAACGGATAATTATAGTGCGGAGTTTGGGCACTCCAGCGGAGCCGTGGTAAACGCCACCGTGAAGTCGGGAACCAACCGGCTGCACGGTGACATCTGGGAATATGTCCGCAATGACAAGTTTGATGCGGCACAATTCTTTCAGAATTCGCAAGGGCTTACCAAGGGGATCTACCGGATGAACCAGTTCGGAGGTACCGGGGGAGGACCGGTTTTTATCCCCCATGTCTACGACGGCAGGAACAAGACATTCTTCTTTGCAGACTACCAGGGCACCCGCATTCGCCAAGCCACGGCCTATACCGATACGGTGCCAACCAGCTCAATGGTCTCGAGCGGCTTCACAAACCTACAGGATCTGATAACTTATCAAAGCGGAACCCGGAGCGACATTCTGGGACGGACCTTCCGATTAGGCACGATCTTTGATCCGGCAACCACCCGCCAGGTTACGGCAGGGCAAGCCGACTCCATTTCCGGCATCACAGCGGGCAGTACCGGCGTGGTTCGCGACCCGTTCTATTCCGGAAGCCTTTCGGGGCTCACGGACTTCACCACCTCAGCAGCCATAGCGAATCTCAATCATCTTCCCGCTGCGCGTTTTGATGCCAATGCCCTCAAACTGCTGGCCCTCTACCCTGCTCCAACGATCAGCGGCTACCCCAACAATTTTGCTTACAACCCAGCCGTTAAGGATAGCACGAACAATTTTGGCTTCCGCGCCGATCAGAATTTTAGCGACCGTGACCAGTTGTTCGTCGTTGGCAACTGGAGTCATCGAGGGTTGTACACGCCACCTGCCTACCCGGGCTTGGCAGGAGATGCGAATTCGGTGAGAGGGGGTTTTCGCACCGAAGGCGCCGATGCCATAGGGGTTAGCGAGACCCACTCCTTTTCCTCAACCACCCTCAATGAAGTGCGGCTGGGATATAGCCGGTCTCCCCTCACCCTGGTGGGTTCATATGGTAATACAATGGGGATTCCCGCACAGTTCGGTATCCAAGGTATTCCCCAGGCGAAATACAATGGGGGCCTTCCGGCGATTGCGATTGCCGGATTCACGTCGATGGGCACGCGCGGGTCCACTCCCACCGTGGCCAGTTCCGCCACCTGGGACCTTACAGAGAACCTGACCATGGTGCACGGTGCGCATACGCTTAAGGCCGGCTTTCAGGGAGATTACATCATGACTCCCATTCTGCAACCCGCCCGCTCACACGGCCTGTTCAACTTCGGTGGCGTTTACACCGGAGTTCCCAACACCACCGGAGGAGGAACCGGTATAGCGCAACTGCTTCTCACCCCAACGACATCTTCGGTCGGGGGGTACAACAACGTTGGGGGCAGCGACGCGGTTAACGGTTCGAGCATCGCCGGAACCAACGATACGCGCTACTACTATGGCGCGTATTTCCAGGATGATTGGAGGGCAACGCGGAAACTAACCCTGAATCTCGGGGTGAGGTGGGATCACACAACTCCCTACGTGGAAAAGTACGGGGCGCAAGTGAACTTCATTCCAGGTTCTTCAGGAGCCCAATTCCTGATGCCTTCCAGCCGCTGCCGTGAACAGCTTTCGGCTTCCTTCACAACCCTGGCGGCAAAAGACGGCATCAGCGTGGCTTGCGCGAGCGACCCTTCTCTCGGCCTGACGCAGAGGTTCAATTTTGGGCCGCGCATAGGTTTAGCTTACCAAGTCAATCCGAAGATCGTCACGCGGGCGGGTTATGGCATCTTCTATGGCGCCCTGGGGTCCATCGGATATAGCCCCAACATCGGCAACAATTACCCGTTCCTGTTCAACTTCTCTTTCTCCAGCCCCGATTCTGCCCATCCGATCACTTATTACAACGGCGCCATCGCGACGCTGGCGACCGGGTTGTCCCCGTTCGCCTTTACTCCTGACATCGTAAACGCCTCAGGCCTGGCCCTGGCAGGGCGGCAGTACAATTACCAGACGCCCTACTATGAGGACTACAACTTCTCGGTGCAGTATCAAGTCACGCCGAATCAAACCTTCACGTTGGCGTACGTTGGAAATCAGAGCCACCATATGGACTCCGTGGTGGGAGAAAACAGTCCCACTCAAATACTCCCGCCCGGAACAAATCCGCAGAATTACATCCCTTTCCCCGACTTCGCACGCGGGTCGAACTACGAGATGACTGGCGCCGGCACGTTCTACAACGGCCTGCAGGCATCGTTTGAACGCAGGTTCAGTAATGGACTGTACATGCTGACCAGTTACACGTTCTCGAAGTGCCGCTCGGATTGGCGTTCAGCGTCGGATAATACCATTGGCGGATATCGCGCCGCTTTATTACCGGGTTTCGGGATTCAGCCTGATTACGCCTATTGTGACGCCGATGTGCCTGATCTGTTCCACTTCAGCGCCACGTATTCTCTTCCCTTTGGAAGGGGTAGCCGCTTCCTGACCAACAGTAAGGGAGTCGTCAACCAGTTGATCGGAGGGTGGCGGGCGAATTCGATCTGGACCCTGGAGAGCGGGATGCCGTTCACTATTGGTTGTCCGGAGGCCACAACCTCGGATTATGGTTGCAATGCATTGTTGGTTCCGGGCCAGAATATGTACAACGGACCGCATAGCGTCAATCAGTGGCTCAACCCCTCAGCCTTTGCCAAGCCCCCCGCTGCAACCACCATCGGGCAGACCAACTACGCACCCTTGGGGGGGGAGCCCACCCAAGCCCACGGCCCGGGAATGTTCCGCCTCGACGCTTCACTCTTCAAACAATTCCCGGTCGCCGAGGGGAAGAGCCTCGAGTTCAGGGCTGAGTTCTTCAACCTGACGAATACGCCGTGGTTTGCAAACCCTGGGTCCCTTGACTTCACAAATACGAAAACATTCGGGATGATCACTTCTCTCCGGGATGGGGCCAACGATCCCAGGCAAATTCAATTTGCTCTCAAGTTTTACTGGTAAGGTTCACTGGGGGCAGGCCAGAAATCTCCCGCCTGCCCCTGTGTTTTATTCCCTCAATCAAGCGGATAGCAATCAGTGATTTGTTCCCCGTGGGCCCTTCTCAATCCTGCCGGTCCTCAGCCTGCCGAATCTGTGAAATCTGCGCAATCTGTGGATTAGATTTCGCGAACTGCGCCGGCCGATCCCCGAATCGTATCCGCAGATTGCACAGATTACGCAGATTACACACATCAGGCAGGGAGGGAGAGGCAGGAGGGGAAGGCCTATGGCGGGAGAGCGGGAAAGCCGTACAGGCTGGTCCTCAATCCATTTCCCGCACCCGGTCTGTCAGGCGCTTTGTGAAAAAGGTGCTTTACCCCTGGTGTGGGAGCCTTGGTGGTCAAGGGTTTGCGTGTCACGCTTTCCATTGCAGTATATCCACGTCGATGGTGTGACCGTCGATCACCAGTTGTTTGTCGCAGGTCGGGCAATCGCGAAATCCCTGGCCGGCGCAGGTTAAACAGTTCTTGGTCACGGTCATACGGTCCGTCGTCGTCGAGGTTTTGCCCATCCCTTTGCAGTCCGGACAGACCTGTGACCCACCGCCCTGGCAATCCGGGCACTGGGGGATGCCGGTGATCGCGTGGTACTTGTAAGTATTGCCGGGCGTGTGTTCGCCCACCCACCACGTGACGTGTTCGGTGGCCTTCGCCTTGGTTCCGCTCAGGAAATTCTTCTCCCGGAAGCACACCAGCCGGAGGCGGCCCGGGTCCGGTCCCTTTCCACGCGTGGCGGTGCCGGCAGCGAGGGCGGCGTTGTAGCCGTATTTCGTCACCTCCTCTTTGATGCCCTTGGGGGTCGCCATCTTGCCATCGCCATTCGGCCTGTAGTCGTAGCTGGCATGGTCGGCATTCTTGCGGTAGTTGGAATCGGTAATGAGCGAATGGAGATGGTTCTGCGTGGCCACGGGCAGATCCTTGAACGCCTTGGACATGGTTCTCCTCCTCGGGATCAGACGGTCGCAAATATTTGGTTTTGTGTAGGTGGTAAACCGCAAGCCGGTTCAATCAGCTTGCCGCCCCAAGTTGCGATTATCCGGCCAGACATGGGTGTTGTCAAGCGTGCGCAGATCCGACCTTGTGTAGCGCTGACCTTGTGTAGCGCTGACCTTTAGGTCAGCACACAGTATAGGGCCGAACTGTCGCCGACGCGCCAAATGCCTCCGCAAAAGCGACTCGGCACTCAGAAAAGCGAAGGCGGAAGCCGCTATGGCGACGGCGCGCGTTTGGCCTTTGAATCCCGGCATCAAGGCCTGCGCTACAAAAGCGTGCCTATTCCTCGCTGGCAGGCTTTAAATGGCGGGATAAACCCGCTGCTACCGAATGGCAAGATGGTGATTGCAAACCGCCAATGGCATGTATAGTATTGCGTCCAGGGAAATCAAATCGGCAAACATAATCCTGTATTTACGGGAGGCATAACATGGCGATCTCTGCGCTTGATGAGAGCGGTAAAGCTGTGGACTGGTGGTTCATTTACAAGGTTCCGAAGCTCACTCAGGATGCCAACACTGACAGCGCCACGGGGTACGAATACGTGTACTTCGACGCGCACGCCAAAACCGTCGGGAAATCGCCTTACCGCCTCGATCAGGGCAAGGGCGCACTGAATCTAACTCTGAATGCGGTCTTCCAGAAACCCGCGGCCACCACCGGGTGGATACTCTACAACGATGAGAAACCTTCCGTGGCTCCCGGCGCTGACGACGGCAATCTGGGCCACACCAAGGGCGTCGTCGCGTTTGACACGGCGTCAGCGAGCGCGTTTTGGCTGCTGCACTCGTGGCCCAAGTACGCCGCTCCCGCATTGCCGGGGATGCCAACCCCCATGTATGGCCAAACGTTTCTGTGCATAACGTTGGACATCGCCACCGCCAACAAGATCGCCGAGCTGATGGCAACCCACCAGGAGCCGCAATGCTACCTGCCGCGCACCGCCTCGCTGGGCCAGAACCAGGCACTTTATGCCCTCACCAAGCCGCTGCCTACCAATCCTGCGGCAGCCGCCGACGTGCTCGATTGCCAATCAAAGGGGGGCATGGCATTCAAGGTGTTGGCCAAGAACCGCGAGTGGGGCAAGGACTTCTGGAACGGCTTTGTGGGCCCGCAACTCCACGAAGACATGGATGTGGAAACATGGATCCGCGGACCGATTCCCCCGGTCGCTGACACCGACGGCATCCACAAGACCTTTGACATCAAGTTCATTAACCTGGGGCCGCTCGGTGCGCATTGGGCCTGGCCGGAAACCGATGACCACGCCAAGTGGGGCATCACGAAGGCCGACAACTGGATTTGTGTCGGCGACATCAATCGCATGATCTCGCAACGCAAACGCGGCGGCGGAACCATTGCTTTTCAAAACCCCACGCTGTGGCAGGCTCTGTCGAGAACCGACTTGATCCTGGCGCCGCCCGGGCACACTCGCGACGAAGCTCTCCAGCTTATCAAGAGTACTCAAGTGGATCCCGATGCCCCTCCCCAGGCCAATCCGGCGGCCAAGACACCCAAAGCCAAAAAGTCCAAGGGCGGGTAAGACGCGGGTATCCACAGATTACACAGATTACGCAGATTAAGCAGGGAGACGTACAGTAAAAGCAGAAGGGGGGAAGCCTTATCCAATCATCGCCGGTAAATTTCCGGCGCCCCTGCCTCTGCTAGGAATCTGTAAGGCATAGGACTGTCTAATGCTCGGCAGTTTAGTAAATCTGCGTAATCTGCGTAATCTGCGGATTAATTCCGCGCGGTTTTTCACCGGCAAGCATCCAATAATTGAAGGAGGGAAAAATGCAAATGCACAAATTGGGCAACTCGGGGCTGGAAGTTTCTCCCATCGCTTTCGGCGGGAACATTTTTGGATGGACGGTGGATGAGCCCACATCATTTCTACTGCTTGATGCTTTTGTAGCAGCCGGGTTCAATTTTATTGATACGGCCGACGTGTACTCCAAATGGGCTCCGGGAAACAAGGGTGGCGAGTCTGAAACCGTTTTGGGCAATTGGTTGAAAAGCCGTGGCAATCGTCAAAAGATAATCATCGCCACCAAAGTGGGAATGGAAATGGGCCCGGGTTTGAAGGGGCTCTCCCAAGCCTATATCCTGCGGGCAGTGGAGGATTCGTTGAAGCGGCTGCAAACCGATTACATCGATTTGTACCAATCGCACTCGGATGATGCCGCGACGCCGCTGGCCGAAACTTTGGAAACCTACGCACAGTTGGTGAAGCAGGGGAAAGTGCGGGCCATCGGCGCTTCCAACTACTCCGCCGAACGGCTCACGGAAGCTCTGCAAGTCAGCAAGCAGCACGGATTCCCCCGCTACCAGAGCCTGCAGCCCAACTACAATCTCTACGACCGCGCCGATTACGAAGCGAAGGCGGAGGCGGTTTGCCGCGAAAACGGCTTGGGAGTGATTCCGTACTTCTCCCTGGCGAGCGGGTTCCTGACGGGCAAGTACCGCTCGGAAGCCGATTTGACCGCAAGCAAGCGGGGCATGTTCGTAAAAAAGTATCTTAACGACCGGGGATTTCGAATCCTCCGCGCGCTGGATGAGGTGGCCAAGGAAGTCCATTCAACCCCCGCCACCGTCTCCCTGGCGTGGCTGATGGCAAGGCCGGGATTGACCGCTCCGATTGTGAGCGCGACGAGCCTGGAACAATTGAAGGCTGTGACCGGCGCCACCGAGCTACACCTTGATGCCGCCGCCATCGAGAAACTGAACAAGGCCAGCGCCTACGCCGAAGCCGCGGCATGAGCGCGTGGCGCGCGTCCGGTTCGTTGTAGGGCCGAACAGGTTCGGCCCGGGCCAGCGCCATGCAGCGGGCATTGATTGTGACTAACAGCCCTCGCCCCCTTGGGGGAGAGGGTGGACTGCAACCGGTGCATTCACCAGCCGGGGCAGGACGGGTGAGGGGGTCAAAACCGTGGAGGCTGGTTCGATCTTAACCAAGAGGATCTGTTAGGGAAGAAAAATACCCGGTTTTGGTCTTGAATCAATGAATGGGCAACGTGGGGGATGGCAGTCCCCTTCCCCGCGCCGCCCGCCTGCGCCATAATTTCAGTTGAACGGAACTCATCTTCGCAAGGCACGGAGGATCACAATGAATCACGCCCCGGAATTCCTGAAGCTTGTCGCCGACGCCAAAACGCACGTCCGCGAGACCAATGTTCAGGAGGTCAAAAAGCGGCTCGACGCCAAAGAAACCTTCACCCTCATCGATGTTCGGGAAGACAGCGAATGGGCCAAAGGCCATTTACCTGGCGCGGTTCACCTGGGGAGGGGCATCATCGAGCGCGACATTGAGAATAAGGTGCCCGGCAAGGCGACGCCCATGGTGCTCTATTGCGGCGGCGGGTACCGCTCGGCGCTCGCGGCGGAGAATATGCAGAAGATGGGCTACACTGATGTGCTTTCCATGGATGGCGGCTTGCGCGGCTGGACCGATGCCGGGTTCCCCACCGTGACGGACTGACGGCTGGCCCGCTCCTCCCTGCAACCTGCGGGGGGAATCGGGTGCGGCTCGTCGACCATCAAGATGCATGGGACTATTGCGATTTCCGCTGGAGCAAACTCATCTGGTATTGCGAGGACAACTGGCTCATGTCGCTGCACACAGAGATCATCTGCATGGGCGCTTGCACCGCCTCATAGTCCAAATGCTCTTCTGAGGTACGGCCAAGTTCCGTCAGCAATTTTTGTTGCAAATCCTTGAATTGAGGCATCAACTTGGAGCGATATGTCGCCACGCGCTCCTGGTTCACTTCATTTATCTGGCTTGCCATCGCGCCCCGATGCGAGTAGTCGCGCGTAGCCATTACCTGTTGCAGCTTGGAATTCCAAATCGTAACCATGTTCATGCATTCTCTGGCCTTGGTTGAGGCTTCCGTAGCCAGGGGCGAAGCGGCGGGCATAGCCGGGAAAGGGTACTGAACACCCGCTACACCGGGCGCGGGCCCCACGTCCTCCAACCTCGCCTCAATCCTGGTGCCTTGCTTTGCCGCCAGCGAGATGCTCTGCTGAAAATCCTTCTTGCCCGGCATGGAAACTTTCAGCAAGTGCGTGCCGAGGGCGGATTTGACGGTCAGATTACCTTGGGCGTCCGCGTGCCCCTCAAGTTGATCGTCCCAATAGACGCCGGCGTTGGGCGAAGTCACCACCACCAGTTCTGCTGCTGCCTCAGCACTGGCCTCGCGCACGGCGGCCACCAGGGCCTCGTCCGCACCTGCCAGGCGCAAAGTCTTGAGATACTCTTCATCGGCGTGAAAGCTCACGCCGCGCTGCTTTACCAGTTCAGTGGCGCGCTCGCTCGGCACACCACCGGCCACCAGCGCCAACACTTTCTGCCTGCTCAACGGCTGGGGCTTTACCGCGCGAAGGGCCTGGATCACAGCTGCCGGAGCTTTAGCGGCCACCAGCGACTGCAGGTAATCGTCCGTCAAATCGAAGTCAAGACCGTGCTGGTGGATGAGCTTCACCAGCGCGGAAGAATCCATGCCCGCCTTCACCAGATCCATGATCTGATCCTTTTTCAGCGGCTCAGGAGCTTGCTGCGGGACTGCCGGCTGTGCGATGAGAACAAGAAATACCATCCCGGCAAGAAAAGACGGCTTCATAAGGCACCTACCTTGGCCCGGGTAGTCGTGTCCCCGGCGAAAGAAAAGTCGAGTGGTCATGCTCATGGATTGTTATTTTGCCCAGTGATATTCTACACTTTCACTTGCCGGTGGAGCAACAAAGACTCCCGGGCGCAGCGGGCCTCCGAACCTAAACTGAGTACTTTTTGTGCAAGAGCACTCCTGCACGGGGAAAAACTGTGGGCATGAACACTTACGAACTCACACTTCTCATCTGGCTGGGCTCGGTTCTGGCGGGCTTTCTGGGATCGCTGACCGGACTGGGTGGCGGCATCGTTCTGACGCCGCTTCTCACGCTGGTTTTCGGAGTCGATATCCGCTACGCCATCGGCGCCAGCCTGGTTTCCGTGATTGCCACTTCTTCCGGTGCGGCCGCCGCGTACGTCAGGGAAGGCTTCACCAACATGCGCATCGGGATGTTCCTGGAAATTGCCACTACGGCGGGCGCGCTGGTGGGCGCAGCCGTAGCCACGCATCTGCCTGTTTCGTGGATCGCGACTATCTTCGGAATCGTTCTGCTCTACTCCGCCTATGCATCAAGCCGCACGGAACGACCTCGCCCCGCCGGCGGCGATCCCGACCACCTCGCCGCAACGCTGAAATTCGATTCCACTTATCCTACAGAAAACGGCCCCCAGACCTACCATGTCAGCGGCGTTCCCGGCGGCTTCAGTCTGATGTTCGTTGCGGGCACGCTCTCCGGCCTGCTGGGAATCGGTTCCGGCGCGCTGAAGGTGATCGCCATGGACCAGTTGATGCACATCCCCTTCAAGGTCTCCACCACCACGAGTAACTTCATGATTGGCGTTACGGCCGCCGCCAGCGCGGGAGTTTACC
The DNA here is from genome assembly GCA_964438685.1 of uncultured Acidobacteriota bacterium. Lineage (GTDB taxonomy): Bacteria > Acidobacteriota > Terriglobia > UBA7540 > UBA7540 > Bog-366. The sequence goes on from CAYTMD010000017.1 coordinate 14,546, forward strand.
TGCAGCGCGGTTATATCGACCCTGGCATCGCCATGCCCGTGATGCTGGGAGTCCTACAGGGCTCACTGATTGGCGCGCGCCTGCTGCCCAGAATCCGCACCAAACGGTTGCGATGGTTGTTTGGCGTGGTCGTATTGGTGCTGGCAGTGGAGATGATTTACCACGGAATGACAGGGAGCCTTTGAGATGAACAAACCCGCAACAGCCTGGACGGATCAAAGAGTCGAGATCATTATCAGCAACCTGCTGCGAGGCGGAGTCATGCTGGCCGCCGCCATCGTCGCGCTCGGCGGTGTGATCTTTCTTGTCCGCCATGGTCGCGAAATCCCCAATGGCCACAACTTCCTCGGCGAGCCCCGGGAGTTGCGAACCATTTCGGGGATTCTCCAGCGCGCGGCCTCATTTCACGGGCGCAATATCATTCAACTCGGATTGCTGTTATTGATTGCCACTCCCGTCGCGCGGGTGGCCTTTTCGATTATCGCCTTCGCTCTGGAGCGCGACCGCCTGTACGTAGGCATCACGGTTGTGGTTCTCGCCATATTGATCTTCAGCCTGGCAGGCGGACACCTGTAAAGCGGTGGTTAGTGGCTGGTGGTTAGTGGATAGCCGTTGCCAATCGGCCACTCGTAGTTCACCGCTTGCCACTAGACACTGACCGCTGCATTTCCTGCAAGTCAATCTTCAAGGAGTTTATTCAATTCACCGTAGGGAATGGCGTCTTCGGCGAGATCGGCCAAGGCTGCCGGCTCGCTCGCTTCGTGCAGAAACTTGCGAAACCATCCCATGGCGGCGCGGAAAGGTCCCGAGCCGAAACTGACCCGCGCTACGCCCAGGCGAGCCAGTTCCGTTACCGACGGTGTCCCCGGCCCGGCCAGAATATTGAGCGGTCCCTCCACAGCTTTCACCAGGCGCGCGATGATTTCGCCGTCACTCACGCCAGGAATAAACAGGCAATCCGCTCCCGCCTGGCGATATGCCTTAACGCGGCTCACGGCATGCTCAAATCGCGTTTCGGGTTCGCCCACCTGCGCCAGGTAGACGTCGGTGCGCGCATTGATCACCACGGGGACGCGAATTGCAGTTGAGACTTCACGAAGGCGCTTGATTCTCTCCACCTGCTGCTCGACCGGGAAAAGGGGATTCCGCGCATCGCCGGTGGCGTCTTCAAGATTCAGGCCCACGGCCCCCGCGGAAATCATGGCGTATGCCAGTTCAGTGATGGCCTCGTCCGTCCTGCCGTAACCGGCTTCCAGGTCGGCGCTTACCGGAAGTTGGACGTGCCGCGCAATGCGCTCCACCACACTGAGCATGTCAACGCGGCTGATGTGTTCGCCATCAGGATATCCCCATGAGTTCGCCACCGCCGCACTGGACGTGGCGATGGCACGGAACCCGGCTTCTTCCACCAAGCGCGCCGTTGCTACATCCCAAACATTGACCAGCACCAGAACCCGCGGCCCTTGATGAAGCTCGCGAAACTTCGCTGCCTTTTCTGCCTGCTTGCGAATTTCCATGGAACCTCCCCTTTGCCCACCGTTATTTCGAAAAAAGCTTGTTAAGGTGCTCAATTGACGCATCGATGTTGAAATACAGAGTCACCTTCTGCTCGGTCCTCCGATCCACAGGCTCAAGTTTGTCGTAGCTGTGCTTGCCGATGTGCATCAAACTCTGTGAACCCGGAGTGAGCCCCATGACTTGGAGAATGACGTACTCTTCGTGTGTAGAAAGCACTGTCCAGGCTGTCTCAGGGCTCTTGCCATCGCCCGTCTTCAAGATGGCCTGGATTAATCCCTGGGCAATTCGGTGGTGGAATTCCGCTTCCTCTTGAACGTGCATCTCCCGATTGGCGAGGAACGCCACCTGATGAGCATCGATGTCCAGGTAACAACTTGCCAGCAGCTTCTGCGAGTGCTTTAAGGCCTCGGCAAAATCCTTCCGGTGGAACGCACCATACATGGCCTTGAGTTCGTCGGTGTCAGAGCCGTCGGTGTACTCCGGGGACTCGGCATAGGCCTGGCGTATTTCAAGAAAATCTACCGTCACGTCCCCCTGCTTGAGCCGCGCTACTAGAGCTTGATACTTGTCGGGAACCTGGTGCTTAGCCAGGGCCGCCGGCAATGCACTGGCAAGAATTAACATAACTATGACAAAACCTTTCGGCAGCATTTTTATGGGGTCCTCCTCCGCTCCAATTCCAACTGCAGAAACGCCTGCTCCTCAGGCCAAGCGGAAGCGCGCAGTCGCAATTCGGCCCGCAGCTTCTCCGCTAATCACTCGCCACTATGCACTAACCACCTACCACTGCCCTTATCACTCCGCATCCACCACGCAGCGGAATCCCACGGTGGCGGAGCGGTCGGTGCCGGGGCCGATCAGCAAATACTTCCCGTGCTCATTTAGTGTGTAGGCTTGGGGGAAATACCAGTGCGATCCCTGCGGCTGGTAATAGCTTCCGCCCCGCAGAATCCCGGCGCGTGTATGCGAATCGGTAAACTCATTGGTCCACTGCCAGACGTTGCCGACCATATCCATTACTCCGAACGGACTCGCTCCCTGTGGGTAGGCTGCAACATCGGTCGGCGCCCGCATCACACGGCGTGTTTCCACCGGGGGCACGGCAGCGGCGTTCCACTCATTTCCCCATGGGTAGAGGCGCCCGTCCGAACCCTGCGCGGCGTATTGCCACTCCCACTCACGGGGAAGGCGTTTGCCCGCCCAGGCGGCATAGGCGCGCGCGTCTTCGATGGCAACCCACGTCACCGGCTTGTTCGCCCACCCCTCCGGATAGGCGCCGTCCTTCCAATCACGAAGGAAATTGTGATCGTCCGCCGGGTGGTAGTGCGTGGCGTCCACGAACTTTTTGAACTCCGCGTTAGTCACGGGAAACTTGTCGATGTAGAACGGCCGCATTTGCATCGTCTTCAGGTGATGCCGCCGCGGCGAATCCTCCCAGTGGTATTGCACGTCCACGCCGATGTCGTTACCGCCTTCAATTTCGATGCCGGAAACCTGGAAATCAAACTTGCCGCCGGGAATCCGCACCATGCCCGCAGGCGCTGTGGCAGCGGGTTTGGTGGACGCGATGACAACCGACTGCTGCGGCAGGAATTTCCATTCGTGGGAAAAATCCTGCAACCGCTTTTGAGAAAGCTCACTCATGCGTGCCAGCAGCTTATGCAGTTGCTCATCCGGCTCACGCGTAGTGGCGAGCACGGCTCCGTAACCTTGCGCTTCCGTCACGAAGCTCAGCGCGGCCGTGCTTCCCTGCACTTCCGGCTTTAGCTCCGCGCCCTTCCACAAATCGTAATACCGCGTGCCCGGCGCGTAAGGCACTTCGATCTGCCTGCCCGGCACGTCATATTCATTGCGATTAACAAAGGTCCATAGGGTGCGGTCCTGCACGGGAAACTTGCTGGCGAAAACGCCATAACGCAACGTGGGCGTGTGCGGTTCCCAATCCGCGCTCAGCAGCAGCGGAGCCATGGCGCGCTCGATGGTTGCGATTCGCCGCAGCGCTTCTGCATCGCGCGGAGTAATTTCGTTCCAAATGCCCCAGATGTTTTCCCAACTCTCGTATCCCACGCCGTTGAAGAACGCGTGCTGAAGATCGTCCGTCTTGTCACGCCCCCAGCGCCGGCAGATGTTCACCATGTGGCGGGATTCCATCCACTTGAACTTGCTCACGGTGGGAATAAACGTGTAATCCCAGTAGGCCCAGCTCAAGTTATTCCAAGGCAGGCCAAGGTCATCGGTCAGGTTCTCAGGCTCCAGCGCAAGCGGATGACCGGTCTGGTCGGAAGCTGCACGGAAGGCACGTGGAATCACGCCTAACGTGTCGCCATTCACGCCGTCGGCGCCCACTTCCGCCAGCAGACGCGCGGTGGCCGTCCAGTTGGGTACGCCCTCATCGCGCGTGCCTTGGTCCCAAACCATTACCGGAAAGAGCACGCGCACGCCGCGGCGATGGAAATCCGCAATCATCTGGCGCACGCCCTCCACACCCCCGGGCATGTCGCGCAGCAGGTCGTACTGATTCCTGTTGTCAATCCCGATGTTGGGGTACGACTGCCAGACCAGCACGCTGTCAATCCCTCCGAAGCGGCGCTCCAAATCGTCCAGATAACGGTCCACCGTGTATTTGCCCGCGACCGGGTCGTAGAAATAGCGGTCATGAATCATCATCTGCGGTTGAATGAAGCTCGACTGCGTCCACGCCAGTTGCGGGCGAAGGTATTCGGAATCGTCGTAACCAATGCGGATGCGCCGCTCCATGCGCCAATGCTTGATGTCGGCCAGCCACTTGGGGAATTCAGCGCTGGTGGCTGGACCGGGAAGCTGCGAGCGGTCTGGCTTATACGACGTGTCTTGCGCGTCCGCGATAGCGAACACAAAGAACAGGGAAAGAAAGAGGAGGGAAAGTCGTTTGCTCATAGGTGGTTCCTTGAACGCAATGGGTCAACCTGAATTCACCAGCGTTGATATACAAGTTCGAGAATGCTGCTGGACCCCGCTATGTTACTTTCGCCGCGCGGCAAAGCCAATGAATAATCCTCTGCCTGCCCAGATTGCACAAATAAGGAAAGAGCGGGCTTTCTACGCCTTGCCTAATCTGTGAAATCTGCGTAATCTGCGGATGATGCAAGTCGAGCCTCTCCATGACCTCCAAACCGAGATTGAAACGCTTCTGAAGCAGTTTCATCATCCTATCCTGGTGGAAAACGAAGTTGAGTTGATGGACCTGACCGCCGCGCAATGGCGCCTCACCGTCGAATTTGGCAAACTGATTTTCAGCGCCTGGAATTCAGCCAAAACATTCTCACGCCGCGTCGAGGAGATGGCCTACCGCGACCGGGACCGTTTTGGGATCTTTGTCCGCAAGCCTGGAGGCCGCGAAAGCACCACTCTGGAGTTTCGTGAATTGCACTCGCCAGCAGTCGCGAACCGCACAGCCGGCCGCACAAGTTTCCGCCAGCAACTCACGGCGTTGCTGGAGCGCGAATACCGGGGGTGGAAATTCCAACGAGTCAGCAACCGGTCTGACCGCGAGCATTCTTTTTCCGCCTGGTACACGCGTGGACTCGCGACTCAAGGCCGTTCCGCCTGGGCATTTCTGGGATTAAGCGAGGAGGAAGGGATGGCCGCCGCGGATAACGTGCTGGCCTTCGGCCTGATCTGGCTGGATTGGCTGCGCAGCCAGGCCGACCGCGTGGCAATAATACAGTTGAAGCTGTTTCTCCCGCCCGCTGCCGTCAGCGTAATTGCCCATCGCGCTGCGTATCTCGCTCCTCGCGCTTTGAACGTTGAGATCTACGAATGGCGTGCGGGCCAGGCCTCCGCCCATCGGGTTGACCTGAAGGATTATGGAAATGTTGAGACTCGTTTGGCGGCCCGGCGCCTGGACGAGTTGCTGAAGGAGAGCCACGCCGGTCTGATCCAAGACATGTTGGGCGACATCAGCCGGGAGATCGAAATCGTCCCCGACTCCGCCGGAACATTCACATCGCTGCGCATTGCCGGCTTGGAAGTTGCCCGCATTGAGGGCCAACTGGCGCCGCGTATCTATTTCGGCCTGGAAGGCAGAGTCCGGCGCCTGGACGAATCGTGTCTCGATGAATTCCGGGATTTTCTCCGCGAGGTTCGAAGGATACGGTGCGCGGGCAGCCCCGATCACCAACACGAATTTTACCGGCTTCAATCCGAGCGATGGCTTGAAAGCCTGCTGTTCCAGGACATTACCCGGCTTGATCCAGCCCTTTCGCCTGCGCATGTATACCCACAGGTCCCGGCTTTTTCAGGGACCGATCGAGGAGTCATTGATCTTCTAACCGCCACGCGCCGGGGGCGTCTTGCAGTGGTGGAACTTAAGGTCCATGAAGAAATCAACCTCCCGCTCCAAGGACTGGATTACTGGCTGCGAGTAAATTGGCTTCAGAGCCGCAACCAGTTTCAAGAGTTTGGATACTTCCAGGGTTGTGAACTTTCCGCCGCAACGCCTCTGCTGTATCTGGTTTCCCCCGCCTTCCGCTTTCATTCCACCACGGAGAAACTCCTGCGCTATTTTGACCCTAATATCGAAATCATACTCATAGGAATAAATGACGCCTGGCGCAAAGAAATCAAGGTCCTCTTTCGTCACCAAATTCACGACGCGACCTCCGTTGTTCAATCAAGGGAAGCAGTCGAAAGGTTTTGAAACCTGGCAATCAGAGGACTCTTTGTACGTATCGTCTTTCGTCTTTTCTAAATTGTAAATTTCCACTTGGCGTAACCTATAGAATCTGGTATACGATGGGCTGCTCTCTCCTTGGTTGATTTACAAAGGACTTACTTATGCAGATAAGGTTTTGGGGAGTGCGAGGCTCTACACCCACTCCGCAGCCTGAAAACTCACGGTACGGCGGAAACACATCCTGTCTGGAATTCCGTTCTGATGCTGGTTCCCTTCTCATCGCTGATTGTGGTAGTGGTCTGAGAATGCTGGGGAAGTCGTTAATGAAGGAATTTGCGGGACGCCCTATCTGCGCCAACGTCCTGATCTCGCATTTTCACTGGGACCATATCCAAGGCTTGCCATTTTTCGCTCCGCTCTATAATGAGGCCAATCAATTCAATATCTACTCATACCGGCCTCATGGAGCCTCATTGGAGGAGACCTTGGGAGGGCAGATGACCCATCCTTACTTCCCCGTGGATATGACTGCCATGCGCGCAAAGCGTAGCTATACGGAAGTTTCCACCAAGGCCTTCAAGTTGGATGATTTTCGTATTCAGCCTGCCCATGTTAATCACCCGCAGGGGTGCTTGTGCTTCCGCATTGAGAACAACGGGAAATCGGTCGTTTTCGCAACCGATAATGAGCCCGGAGAGCCCCAATACGATCGGGCTCTGCGCAAGATCTGCCGAGGAGCCGACCTTCTGATCTATGATTCACAGTACGAACGCCCGCAATTGGAACACGAGAAGAAAGGCTGGGGTCACAGTACTTGGGATGAAGGGGTGGATCTGTGCCAGGAATGCGGCATCAAGGAATTGATCCTGTTCCACCATGACCCCGACAGCGACGATCACGCCATCGATGCCTTGCTGGAGCGGGCCAGGACTCGCTTCCCCAACACCCGCGCGGCATTTGAAGTAATGGACATTGCCGTATAGCCTTACCTTTACCCACGAATACAGATAGTGATGAGCGCGGGAAGATTCCCACGCAAAGGTCGAAACAAGCTGGGATTAAAACACCCGGTCTGAATCAAGCAGCAAAGTTACGGGCCCGTCGTTGACCAGGTCCACATCCATCATGGCGCGAAATCGTCCCGTCTCCGTGGGGACACCTCGTTCTCGCAATGATTTCACAAAACTCTCGTACAATCGCTGGGCCTGCTCGGGTGCGGCGGCCTGGTCGTAACTCGGCCTGCGGCCCTTTCGGCAATCACCGTACAGGGTAAACTGCGACACGCAAAGCGCTTGTCCGCCGGCATCCAGAAGCGACCGATTCATCTTTCCCCGGTCGTCATCAAAAACACGAAGATTCGCGATCTTCTCCGCCAGAGCCTCGCCCGCTGCTTCCGTGTCATCCTTCCCCACGCCCAATAGCACCACGAGGCCGAACCCAATCCGGCCCACAACCTCTTCTCCTACTCGCACTTCCGCACGCTTGACCCGCTGCACCACCGCTCGCATCGTCGGAAAGGCCTCCTTGTTCACGGCCAGGGCACTTGATGATTGCCTTGGGTATGCCCAGTCTATCCTGAATTCAGGGCGAAGGAACCGGCGGATTTGGAACCGTGGACGAGCACCTGACCAAAGTACTATTCCACCAACTCATTGTGGGCAATCCAGCTATGATAATATGTAGCCTGGTTTGAATGGGATATGCTTTATGTATAAGCCCAGCCCGGTTGCGGCGTCCTTAAGCCCTTCCGGCATGGCATCTCAAGAGGTGTACCATGGGCAAGTCCGCCAGTTCGATCCCGCTACGCCGTAGCGTACGCGTGAACATTGGGTGCCCGGTAAGAATTTCGGGCATGCTTGCCAACCACGTCCCTTTTACGGAGAATACCCGGATAGTAACACTGAGTAAGTTCGGCGCGAAGTTAAAGACCCGGATGCCGCTCAAGGTGGGGATGCAATTGAAATTGGAGCCCGTTCAGGGGAGCAAATCAGGGGTCTTTAAGGTCGTCTGGGTTGGACGGGACGGGACGCCACGCGCGGGTGAAGCAGGCATCGAGTACGGTAGGGAGATTGCCGAGATCCTTGGCATTAATTTCCCTGAGACTGGCGGAATTTTAAAATAATCTGGTTGGGACCGTAAGTGGCGGTAGAATACATGCGTCGATCAAGGGAGGAATTTGCCCATGGTTATACGCCGCATCGCCGTTCTTGCCGTCTTTCTGATCTGCACCCTGCATCTTCCCGGAACCGCGTTCTCCTCTAACCCTTCGATTGCGCGCACTGCTTCAGCTCAAGACATGGATTTTACCCTCGAAGGTAAAATCACGGCAATGAGCGCGGGCAAACTGACAGTAAGCACCACGGAGAACATCATCTTCCACGTGGTATACAACGACAAAACCGAAATCAGGAAAAAAGACGGCAGCCTTGGCGACTTCCATGATCTTCATACTGGGCTGATTATATCGGTGGGCGGCGACCTGGCTGAGAGTGGAGAAATCACCGCCAAGAAGATTGCCATCGAATCGGACGCGTCGAACAAGCAGTGATGGGTGACTCGCCCGAACTCTTCATGACAAGGCTAGTCAATCTCCAACATTTTCCCTTTTCCTAGTTGCAACGCCTGCTGATAGACGTAGCCGGCCACCGCCACGTCCCACAAGGCTATTCCATGTGATTTGAAAAGGGTGGTCTGATCCGCCGACGTTCGCCCGGGATGCTTCCCGGCCACAACCGTGTGCAGTTCAATAACGCTGTCCCAGCTTTTCCCCACATTTGCCAAACCCTGAATGAGGTCGCCGGATTCCTTGCGGCTCTGCTCCACGGAATCCACGGCGATCAGGGTGGCGCGCCGTAACACCTCGTCATCCAGTTCGCGGCGGTTGGCCATGTTGGCCCCAATCGCATTGACGTGAACTCCGGGCTGCAAACACTCGCCGAGCACCACCGGTTGTTGAGCGCTGGTCGCGGTGATCACGATTTCCCCAAAGCGAGTCGCCTCCGCGGCGCTGGAAGCAGGTTCCACCGGTACGCCAAGCTCTTCTGACATTTCCCGGCAAAAACTTTGCAAGCGATCCCTGTCGCGGCCGAAGACCTTGACTCCCGTGAGCTTTCTGACCAGGGCGATGGCCTGGAGCTGCGTCCGGGCCTGCCGCCCGGTTCCGATCACAGCGACACGTGAGGCCTCCTGGCGCGCGAGGTATTTGGTGGCGATGCCGCTCGCCGCCCCGGTTCGAAGGCGCCCCAAATGGTCAGACTGCATCAATGCGAGCAGCCTGCCGCTCCCAGTATCAAAGAGAAGGACATAAAAACGGAAGTCATCTCGCGTAACGGTATAGATTTTCATGCCCACATGTTGCGATTCCGGCAGTGCCCCCGCCATGTAATGCAACGATACCTGGGGCAGCAGGATTCGCTCGCGCGAACGGTTTATGGCGCGATCATTACCCTGCGCCACGAAGCTTGCCTCAACGCACTCCAGCGCGCGCTCCATCGGCAAGAGTTCACGGACGTCGGATTCACTAAGAAATAGTGTCACGTTGGCCTCGCAGAACTGGTCTTATTGCGCCACACTGGTTTTTTCTTCGTGCGCCGTCAGTGTCCGGTCAAGTTCTTCCAACAATTCACGCCGCAGGCGTTTGATTTTTCTCGTCAGTGGGGGAATGGTGAGGGCAATGAACATCAACCGCGCCTGAGGCCGGAGCAATCCCACGTACCGCCAGAGGTAGATGCCGGACACTGGCAGGGTGGGGGCATAATATCCCGCGGCTGCCCTGCCCCGCCAATGGGCTACCAGAAAGACTTGGAGGGTATAAAACACCAGGATCACGACCCCCCGCAGTGTCCACTCAGTGGAGCGGGCACGCGCGTTGGTTCCCTTGAAAGACCGTGCGAGGAAGAGAACCAGAACGATCGCCAGATGATTCAGCAATCCATAGAGCGCAATCGGCAGTCCCAGCACCGCCTCGAGCCAAAGCACGGATCGCCGCCATCCCGAACTCAGCGGCGAACCCACGCCCTCAACTTCCAGTTCCCGCAGCGCGCATTCCTTTTGGAGGCGGCGGTGATCGTCCAGGGATTTACGCAGCGTCACCAGTCGCGCGGGATTGGAGCAATTCGTCTGCCTCACCCAATCCGTTACCAACCGGCTCAGCACAAACCCATCCGTTTCTTGTTTCCACTCCGGGCGGGATGCCCAGTCTTCCTGCAATCCTGTTCGCAAGACCTCTTCAATATCCCCGAGGAAATATTCCAGGTCCGCCGGTCGAAGCTGGAAAGCATTTTCTTGAAATCTCGCTTCGAGCGTCGTGGTGAAGGCCTGCGTATCGGCATCCTGTGAGACCGCCGTGGGGCGGCCTTCCGGGCGGTCCATGACCAGGTCCACGTAAATTAGAATTTCACGTGATTGCGCCGTTGATTTCGACAGGAAGAGATGCACGGGATGGACTGCCACGCGGCGGCCAACATGCTGGGCTTCCGCGCGCCAAACCAGTGTTGCAGCGGTGGAGGCTAACACGCCAGGTGCGCCGCGGCCGGCCGTGCCTGCATCCGCGAATACCACCAGCGCTCCGCCGCCAGAGAGAACGTCAATTCCCTCGCGAAGGATCGCTTCCGACAGCGGTCCTTCATCCTCGAAGAGGATCATTCCCAGTTGGCGTGCCAGGAATCGGGCGAGCGGGCCGCGGGCCAGACTTTGCGGCAACAAACAATGGACGGGACGCTCCAATGCCACCGCCAGGACCAGTGCGTGCAGGAAGCCTGCCGGATGACTTACGGCGAACAACGCCGGTCCGTCAGCAGTCATGTCTCCGGCGTGCAGAAGGCGAATTTTCCGCCGGGTGAGTGCAAACCATGCACGGGTGAGCCAGCGCCAAAAGCCGCCGGCTCGCTGAATTTCCTGATCTTGCTCCATGGGTGAACTTAACCTCTTCTTCGCCGGGAACGGTTGTGGTGATGGGACTCAGGTTCCGGGGGCATCTCATCGCTTTCCCAACCCGGCACTGTTCCAACCATGCGGGTAATGGTATCAAACAGCCCATATACCTTCTGGAATTTCTGACCCTGATCATCGATTAACCGGAGGCGGAAGTAGTGAACGCCATTGACCACAGCCACACGAATGGGGAAATAGCCATTTAAGTCGCTCTCCACGTAAGCTGTCACATATTTGTGGTTCTTGATCCACCAGGTAAAAACCCGGATGTGGGAAAAATCCGCTTCCTGGGTACCCAGGCGGTCCGCCGTGATGTATTCCGGCACCGCCTGGCCCCCATCATCAACTGTGGTGAGCACCACCCAGGCCACCATGTTGGAGCCCTGTGCATAGGGCGAGAGCTGTTCAGGAAAGTCGAGGGCTACGAATCGTCCCAACACCCAACCCGCGCCCGCGTCGGTCCGGATCTGGTACCACGCATCCCGCACCTTGGCCGCGGAGGGTTGGCCGTCGGGCGCGGGACGATCCAACATGCGCCGGCCATAGATCTGCACCTTCATGTTTTCCGGCAACTGGGAAAGCTGGATGGCGTCCCGGGCCGGTTCAAGCCGCAGGTTGACCACGCCACTCGTGTGGCCTTCTGCCTGCGCGGGATTTGCGAGCAGATCGCGCAGCATTTTCTGCCCGCTTTCATACGTCTGGGAATCGAGCAGATCCTTGTTTTCCACCCAACCCGTCAAGTTTTCAGGCGTCCGGATTTCCGCCCAGTTGCGTGTCCGGTGCAAGATCTCTACGCGCTCTCCACTTTTTAGGGAACCGACTACTATTCGCACTTCGGCAGGCGTATCGACCATTTGCAGTTTTGGCGGCAACACGTACGCCACTTCAAGATTAAGGGTGTGCGCCGGCCTATGCGCAAGGTAGTAGTAGGCGGCACCCATCGCAGCCAACAGGAATAGTATGAGGAGTGTAATTCTAATCGCCATAACTCAACTTTGTTTAGCACATCCCGATGATGACGCCAATGCCGCCTTCATTCTACACTATGTGTAGCTGTCAGCAATCAGCTCTCCGCTATCAGCCAAAGGCCGGGAGGAGAGTTGAAAGCTGAAGGCTGAGAGTTTAATTCCACCGAGGTGATTTACGAAGATCGACCGAACATTTATTTCCGGTCCGGATGGACCCCTGGAAGCGCTGATGGAATGGGACCCCGGGGTCACGCCACGCCATGTGGCGCTGGTTTGCCACCCGCACCCGCTTTACGGGGGCACCATGCACAACAAGGTGGTGTTTCGAGCCGCCAAGGCCGCACTCCTGGCGGGTCTCCCCACGCTGCGGTTCAATTTCCGCGGGGCGGGCAAGAGCGTAGGGACTTTTACCGGCGGCGAAGGCGAACGCGAAGACGTTCGCGCCGCCCTCGACTACCTGGCTGCGCACTTTCCCGGATTGCCGGTTTGCTTAATGGGATTCTCTTTTGGATCGTGGGTAGGTCTCGCGGTGGGTGCAACCGACCCTCGCGTCTCAACGCTGGTAGGCTTGGGCGTTCCGGCGAACATGTCCGACTTCGACTTTCTGCACGATGTTCGCAAACCCAAATTGATTTTGCAGGGAACGCGCGATGAGTTCGGCTCGGTTGCCCAGGTTTCGGAACTCTTTGACTCGCTTGCCGAGCCCAAACAGATTCATTGGGTCGAGGGCGCGGACCATTTCTTCGCGGGAAAACTCGACGAGGTCCAGGAAGCCTTGCGCCAGTTCCTTGCGCCGATCATCGGCAAGGACCAAACCACCTGAGGAAACCAGCGGTGCCCGGTCTGAAATTGCCAGGGAATTCGGCAATTTTGGCGGAATCGTATCTGTCTGAAACCAAACGCAATCTTGCCCTAAGAACCTACACCGCTTTAGGTTATTATAGAAAAGCGCCTTTTGGTATAATAACGCACGTGCTGGCAGAGCCTTATTATACGGGACTACAATAAGCTGTTTGGGATGGAGCTCTTGTTATGCGAGCAGGCCAAACCATAAAGCAAATGACTGGATATTCGGCCTTCATACCCTCCCCCCTCCCTCCCGCACCCCCGATCAGGATGGACGATGAACTAGTCAGGTTGCTATCGGACGCTGACAGAGAACTGGGCCGGCTGGATGGAGTTGCTTCCGTCCTGCCGAACCCAAACCTCTTCGTGGCCATGTACGTTCGCCAGGAAGCCGTTCTCAGTTCGCAGATCGAGGGGACTCAAAGTACACTCGAAGACCTGCTGCAATTTGAAGCTGATGCTGAAGGCTATCACGTTCCGAAGGACATCGAGGAGGTCGTCAATTACGTCCGGGCTATGAATTATGGCTTGGAAAGGCTGAAGGAGCTGCCTCTGAGCCTCCGGCTCATCCGGGAAATCCACGCGGAACTTCTGAAGGGGGTTCGTGGCGGGCACAGAACGCCCGGGGAGTTTCGCACCAGCCAGAACTGGATCGGCCCGGAGAATTGCACTCTCACAACAGCTACGTTTGTACCCCCGCCACCGCACGAGATGCACCAAGCGCTGGATAACCTGGAGAAGTTTCTTAACGATACCACCTCGTTTCCTGCGCTAATCCATTGCGGCTTGGCACACGCTCAATTCGAAACCGTCCATCCATTCCTGGATGGCAATGGGCGCGTGGGCAGGTTGCTGATCACATTCCTGCTCTGCCAGCAAGGGGTCCTCCAACGGCCGTTGCTCTATCTCAGCCACTATTTGAAGGGACGCCGCGCGGAGTACTACGACCGCTTAATGGCCATACGGAACGATGGTGACTGGGAAGGATGGTTGAAGTTCTTTTTGCGCGGAGTCCAGGACGTGAGTCGTCAGGCAACTGATAAATCACGGGCTATCATTAACCTGAGAGATCTCCATCGTCAGAATCTCAGCCGTATTACCTTGGGCATTAATCTATTGGATTATCTCTTCGAGCAACCTATCGTGACAGTGCGCATGGTCGAGAAACATCTACAGTGTTCATTTGC